>DATJPN010000152.1:0-6583 GCA_035506335.1 Steroidobacteraceae bacterium | reverse complement strand
ACCGCGCATGCTGAGCCTGGAGCTCACGCAATCGGCGCTGCTGCGGCCGGACAGCACCAGCGTCGGCAACGTCCGTACTCTCGAGAAGATGGGCGTGCGCGTGGCGCTGGATGATTTCGGCACCGGATTCTCCTCGCTGACCTGGCTGCGCGATCACCCCTTCGGCTCGATCAAGATCGATCACAGCTTCGTCGCGGGCCTCGACGGGCAGGACAGCAGTCGCGCCATCGTCGCGGCCATCATCCGCATGGCGAAGGATGTCGGCTGCACCGTCACGGCCGAGGGCGTCGAGACCGAAGAGCAGCTGCGGGTCCTCGAATCGCTGAACTGTGACCACGCCCAGGGATTCCTGCTCGCCCACCCCCTGAGCGTCGGCGACCTGCTGACCCGATTGAATACCCCCGCCTGAGGCGCGCAGCGGTACACTCGCCCTCGCCCGTCAGGCAAGGAGGGGGCCATGATGAGAATGCAGCGGTCAGCCGCCACGATGCTGGCATTGTGCACCCTGATGCGGATCGTCCCGGCTCTCGCGCAGGCGGCCGGCGCCCTGCCCCCGCCGGGCAGCCCTCCGGAGCACGGCCCGCAACGCCCGCCGCTGTTCTTTCGCGAGGAGTGGAAACAGGCGCCGAAGGGCGGCGAGCATCCCGTCACCGGCGCATCGCTGTCGAATCCGAACCTCGAGCTCACCCTGCTGGTGCCGGCCGGACAGATCATGCTCGCCGGGAATCCCGGCGATGAGAACAACCCCACCCACGTGTGGCTCGGGCTGTGTGCGACGCCGTGTGGGCTGGCCTTCCGCAATCGCCGCAACCTGGCCGACCTCACGGGCCTCGCGCGCATACGCTGGTCCACGCGCACGTCCGGCTATCACCAGATCCGGCCGGTCGTGAAGCTGGCCGACGGCACCTGGCTGGTGGCGGACCGGACCGATGGCTCCCCGCGCGACTGGCTCGTGAGCGAGATCTCCTTCGCCGACCTGCACTGGCTGAAGCTCGACACCGCGCGGGTGGTCACGACCGGAACCCCACTCGATCACGTCGACCTGTCGAAGGTGGACGCAGTCGGATTCGCCGATCTGATGCCCGGCAGCGGCCATGGACCGGGAGGCTGGTCCGACCTGGCGCAGGTCGAGCTCTACGCCAGGGCCGTGCCCCGCTGAGGCACCGGCGCCTGCGCCTTCAGGCCGGGGTCGACAGCAGCCGTACCTCCCGCTGCGGGAGCGGCAGGTTGATCCGATGCGCCCGCAGCGCTTCGAGGGTCGCGCGCGTGATCTCGGCCGTGGCCAGCGGGTAATCATCGACCGACACCCACGGCTGGATGCTGATCTGCACCGCCGAATCGGCCAGTCGCGCGACGCCGATCACCGGTGCCACGTCCTTGATCACCTTCGGGTTCGACTGCACCACCGCCCGGATGATCTCGAGGACCGCGTTGATATCCGTGTCGTAGGCGACGCCGACCTGAACGGTCACCTGGCGGATCTGGCCATAGTTATGGAGGATCTCGCCCACGATCTTGCGGTTCGGGATCACCACCTTCGACCGGTCGGCATGCAGCAGGATGGTGCTGAACAGGGTCACCTGCTCGACCTGCCCGTCGACGCCGGCCACCTGGATGAACTGGCCGACGCGGTAGGGCTTGGTGAGGATGATCGACAGCCCCGCGACAATGTTGCTCAGCACGCCCTGCATGGCGAGAGCGATGCCGGCACCGGCGACGCCCAGGCCGGCGACCAGTGGCAGCAGCTGGACGCCCAGGTTCTGCAACGCCATCACGACGAACAACAGCAGCACCAGCGCGCGGGTCGCCCGGGAGAGCAGCTGGCGCAGCGGCGGCTCGAACTCGAAGCGCTGCAGGGCACGCAGCAGCCAGCGCTCGACCCAGCCCCCGACGATCACCCCGGCGATGATGATGAGGATCGCCGTGAGCAGCTTCGGGCCGAACTGGATGAGCAGATCGATGATCTGCGTGCGTACGTGGTCAAGCGATGACAGGTGGACGTCCATTCAATCCTCTCCGATGTCCTCATTCCAGATCTGCGGATACCGGCTCACGAAGCCGGACAGAAGTTCTACGCACTGCGCCGAATCCAGATCGATCACCTCGACGCCGCGCGCGCGCAGCCAGTCCACCCCGCCGCGAAAGCTGCGTGACTCGCCGACCACGACCGCCCCGATGCGAAACTGCACGATCAGGCCGCTGCAATACCAGCACGGCGCCAGGGTCGTGACCATCACCGTGTCCCGATAGTGGCGTCGCCGGCCGGCCTTTCGAAAGGCGTCGGTTTCGCCGTGTAGCGACGGGTCGCCCTCCTGCACGCGCCGGTTGTGGCCCCGCCCGAGCACGGCGCCCTGCCGGTCGAAGAGCGCCGCGCCGATGGGAATGCCACCCTCGGCCAGGCCCAGGCGCGCCTCATCGAGGGCCACGGCCAGCATCGCGGTGTAATCCGGTTCGATCATCTTCAAAATGATACCCCTGTCGTCAAATGGTGACATATCCCCGATCACGGGATTTCCGGGCACCGCGTCAACCTAATGCCGCCTCGCCCGCTACTGACTCCCATTGCAGCACTGATAACGCGAGGGAGAAACATGAACACCGGGAAACTGAGCTTCGCCGTTTGCGGCGCGATTGCGGCCACCCTTTGCGGTTGCGGCGGATCCGGCCAGAGCCTGGGCACGACGGCACAGAGTGCCAGCGTGCCGATCGTGATCAGCGATGCCTCCTCGGATGACTGGGCGACCATCGGCGTCAAGGTCTTGAGCATCGCACTCATCCCGCAGGGCGGCGGCGCCAACGTCACGGTGTATACGGCCCCCACGGCCGCCCCGTTCGTCAATCTCCAGCAGCTGGACCAGCTGGCCGAGATCCTCGGCAACGCCACGGTCCCGGTCGGCACCTATACCGGTGCCGTCATCACGGTCAGCGGCAACTCCGGTGACGTGCTGTTGACCTCATCGGCCGACCCGGAGTCCGGATTTGCCCTGGCCGGCGGCACGACCGTCGCGACCTCGAATATCCACGTGGTCAACACCCAGGGCAGCGGTTCGAACCTCACCGCATCCGTCACGGTCAATTTCGTCTCCCCGCTGGTGGTGACCACCACCGCGACCGCGGCGCTCGACCTGGAGTTCGACCTGTCACATCCGGCATTCATCATCGGCCACAATCCGCCCGGCGCCGCCACCACGCAGTGGGCCGTCAACTTCGATGGCCCGTTGCGCCATCGCCCGCTCGCGCACCTGAGCCACCTCGTGCTGCGCCACACCTACGGCACGGTCACGGGGATCTCCTCCGACAATACGTCGATCACGATCGACAAGGACTACCCGACCCTGCCGGCCGTGTCGCCCGAAACCGCGGTCACGGGCACGCAGACCCTCACGATCCTGGCGGATGCGACCAATGGCACCCTGTTCTACGACCTGGATGCCAAGACCACCAGCACCATCATGAATTTTTCCAATGAATCCTCCCTGAACGGCAAGTTCGTCCGCATCGCCGCCCGCTACCAGGACAACGGCACGCTGGTGGCGACCCGGATCTGGGCGAGCAGCACCTTCAACAGCGTCTGGGTCAGTCCCGAAGGCCACGTGCTGAACGTCAACGCCAATACCAACGTCATCACCATCACCAACGAGCGGGGCATCGGCGTACCGCTGGTGGTCAATGCCAACACCCAGTTCTTCTACCGCCAGCCCTGGAACGCGGTTGCGGACGCGACGCCGATCGCGACCGGCACCGCGTTCCTCGCCAACAAGGAAATCGTGCGCGGCTTCAAGGTGCACGCCAGTGTCGTGGACCCCCTCGCCGTACCCCTCGTCGCGCAGGCCATCGACATCGAAACCGCCGCCTACTCGGGCGCCATCTCCGCGCCGAGCAGCAGCGGCTTCACCTACACGCATGACTTCGTGCGCGCCATCGATGACTATACGGTGACGCTCGGCTACATCGACTCCACCACGGCCAATGGCAACGATCCCGTAAGCGGTGCCGCCATCGCGGGCTACAAGTGGTGGAACTTCGCCTACCCGACCCTCGTCCAGTCCGGCGGCAGCGCCGTCGGCAACTTCGTGAATGCCACCAATGGCACCGCGAGCTTCGGGGGTACCGCACGCCCGATCATCCCCTGGGGCGTGAGCTATGTCGTCTGGGGCGACCCGGCGAACGCGACGGGCTGGAGCGCCGCGGCCTCGATCCTGGAACCCACGCCGCTGCCCGTCGGAACGGTCGCGAGCGCGCCGACGCTGAGCGCCGGCGCCGAGGACTTCGCGATCACCGCGGTCAACGGCGCGAATCCGGTGACGATCGAAGCCGGCGCCACGGCCGGCTCGGCGGCCCTGGTGTACCAGGTGGACATCAGCGGCGGCATCGTGACGGTAAGTCCCGTCGACCTCACGACCTCGGCCGGCCAGTCGACCTTCACCACGGGAATGGCGACCGGGACCAAAGTGGAGGTCTCCGGAGTCCCGCAACCCGACGGCACGGTCAAGGCCTACGTGGTGACGTACTTCACCGGGACCACCCCGATGCCCTGAACGCTAAGGATTCGCGGGGCGCAGCCGGAAGTCGTAGTTCACGGTGTAGAACGGGACTTCCATGCGCTCCCCGTTCGGGCCGGTCCCGGGCGGATGCCGGTCGAATTGCGCCACCAGTGATTCCTTCATGCCGAATACGGCATCCGAATCCAGGTACTGGCTGCCGGCGACGAACAGGTGGGTGGTCACCGGCCGGTAGCCCGGCGCCGAGACGATCATGTGGATGTGCCCCGGACGATTGGGGTGGCGGCCCATCTTGCGCAGCATCCGACCCACCGGGCCATCGGTGGGCACGGGGTAGAACGTCGGACGGATGGAGCGGAACCAGTAGCGTCCCTCGGCATCGGTGCGGATCTTTCCCCGCGCCTTCATCCCGGTCTCCCCCGGGATCTGCATGTCGTAATCGCCCTCGCCGTTACCCGACCAGATGTCGAGCAGCGCATTCGCGAGCGGCTGGCCCTGGGAACTCAAGACCCGGCCGGAGTAGAACGCCGGCTCGCCTTTGACGCCCTCGGCAAGATTGCTTCCCCGCGGCAGCTCCGGCGCCCCCTCCCAATAGAAGGGACCCAGAACGGTCGATTCGGCACTGCCGTTGTCCGCGGGGTGATTCAGGGTGATGACCAGCACGGACACGCCCAGCGTATCCGACAGCAGGATGAATTCCTGGCGCTTGTCACTGCAGGTCTGACCCACGTCGGTGAGGAACTGGATCGCGGTCATCCACTCCGCCTCGGTCAGCCGCACGTCGCGCACGAAATCGTGCAGGTGCGTGACCAGCGAGGTCATCACCTGCTTGAAACGCGGATCGTCACAGTCTGCCAGGCGCTCGATCACCGCCTGGGTAATGCTCTTCTCGTCGAACTCGCGCATGCCTCCCCCCTTGTCCCCAGCCGCCGCCGTGGCAGCCGCGTAAGCCCGGGCAGTATGCGGCCAGGGGCGAGGGTATGCTATTTTTCGTATATCGAAATCCCGTCCACCATACGAAACCGTGACAACCAGCCGCACCCCCGTCCAGCGCCGTGAAGCCATGGGTGGTCTCGCCAAGGGCCTCGCGGTCATTCGTGCCTTCGGGCGCGATCATGCCGCCCTCACCTTGAGCGACATCGCGCGCAGTGCGAGGATGCCGGCCGCCACGGCGCGCCGCTGCCTGCTCACCCTCGAGGAGCTGGGCTACGTCACCCGCCACGGGCGCAACTTCCTGCTGCGGCCGAAGGTGCTGGAGCTCGGGGCGGCGTACCTGGAATCCATCAACATCGAACAGATCACCCGGACGCATCTGGAGGAGCTGGCGCGCGAGACCCAGGACTCGGCGGCATTGTGCGTGCTGGACGGCGCCGAGATCGCCTACGTGGCGCGAACCTCGGTGCGTACGCTGGTGCGCCTGGAGGCCCATGTCGGCAGCCGGTTTCCGGCGCATGCCACCTCCACCGGCAGAGTGCTGCTGGCGGGCCTGAGCCCGGAGCGCCTGAAACTGTATTTCGACACCACCCGCTTCACGGCGCTCACCGAACACACCGTCACCGATCCGCAGAAACTGCGCGGCCTGATCAACGATGCGCGGCGCAACGGGTATGTCGTCGTGGCGGATGAGCTCGCCTACGGCGTCATCGCCCTCGCCGTCCCCGTCTTCGACCACCGGGGCCGCGTGGTCGCGGCGTTGAACTCGTCCAGCCATTCGGGCCGCATGACGCGCACCAAGATGATTCGCGGGCGCCTCGCCATGCTGCAGCAGATCAGCCAGCAGATCTCGGCCTCGATGGCGACCGTTCCGGGTCTGTCGCTCAGCGCCCAGATCTAGGCCGGCGCCCGCCGCTCAGGCCCGCGCCTCGAGGATCTGGAACTCCGATCCGGTGTCGATCCGCCGGACCTGCTGCAGTCCCGCCGAAGCGAGCAGGCCGCGCATTTCATCCTCGGTGCGCTCCTGGGCTCCCAGTGCCACGAGCATGTGCAGGTCCACGCGCGCCAGCGCGCGATGCTGCGCGGAAGGCTCGAGCCGCGCGGGCATGAGGCGCTCGACGACGAGCAGCCGCGCACCCGGGGTCATG
>DATJPN010000151.1:0-6640 GCA_035506335.1 Steroidobacteraceae bacterium | reverse complement strand
CCCTTCAGACATTTATATGAAACGGCAGCCCCGGATCCCTGCGCCGAAAGGCCGCCCCCAAGTATGACGCCAGCATAAACGCAACGTTACATGGGGTTCAAATATTTGTTGTCTGCATGCAACGGGTAGACCCTGATCCGCTTCGGTGCGTGCCATATGCCTGTTCTGTGGCATCACAGCCGGCCTGCACCAAAGTGCTGCACGCCGTACGGATGTCGCCCCATCACAACACAGCAGCCGTGAGCGACGGGCCGGACGTTGCGGCTACGGTACGGCCTTCCAGCGCGCGAGGTCTCCGACCTTCAGATGCAGCTTCTCGCTGATGCCGCCCTGTAGCTCGATCACGGCATTCACGGGCACGTCGGAACTGATCGTGGTCTCGTCATGCGGGATGGCGTGGGCGATCTTGACCACGCGGCCATCGACGGCCACGAACAGCATGTCGAGCGGTATGTAGGTGTTCTTCATCCACATGTTCCAGACGCGCGGCTGCTCGCCGGTGAACACCATGCCCCGGTCCGCGGGCAGCTCGCGCACGAACATCAGTCCCTGTTCCGAGCGCGGCCCGGTGTCGGCCACCCAGAGGCTGAACTGGTGGCGGCCGCCGCCGCCGGTGATGGTGAGCGTGGCCTGCGGAAACGCCGACAGTTCCTCGAGCGGCGCCCCCGGGGCCTGCGCGTGCGCGGTCAGCGTGTACAGCGCGAGCAGGCCGCAGGCGGCGCACAGCGCCAGCAGCCAGCGGCGCGTCGGGGCGGGGATCGGATCAAGTGGCGGATTCATGCTCGTGAACGACTCCATGGCGACAAGCGGGCGGTGTCAGCCGCGCCCGGCAAACTCGATGCGGCCCGCGAAATCGAAGCGGCTGACGAGGATGCGCCCCGGTCCGGTGACGGCACCGGCCGGTGCCACGCAGAAGCCCCGAGCCTCGATGCGCCAGGCCCGCACCGAGGATGCGTCGGGCCCCGTCGTGGCCGGCAGCAGGCGCTGCGAGAGCCGGTCCGTCGTGCACCGGTCGTCGCCGCGGGTCGCGAACATCCGGCCGCCGTCGAGCAGGACCGTGAGATTGGTCGGCAGTTCCCGGCCAGGGGCCCCTTCGCGCGCGGCGCGCACGCCGAACACCAGGCGCAGCACCCGGCCGCCGGGGCCGGGCCCCGCGAAGCTCAGGCGCAGGCCACTGCCGTCGGGGCGCGCCTCGCCGGCGCAGGTGAGCCCGGCATCCTTCCAGTTCAGGTCCAGGTTCAACGCGCCGCGGATCCGGGCCCGCAGGTACCCGGTACCGTCGCCGACGCAGGCGCCGCGGCCGGCCTGCTGAGGCATGCGGATCACGGCCTGCGGCGGTGCCGCCACGGCGAGGCGTGCGGCAGGCCCGGCGCACAGCATCAGGGTGGCCGCGAGGGCCGGTAGTGCTTTCATTCCGCGAAGTCTACCGCGCCGGACGTGGCCCGGAAGCCTTCGGGCTTTGCGACGCAGTAGGGATCCTGAGACTTCTCCTATGGACAAGGGCGCCTCGAACACTTCAAAGTAACCTCAAAGTTCCGCAATGACCTCAGCGATTCCGAGCGGCCCATCATGCAGCGACAGCCCGCGCGCGCCTCCCATGGACGATTCGTCAGCCGCCTGACCAGCGGCACGCTCGCGATCGTCATGGCCGGCGGCCGGGGCGAACGGCTGAAGGGCCTGACGATCAATCGCTGCAAGCCCGCGACGCCCTTCGGCGGCAAGTTCCGCATCATCGATTTCGTGCTCTCCAACTGCGTGAATTCGGGCATCCGCCAGATTTCGATCCTCACCCAGTACAAGCAGCAACCGCTGATCCAGCACGTGCAGCAGGGCTGGAGCTACCTGAGGGGCGAATTCGGCGAGTTCGTCGAGGTCATCCCCGCGCAGCAGCAGATCGGGGAGATGTGGTACCGCGGCACCGCCGATGCGCTCTACCAGAACCTGGACCTGATCCGCGCGCACCGGCCCAAGCACGTGCTGGTGCTCGCGGGCGACCATATCTACAAGATGGACTATGGTCCGATGATCGCCTACCACGTGGAGAAGGGCGCGGACATCACCGTCGGGGTCGTGCAGCTGCCGGCCCGGGAGTCGAAGAGCTTCGGCGTGCTCACCGCGACGGAGTGGAACCGCGTGACGAAGTTCGCGGAGAAGCCCGCCGTGCCGGACACCCTGCCCGGGCACCCGGATACGATCCTGGCCTCGATGGGCATCTACGTCTTCAATACCCATCTGCTCGAGAAGCTGCTGACCGAGGATGCGCTGGATCCGGCTTCGGTCCACGACTTCGGCAAGAACATCATTCCGCAGGCCATCGGCAACCGCCAGGTGTTCGCCTACCCGTTCCAGGACGTGAAGACGCGCGCGCAGAGCTACTGGCGCGACGTGGGCACCGTGGATGCCTACTACGAAGCGAACATCGAGCTCGTGCACGTGAAGCCCGAGCTCAACATCTATGACCGCGAGTGGCCGATCTGGACCTACCAGGAACACCAGCCGCCGGCGAAGTTCATCCTCGATGACGATGCCCGCCGCGGCATGGCGGTCAACTCCATGGTGGCCGGCGGCGTGATCATCTCCGGTTCGCAGGTGCGCAACTCGCTGATCTTCTCGGATGTGCGCATCGATGAACGCTCATTCGTGGACGGCGCCGTGATTCTGCCGCACGTGGACGTGGGCCGCGGCTGCACGATCAAGCGGGCCATCATCGACGAGGGCTGCCAGATCCCCGACGGGACGAGCATCGGCACGGACCTGCACCAGGACGCCACGCGCTTCCATGTCACGGAGAACGGCGTGGTGCTCGTGACGGCGGACATGTTGCGGCGCCCGAGCACCCCTTAAGCGCTCATTCGCGCGCGAATGGATGCTCCCGCCCGCCTGCCCGTCGTGCTGCTGTGGCACATGCATCAGCCACAGTACCGCGACGCGTTGACGGGCCGCTATGTCCTGCCGTGGACCTATCTGCACGCCCTGAAGGACTACACCGACATGGCGGCGCACCTCGAGGAGAACCCGGCGGCGCGCGCCGTGGTGAACTTCACGCCGGTATTGCTGGACCAGCTCGATGAGCTCTCGCGCCGGGTGGGACGGCACCTGCAATCCGGTGCGCCGTTGCCCGACCCGGTGCTCGCGCTGCTCGGGCCGGACCCCGTGCCGAGTGAGCCCGAAGCGCGCCTGGCGGTGCTCAAGGCTTGCCTGCGGGCGCACCGCAAGAATCTCATCGAACGCTTCCCGGCCTTCCTGGACCTCGTGACCTGCGCGGAAGGATGCGCCCGTCCGGAGCGCGTCGCGTGGGCATCCGATGCGCTGCTGCACGACCTGGCCGTGTGGTATCACCTCGCCTGGATGGGCGAGACCGTGCGCCGCAGTGATCCGCGGGTGGCCGTGCTGTCGAGCCAGGCGAGCGGCTTCACACCCGTGCAGCGGCGGGAGCTGCTCGAGCTGATCGGTGAACTGCTGGCCGGCATCATCCCGCGCTACCGCCGGCTGCAGGAGTCCGGGCAGTGCGAGCTGTCGGTGACCCCTTACGCGCATCCGATCCTGCCGCTGCTGTTCGACTTCGGGGCCGCGCGCGACAGCGTGCCGGATGCGCCGCTGCCGCAGCATCCGGGCTACCCGGGCGGGGCCGAGCGGGCGCAGTGGCACGTGATCGAGTCGATCCGCAGCTACGAGAAGTATTTCGGCGTCCGGCCGCGGGGCTGCTGGCCCGCCGAGGGCGCCATCAGCGATCCGACGCTGCGGTTGCTCGATGCGCATGGATTCTCCTGGGCGGCCTCGGGTGCGAACGTGCTGCGCGGGGCCCTGGCCGCCAACGGGTCGAGCCCCGACGCCGGCGAGGCCTACAACCGGCCGTACCAGCTCGCCGGTACCCGGCTGCAGTGCTTCTTCCGCGAGGAGGGCCTGTCGGATCGCATCGGATTCACCTATTCGAGCTGGCATGGCGATGATGCCGCCGGCAATCTCGTGCATGATCTCGCCGAGATGGCCGCGACGGCCGCGCCCGCGCAGGCCGTGCTGATCGCCCTCGACGGCGAAAACGCCTGGGAGTACTACCCCTTCAACGGCTACTTCTTCCTGAAGGCCATGTATGCGGGCCTCGCCGCGCATCCGCGCCTGGAACTGCTGACGCTCTCGGAGTGCCTCTCCCGGGGCATCGAACCTGTGCCGCTACGGCGGGTACCGGCGGGCAGCTGGGTTCACGGCACCCTCGCCACCTGGATGGGCGATGCCGCCAAGAATCTCGGCTGGGATCTGCTGTGCGAGGCGAAGCACACCTTCGATGAAGTGCTGGCGGACGGCAGGCTGGACAGCGCGGACCGCGCGGCCGCGACGCGCCAGCTGGCGCTGTGCGAGAGTTCGGACTGGTTCTGGTGGTTCGGCGACTACAATCCGGCCGAGGCCGTGAGCCAGTTCGACCAGCTGTACCGCCGGCAGCTGGTGAGTCTGTACCGGCTCCTCGGCCGCCCCGCGCCGGATTCGCTCGCACGCCCGATCGCGACCGGTTCGGGTGACATGGACAACGGCGGGGTCATGCGCCGCGCCTGATGCGGCGGCCTGTGCGCCAGCTGCTGGACTCGCGCTGCAACATCCGGTATCGGTGAACCATGACCGCGATCGACGCCAATCCGGTGCTCGGGCGCCGCCGCGCCGGGGTGCTGCTGCACGTGAGTTCACTGCCGGACGGACTCGGCGGCGGGCGCGCATTCATCGACTGGCTGGCGCTCGCCGGTTTCACGGTCTGGCAGATCCTGCCGCTCGGCCCCACCGGCACCGGTGGTTCGCCCTACTGGGTGCGCTCGGATTCGGCGGGCAACGCCGCGCTCATCGACCCGAAAGAGCCGGCGCCGCTGTCTTCGGGTGAATACCGGGAGTTCCTGGATGGAGCGCACGACTGGCTGGATGACTATGCGGCATTCGAGGTCCTGAGCGCTCTGCACCGCGGCACCCCGTGGTGGAGCTGGCCGGCCGAGTATCGCGATCGCGAGGCAGCCGCGATGGGGCGGCTGCGGCGCGAGCAGGCGCCGGCCCTGCAGGCCGTGCGCGAGCAGCAGTTTGCCTTCGCCTGGCAGTGGCGCCGCCTGCATGACTACGCCCGATCCCGGGGCGTGCACCTGTTCGGCGACGTGCCCTTCTACGTCGCCCCGGATTCGGCCGAAGCCTGGGCGAACCGCGACCAGTTCCTGCTCGATGCGGCCGGCCAGCCGACCGCCGTGGCCGGCGTGCCGCCGGATTACTTCTCGGACCTGGGGCAGCTGTGGGGCAATCCGCTCTACGCCTGGGACGCGATGCGCGCCGATGGCTTCCGCTTCTGGCGTTCACGCATCCGCCGCCAGCTCGAGCGCGTGGACCTGCTGCGCATCGATCACTTCCGGGCTCTGGCGGCGCACTGGGCGGTGCCGGCCGGCGCGCCGGATGCACGCGGCGGCAGCTGGCAGCCCTCCTATGGCCGCGAGCTGCTCGAACTGCTCAAGGGTGAACTGGGCGCGCTGCCGCTGGTGGCCGAGGACTTGGGGGTCATCACCGCGGACGTGGAGGCGCTGCGCCGCGACTTCGGTCTCGCCGGCATGCGCGTCATGCAGTTCGGCTTCGATGGCGCCGGGGACAACGTGCACCTGCCGCACATATACGAGCCTGCCTGCGTCGCCTACACCGGCACCCACGACAACGACACCACGGTGGGCTGGTACGCGGGCCTCGACGCCGAGACCCAGCGGCGGGTCGACTACTTCCTGCGCGCGGGGCCCGGGCAGATGCCGCAGCCGATGATTCATGCGCTGATGGGCAGCGTCGCGCGGCTGGCCGTGGTGCCGATGCAGGATCTGCTCTGCCTGGGGTCCGAGGCGCGACTGAATACTCCGGGCACGACCGAAGGAAACTGGCGCTGGCGAGTGCCCGAGCAGTCCCTCACCCCGCAGCTCGCGCGCCGCTGCGCGCTGCTGAACCGGGTGTTCGGCCGTGTTTGAGCGTCATCCGGCGCGGGCCATGCCGCTTCTCGCCCTGGCGGCGGCCGGTGCCGCGGCGCTCGCGGGCTGTTCCGTCCTGTGGACCCACTGGCAGAACCCGACGCTTTCGGTGGTGAACGTGCAGATCGGTCACAGTGACCTGTGGCAGCAGCACCTGCAGGTGCGCATGAGCGTGCACAACCCGAACGACCGCGAGCTGCCGGTGCAGGGCCTGAGCTACACCCTGGACGTGAATGGCGAGGAATGCGCGCACGGGGCCTCCGGGGCCAGCTTCGTGGTGCCGGCACGCGGCGACGCCGAGTTCGACATGAACGTCACCGCGAACGCCGCCGCGGCGCTCGTGCGCCTCCTCGCCCGCGGCAATGCCGAACCGGCGCACTACCGGATCCGCGGCCGGGTGGCGTTGTCCTCGGGCCTGCTGCGCTCCGTCCCCTTCGACCAGCAGGGGCCGCTACGGCTGCGTTGAGCTCGCGGGCCCGAGCATGCGCTCGAACAGCGTCACGTACTGCCCGCCCTGGCGCTCCCAGGAGTAGTCCTGCGCCATGCCGTTGCGCATCATCCGCAGCCAGTGGCCGGGTTGTGCGTACAGATCGAGCGCCGACTCCACCGCCCCGGCGAGCGCTGCCGCGGTGAACGGCTCGAACACGACGCCCGTGCCGCTGCCGGTGGCCGGA
>DATJPN010000150.1:0-3426 GCA_035506335.1 Steroidobacteraceae bacterium | reverse complement strand
CAGTTGCGACGACTACGCCAGGGGCACGTGGAATCCCGCTGAACCGCGCTGGAACTACTGCCGACTGTCCGAGGTCATCGCGACCCGATCATTCATGGCTCCGGGCTTCCCCGGCAGCACGGCCGGCGTCGGTCGCCCCGGTCTGCCTCCCACGCAGCTTCTTGCCAACGTCTCGCTCGCGATCAACGCCGATGAGGGCGATTGACCGTCGGATGCCAAACCGGTCGAGTGGCGCCGGGAACCGCTTCGGCGCAGAAGTGTTACCTGCGTGCCCGGCCGAAATAGAACGTTACCGATGCGGCCAGAACGGACCCACGGGGAATGGTGGAGCGGAAGGGGATCGAACCCTCGACCTTCGCATTGCGAACGCGACGCTCTCCCAGCTGAGCTACCGCCCCATTTTTCTCCTTGGGACCGGGACGCCAGCGGACCGGGTTCCAAAAAAGAGCGGGCGATTCTACCACCGGTATGCGCCATGGCAAATCCCATTGCGGCTATGATGGCGCATGCTCGCCCCAGGCAACCGCGCACCGGACTTCACGGCCCGCAACCAGAAAGACGAGCCGGTGACGCTCGCCGGTCTGCTTAAGGGCGGTCCACTGATCCTGTACTTCTACCCCGCCGATTTCACGCCCGGCTGCACCCGGGAGGCCTGCTCGCTGCGCGACCTGCATGCCCAACTGGCCGCCGCCCGAATCACCGTGGCCGGGGTCAGCCCGCAATCTCCCGAGAGTCACGCGGCCTTCGCCGCGAAGTACTCCCTGCCCTTCACCCTGCTGTGCGATCCGGAGAAGTCCCTCGCCCGCGCCTATGATGTCGTCGGTCCGTTGGGATTCGGCATACGCCGCGCGAGTTTCCTGATCAGCGCCGCGGGCGTGATCGAGGATGCGGTGCTCGCGGACCTGCGCATCGGCCGGCACGAAGCTTTCTTCCGCAAGGCCGCCGCGGCCGGGTCGCGCTAAGCGGGCTGCTTCGGCGCGTCACTCAGCCGCAGCATGCCGAGGCGCAGATAGCACAGGCGCACCAGCACCACCGCGGCGACGGCGCCGATCCACATGGGGAGCGACGCCGCCAGGAACAGCTGGCGCATCGGCAGATGCAGCTTGATCAGGTGCCCCCCGAGCAGGGGACCGACGATGGCGCCGAAGCGGCCGATGCCCAGCGCCCAGCCCACTCCCTGGGATCGGAACTGCGTCGGATACAGCAGACCCGCGGCGGCATTGTTGCCGAACTGGGCGCCGAGGACGCACAGCCCGGAGACCGTCGCCAGCGGCGCCAATGCCGCGAAGGAAATGTTGCTTGCGCCGATGGCGGCGATCGCCGGCGCCGCGCACACGAACAGCACCGCGATCACGACGAAGCCGAACTGGTCCAGCAGCAGGCTGATGAGCAGCCCGCCCACCGTGCCGCCCACGTGGTAGAGGCTCGAGGCGAGCGCAGCCTCCTGCGGCTTCAGTCCTGCATTGTTGAACAGCAGCGGCATCCAGGAGTTCAGGAAGAAGTTGGCCATCAGGGCCGTGACGAAGCACACCCACAGAAGGGGCGTGATGCCCCGTAATCCGGGACCGAAAATTTCGGCAAGTCCGAGCGAATTGCCGCGCCGTCCGGGGCTCGCGGCGGCAGCGAGTTGCACGTCCTCGCCCAGCGCCAGGTCCGGGCGCATGCGCCGCGCGGTGGCGAGGAGCTCCGCGCGCCGCTCCGGGCGGCTGGCGAGGAATTTCACCGATTCCGGCAGGGCAAAGTACAGGCACACGGCCACGAGCAACGGCACCGCGCCCCCGACCACGAACAGCACCGGCCAGCCGTAGTGGGGCTGCACCCACGCCGAGATCAGTCCCGGCGCACTGCTGCCGAGGGTGATCCCGGTGAACATCAGCACCACGAGCGTCGCCCGCAGGCGCCTCGGGGAGAGCTCGGAATTCAGGGCGATGGTATTGGGCATCAGGCCACCGATGCCGATTCCGGTGCAGAAGCGCAGTACGATGGTCTCGTAGTACCCGTGCTGCCAGATGACCGCCAGGGTGGTCACCCCGTAGATGACGCTCGCCAGCAGGATCGCCGTCTTGCGGCCGAACCGGTCCCCGACCTGGCCCAGCAGCGGCGAGCCGGCGAGCACGCCGATGAGACTCGCGGTGAGCACGTACCCCAGCTGCCCCGCATCCACGTGCCAGATCCTGGACAGGGCCGGATTGGCGAACGGCATGACGCTGATGTCATAGCCGTCGGCGAACATGGCGAGGAACGACCAGAACAGCAGGTTCAGGTTGAACCCGCGAATCCTCTGGCCGTCGACGAGGTCATCGATCCGGATGGTCTGGCCCAAATCCGCCCCCTGTTCTTCGCGGCGACCGGCGCGCTTCTGCGGCGCGATGGGCCATTATGCCAAACCCGGGTCGCAGCGATGCCTTACTCTTCGTGCAGGGTCACGCTGCGTTCGGTCACCTTCGCCACGCAATCCGCCAGCTTTTCCACGGTCAGCCGGGAAGGATCGCGTTTGTTGGCATCCCAGCGCACCCGCACCGCGGCCGCCTGCTGGAATGTCAGGCCCTCGAGCACGTAGCAGTCGACGCGGACGCCGTCGCTGGCGATCCACAGATCGCGCTCGGTGGCGGCATCCCAGGCGCGGGCAAAGAAGTTCGCGGCGAGGCGCGGGCGCAGTTCCTCGGATTCCGGCAATTCCCGCAGCAGCGCACCGAGTGAGTCCGGGTCCTCCAGCATGGCCGTCAGCCGCCGCACGGACGGATTCGCCGGCGCCGCGCGGCGGCTCCAGAACCAGTTCATGTCACCGTCATCCGCTGCACCCACTCTCGAGCACTCCAGCATACATGTGTTGCAGGGAGGCATCGTTCCCGCAGGCCGTCGCCAAAGACCGACGGGATTCCGTTAACTGGCCGCATCGCGGCCCCGCCGTGAGGGGAGCTAGGCCGACATGCGCAGCACCGGCTTGATGACCTCGCCGTGTTCCATGTCATCGAACGCCGCGCCGATGTCTTCGAAGGGATAGAACCGCAGCAGTCGCTCGAACGGTAACCGACCCTGCCGGTAGTAGTCGATCAGCATGGGGATGAAGGTCTGCGGCGCGGCATCCCCGCCGAGGATGCCCTGCAGGCGCCGTCCGCCGGCGAGCATCGGGAACATGGCCGGCTGCCAGTCTCCCGCGGGCGCGGCGACATATCCGGCCACGCCCTGCATGCCCAGGCACTGCATGGCGCAGCTGAAGACCGCCGGTGCGCGCGTCGTATTCAGGCTGCGGTCCGCACCGCCGTGGGTGATTTCGATGATCTGCTGCGCGACATCCGGGGCGGTCGCGTCCAGTGTTTGCGTCGCCCCGAGCTCACGCGCCAGACGCAGTCGTGAGGCGATCCGGTCGATGGCGATGATCTCGCGGGCACCCGCGAGCCGTGCCGCCATGACCGCCGAGAGCCC
>DATJPN010000149.1:0-5582 GCA_035506335.1 Steroidobacteraceae bacterium | reverse complement strand
GGCCGCCGGTGCCGCCGCGCCCGCGGCGCCCGCCGCGGCGGCCACGCCGGAGATCTGCTCCTTGAGTTTCGGCGCCAGCTTCTCGGCATCGGCGTAGCGCAGGTACTTCACGACCGTCTCGCCGCCGCCCTGCTGCGGGGTGTCGAGGTGGGCGATCAGCACCTTCGCCCGCAGCCGTTGTCCGGGTTCGCCGCTGATCAGCACGCTGTTGGAGCGCTCATCGGCGACCAGCTTCATGGGCTGCACGCCCGGATCCTGCACCGCCTGGCCCTGGTACAGGCTCGAGAGCACCCGCACGACCTCGGTGGCCGAGGCGTTCTGCATGGGGATCACTTCCACGTCGGCATCCCCGACCTGGTCGATGCGCGCGATGATCTTCATGATCCGGTTCACGTTGCTCTCGTGATCGGTGATCAGGATCATGTTCGCCTGGGTCAGGGCGTTGATCGTCCCGGTGGTCGGCACCAGCGGTCGCAGCACCGTGACGAGCTGCGTCGCACTCACGTTCTTCACCGGTATCACCTGGGTGATGGTCTCATCCGAGCTGGCGCTGACATGATCCGCGAGGTCATTGGTGCCGGGGTAGTAGCGCTGGTTGGCGTCCGGAACGATCTTCAGGGTGCCATCCGCGCCCGGCACGGCGATGGCGCCGTGGACCTGCAGGATGGACTGGAAGATCTGGTAGAACTGCGCGGGCGTGACGGGCGTCGATGACAGCATGGTCACCTGGGCGCGCACCCGCGGATCGACGATGAGGCTCTTGTGGGTGGCCATCATCACGGCTTCGGCGATCTGCGCGAGGTCCGCGTCCTTGAAGTTCAGGGTAATGCGGGCTTCATCGCCGCCGCCCTGACTGCCGGTGGGTGCCCGCGTGCGCGCCGCAGCGGCGCGCGGCGTCGCCCCCGGCGCCGCCGGAACCGGCGCCGCGGCGTCCTGGGCCAGCGCCCGCCCCGGGCCGACCACGGGCGCGGTGGCCGCGCCCAGCAGCGCGCAGCCCGCCAGCGCGCCGGCGAGCGCGGCGCCTGTCCTGCGGCGCGGCCCACCGGGGGTGTGAGGATTTGCAGATGACATCAAGAGTGTTCCTTGGGGCTTGAGCCGCCGTGCGCAGCCTAGCGATTGTCCCGTACCGCGCCCGGCGGGGCGGCGGGGCCCGTCGGGGCCTGGTCGGGGGATGACGCGGACTTATCCGCGGTGGCGGCGCCCGAGGCGGCCGGGTCGGCGTTGCCGCTGCTGAGCTGCTCGGCCTGGGTGGCGATCTGGGACATATTCAGGCTGATATCCTGCTGCTGGCCGTTGCGCATTACCGTGACGCGTGCCTGATCCGTGTTGCCGAGGCTGCTGAAGATGTCATTCCCCCGCGCGGGGTCATCGAGTGGGGTGCCATTGATCGCCAGGACCAGGTCGCCGTTGCGCAGCCCGAGGGAGGCAAAGGCCCTGGCGTTGCGGCCCGGATAGACCCGGTAGCCGTGCAGTTTGCCTTCGGCGAACACCGGCTGCGGCCTTAGGACATCGGAAATCAGGCTCGGTTCGTTGGAAATGGCGCGCTGCACACGATCCAGCGCCGAAACGACCGGCCCCGGTTGCGGTTCAGTCCCACGGCCCGTGAACTTGTGCGGCAGCATCAGGGCCTCGATGGTGCCGTTGCGCTCGAGGAGCACCCGGTCCGTGTACACGGCATGGACGGTGGCGTTGCCCGGCACCCGCATGCCCACCGGGTAGATCTTCGCATTCGTGGCGGTCGTGCCGATGATCGCGAGGCCGTTGCGGGGGTCCGCGGCGGCGATCGTGCCGGTGAGGACCAGCGGCATGCTGGAGGGGGGAGCGTTGGCGTCGTCCACGGGCGCCGGCGGCGGGGCCTGGCCGAACAGATGGCCGTTGCCCAGTGCCACCGCATCCAGCCGGGGACGGGACACGGCCCCGGCTGAGGCCACCGGGCGCTGCGGGCGGCTCACGTCGGCCCCGGCCAGGCGGGAGAGGATGAGCGCGGCCTGCACCCCGATGGCTGCGGCCAGGGCCCACACCGCCAGTTGCGGAGCGCGCGCCTGCAGCTGGCCGCGCGCGGCCGGCAGGCCTGCTCCCTCGAGCCACGAAACGGTGCTCATAGTCGAACTCGCCCCTCAGGGGTGAAGGCCACAGCGGGTACAGCCGCACCCCGGCGCTTCGTTGTGGCGTGTCCCGCAATCATAAGGGGGGTCCGCTTTTGCTCTCAAGCATTTGTTTTCCAATTGGTTTCACTGTGTCCGTTTGCCGACAGTCACCGGGCCTTGTGCTTAGGTTTTTCTGACCCTATAAAGAGGCCATGTCGGATCCGTTTCCCGCCCGCCACGATGGCGGCGTCGCCGTTGAAGAAGCGCGACCCAAGGTCAAGCAGCCGCCTCTCTACCAGGTGGTATTACTCAACGATGATTACACGCCGATGGAATTTGTCGTCGAAGTGCTGGAAAAGTTCTTCGGCCTGAACCGGCCGGTCGCGACACGGATCATGCTGGAGGTCCATACCCGGGGTAAGGGAATCTGCGGGGTCTTTACCTTCGAGATCGCAGAAACTAAGGTGGCTCAGGTGACGGGCTATGCGCGGGATCATCAACATCCTCTGATGTGCACCCTCGAAGAGGCGTAAGGAATCACACAACGTGCTGTCGAACGAGCTTGAATACTGTCTGAACAACGCCTTCCACCAGGCACGCGAGGCTCGCCACGAGTACCTGACCGTCGAGCACCTGCTGCTCGCGATCCTCGATACGGCGAAGGTTCGCGAGATCCTCAAAGCCTGCGGCGTCGATCTGGCGAGACTCAAGCAGGAGCTCAAGGATCACCTCGAGCAGTCGACGCCGAAGCTCGACGAGGCCGAGGACACCGAAGTGCAGCCGACGCTCGGGTTCCAGCGGGTGCTGCAGCGGGCGGTGTTCCACGTGCAGTCCAGCGGCAAGAAGGAAGTGGGCGTCGGCAACGTGCTGGTCGCGATCTTCAGTGAAAAGCAGAGCCATGCCGTGTACCTGCTCAACCGCCAGAACGTCTCGCGGCTGGATGTCGTGAATTACCTGTCCCACGGTTTTTCGAAGATCGCCGAGGAGAAGACCGACAAGGAGGAGGGCGCCGCCGAAGGCGAGCGTGACGCCGAGGGCGGCGGCAGTGCGCTCGACAAGTACGCGACCAACCTGAATCGCCTGGCCCAGGAAGGACGCATCGATCCGCTGATCGGCCGCAAGCTCGAGGTGGAACGCACCATCGAGATCCTGTGCCGGCGCCGCAAGAACAATCCGCTGTACGTCGGGGAAGCCGGCGTCGGCAAGACCGCCATCGCCGAAGGCCTCGCGCGGCTGATCGTCGAGGGCAAGGTGCCCGAGGTGCTCAGCGACTGCACCATCTACTCGCTCGACATGGGCTCGCTGATCGCCGGCACGAAGTATCGCGGCGACTTCGAGAAGCGCCTGAAGGGCGTGATCGGGGAGCTGAAGAAGATTCCGGGCGCCATTCTCTTCATCGACGAGATCCACACCGTGATCGGCGCCGGCGCCGCCTCCGGCGGGGTGATGGACGCCTCGAACCTCATCAAGCCGGTGCTCACCAACGGCGAGCTGCGCTGCATCGGTTCGACCACCTACCAGGAATATCGCGGGATCTTCGAGAAGGACCACGCGCTGGCGCGCCGCTTCCAGAAGATCGACGTGGTGGAGCCGACCGTTCCGGAGACCATCGAGATCCTGCAGGGCCTGAAGCCGCGGTTCGAGGAGCATCACTCCGTGAAGTACGCGGACGAAGCCCTCGTCGCCGCCGCGGAACTCGCGGCCCGCCACATCAACGAACGGCACATGCCGGACAAGGCCATCGACGTGGTGGACGAGGCCGGCGCCCGTCTGCGCCTGAAACCGATCGCCGAGCGCGAATCCACGGTCGAGGTGCGGCACATCGAGGACGTGGTGGCGCGCATGGCGAGGATCCCCGCCAAGAGCGTGTCCTCCTCGGACCGCGAGGTGCTCAAGACCCTCGAGCGCAACCTGAAGCTCGTGATATTCGGACAGGACAAGGCGATCGAGGCGCTGGCCTCGTCCATCAAGATGGCCCGCTCGGGACTCGGCGACCAGCGCAAGCCCGTGGGCAGTTTCCTGTTCGCCGGCCCGACCGGCGTGGGCAAGACCGAAGTCACCCGCCAGCTGGCCATCGCCATGGGGATCGAATTCGTCCGCTTCGATATGTCCGAGTACATGGAGCGCCACACGGTGTCACGCCTGATCGGCGCGCCGCCCGGCTACGTGGGCTTCGACCAGGGGGGGCTGCTGACCGAGGCCATCACGAAGCATCCGCATTGCGTCCTGCTGCTCGATGAGATCGAGAAGGCCCATCCGGATGTCTTCAACCTGCTGCTGCAGGTCATGGACCACGGCACCCTGACCGACAACACCGGCCGCAAGGCCGACTTCCGCCACGTGATCATCGTCATGACCACCAATGCCGGAGCCCAGGAGATGAACCGGCCGGCCATCGGGTTCACCCACACGGACAATGCCAGCGACGGCATGGAGGCCGTGCGCCGGCTGTTCTCGCCGGAATTCCGCAACCGTATCGATGCCATCATCCAGTTCGCGTCGCTGGATCCCTCGACCATCGAGCGGGTCGTGGACAAGCTGATCGTCGAGGTGGAGACGCAGCTCGAGCAGAAGGGGGTGAGCCTGACGCTCGATGATGCCGCGCGGCGCTGGATCGCCGTCCGGGGCTACGACCCGAAGATGGGTGCGCGCCCGATGGCGCGGGTCATCCAGGAGTACATCAAGCGGCCGCTCGCCGAGGAGCTGCTGTTCGGGCGCCTGGCAGGCGGTGGGAATGTGCGCGTGACGGTGTCCGAGGATGAGTCGAAGCTCGCCCTGGACGTGCAGCCGTCGCAGCAGGTCGTGCCGGCCTAACGGCCGCGATAGATGATGCGGCCCTTCGACAGGTCGTAGGGCGTCATTTCCACGGTGACCGCGTCTCCGGTGAGGATGCGGATGTAGTTCTTGCGCATCTTGCCCGAGATGTGAGCGGTCACGACATGGCCGTTCTTGAGCTTCACGCGGAAGGTGGTATTGGGCAAAGTCTCGACGACCTCACCCTCCATCTGAATCGCATCTTCTTTAGACATTGGGGCGCGGATATTGCACAAACGCCGTCGCCATTGCAATGTGCTCGCGCAGCAGGCCCTGGAACTGCGCCCGGGAAATCAGCCGGCTGCCCAGGCTCTGCAGGTGCCGCGACGGTAACTGGCAGTCGATCACGACGATACCTTCGGATTCGCAGTACTCGACCAGCCGCGCCAGGGCCGCCTTGGAGGCGTCGCGCTCGCGGCTGAACATCGATTCGCCGAAGAAGACATTGCCGAGGCGCACGCCGTAGAGACCCCCGACCAGGGTGTCGTCCCGCCAGGTCTCGAAGCTGTGGGCGTGGCCCAGGTGGTGCAATTCGAGGTAGGCGGCCCGCATCTCCGGCAGCAGCCAGGTTCCGGGGCTGCGCGCGCGCGGCGCCGCGCAGCCGTCGATGACGCCCTGGAAGTCCCGATCGATTCCCGGCGTGAAGCCGCGATTGCGCAGCGTCTTGGCGAGGCTGCGCGT
>DATJPN010000148.1:0-39253 GCA_035506335.1 Steroidobacteraceae bacterium | reverse complement strand
CCGCAGCGCCCCCGGAGCGAGCCCCAGTTCGCGCCGGCCGAGCGCGATGGCGCCGGAGGACACCAGGATGACCTGCTGTCCCCGCTGCCGCAGGCGCATGAGATCCTCGACCAGGCCCGTCAGCCACTCACGGCGCAGCTGGCCGTTTTCCGGGTCGACGAGCAGGGCGGAACCCACCTTGACGACGATGCGCCGGGCGGCAAGCAGCGGCAACGCGACATTCTCATCTGCAACGCTCATGGCAAAAACTATACGGGATCGGCGCCGGGCGGGCGACTCCCGGACCGGAACATTGCCACCCGCGACAATCCCCCCTTAAACTGGCGGCCGCCTTCAACAGTCGAGCCCTCGAGGACTTAAGCGGTGAGCAGAGATTACGAACCGACAGCCGGACAGTGGTACGAGAACGTGGAAGAAGAGGAGACGTTCCGCGTGCTGTCGGTGGACGAGGACTCCGAACTGGTCGAAATCGAATACGTCGATGGCGATATCGAGGAACTCGACATCGAAGCCTGGCACGAGATGGATCTTGAGAAGACCACGGCGCCCGAAGGCTGGTCCGAATCCGAAGCAGACGAGGATGAGGACGAAGACGAAGACGAGGACGACGACTGGGACGAGGACGAAGATGAAGATGAGGACGATGAGGACTGGGACGAAGACGAGGACGAGTGACGCAGCCGGCAGCTAGCAGCCAGGCGGTCGCCCGACTCACCACACTGCTTGGGGCCGACAGCGTCCACACCGATGCGGGCGAACTCGGCCCGCTGCTGGTCGATCATCGCGGCCTTTACCATGGAACCGCGGCGGCGCTGATCCTGCCGCGCTCGGTCGAACAGGTGGCAGCGACCCTCGCGTTCTGCAACGACAACCACATCGGCGTGGTGCCCCAGGGTGGCAACACCAGTTACTGCGGGGGCGCGACGCCGGATGCCTCCGGCAGCCAGGTCATCGTCTCCTTGAGCCGCCTGAACCGGGTGCGCGAGGTCGATGCCCGCAATTTTTCCCTGACCGCCGAAGCCGGCTGCGTGCTCGCCCGGGTGCAGCGCGCCGCGGCGGATGCCGAGCTGCTGTTCCCGTTGAGCCTGGGGTCCGAGGGCAGCTGCCAGATCGGCGGCAATCTCGCCACCAATGCCGGCGGCACGAGCGTCCTGCGCTACGGCATGATGCGCGACCTGGTGCTCGGACTCGAGGTCGTGCTGGCGGACGGGCGGGTGTTGAACGCTCTCAGCGGATTGCGCAAGGACAACACCGGCTACGACGTGAAGTCGCTGTTCCTCGGAGCCGAAGGCACGCTCGGCATCATCACGGCCGCCACGCTGAAACTGTTCCCCGCCGTCCGCAGCGTCGCGACCGCCTTCGTCGCGGTGAGCACGGTGGAGTCCGCCGTGGAGCTGCTCGGCCGCCTGCGCGCCCACAGCGGCGAGTGCGTCAGCTCCTTCGAGCTGATTCCGCGCCTGGCGGTGGACCTGTGTCTGCAGCACATCCGCGCAACGGCGGATCCGCTGCCCGGACGCCACGACTGGTACGTGCTGTGCGAGCTGACCTCGCCGCGCGCCGAGGAACCGCTCGATACGATCCTGGAGGAGGTCCTGGCCGAGGCGCACGGCAGCGGCCTGGTTCGGGACGCCGCCATCGCCCAAAGCGGCAGGGAAGCCGCAGGGTTCTGGTCGCTGCGCCATGAAATCCCGCGCGCGCAGCGGCTGGATGGCGCGAGCTTGAAGCATGACATCTCCGTGCCGGTCGGCGCCCTGCCGCGATTCGTGGAGCGGGCCGCGGCATGGGTCAGCGAACACGTGCCCGAGGGCCGGCTCGTCGCCTACGGACATGTCGGTGACGGCAACCTGCATTTCAACCTGAACCAGGACCCGCTCGTGCCGGAGCAGGCCTTCCTCGCCCGTGCCGCCGAGGTGCAGCGCGCCATCCATGACCTGGTGCATGATTTCGGCGGCAGCTTCAGTGCCGAGCATGGCATCGGCCAGCTGAAGGTTGCGGAGCTGGAGCGCTATGCCTCGCCGGTGGAACTGGACCTGATGCGGACGATCAAGAAGGCCCTCGACCCCAACGGCATCATGAATCCCGGCAAGGTCCTGAAGGCCGGCCGGGAATCCGCGTGAATCCGACCTGCCGCATCTTCGGCTGCGCCGCGGTGGCGGTCCTCGCGGCCTGCGGTGCGGCTCACCCGAACCCGGGTGCCGCCGGCAGCGGCACCGCGCCGGCGGGCAGTGGGGCGGCGGTGAGCGGTTCCATGCCGGTCTCGGCCACGCGCTTCACGCCCTCCGCCGACGGCGTTTCGATCGGCTGGCGCCGCTACGGGCAGGGCGAGCCGGCCGTCGTACTCATTCACGGCTGGGCTGCGGACTCGACGCTGTGGCGTGCGCAGCTCCCGGACCTGACCGCGCGCTACAGCGTCGTGACCCTGGACCTCGGCGGCCAGGGCACATCGGGCGCGAATCGACGGACCTGGTCGCTGCCGAGCTTCGCCGGGGATGTCGCCACGGTGGTCGCGAACCTGCCGGATGCGCAGATCATCCTGGTGGGTGCGGGCATGGGGGGCCCGGTGGCCCTCGAAGCCGCACCCCTCGTCGGCCCACGCCTGCGGGGCATCATCGGGGTGGAGACCTTCCGCACCATCGGCCAGCCGCCACCGCTGCCCTCGCAGGTGAATCAGAGCCTGAAGCCGTTCCGCAGCGACTTTCCAGGCGCCGTGCGCCAGTTCGTCATCCGGACGCTGTTTCATCCGCAGGCCGATCCATCGGTGGTGCACGAGGTCGCGAACCTCATGGCGCGAACCGCGCCGGAGCGCGCCCTCGCGCAGCTCGCCGAACTGAACAGGCTCGACTATGCGTCGATCCTGCCCGCGGTGAGGGCCCCGATCGTGGTGATCGATTCGGATCTCGGCGGCGCGCCCGATGCGGCACGCCTGAGCCGCGTGGCCCCGCGGCTCTCGGTGATCACCTTGAGGGGCGACGACAGCTTCCCGATGCTGGACGACACCAGGCGCTTCAACGCCGCATTGATGCAGGCGATCGACTCGCTGATGGCACGACCGGACCACAGCGCGCATCCATGACCTTCATGGCGGCCGTGACCTGTCCGTCGACGCTCGTCCAGCTGTGCACGACGGCACCGCCGGGCGCCAGATCCTGAAGCGTCAGCACCAGCGCCTGGTTGCTGGCGTCGAAGGGCCAATCATCGCTGTGCAGGGTCAGGCGCATGGCACGGCCATCGGGGAGCGAGAATTCCGCATGCCCGCCGCGATCGGCGACGCTCAGCGCCAGCAGCGGCGCGAGGTCCGCGCGCGCTCCGGAAGCCGACCAGCGGATCCTGCAGCTGTAGAGCCGCGCCAGGTGCAGCGCGGGCCAGTCGTAGCCGGCGCTCTCCTGCACCAGCGCATCATCCTCGAAGCGGAACTGGCGGGAGCGGAACCAGTACAGTCCCGCTCCGACCTGCAGGCGGTAGTCCACGTAGCGCTGCGGGTCCGCCGGCGGCCACACGCAGCCGCGGCCCAGGGTGCCGCCCTCGAACTGGTCGCCATCGCGTGACAGCAGCAGATCGCATCCCGGCAGGGTCTCAACGTCCGTGCGGCGCAGCGCCCGCTGCGCCTGCGGATCGGCGAACAGGCCGCGCCACTGGGCCGGATCCTTCAGAGTGAACTGCCGCACGCGGATGCGCTGCGGGCGCAACTGCGAATCGATCGACAGGCGCAACAGCAGCTGGCGGCGCGGTGCGCCGGGCACGTCGTGCGGGGTCTCCTCCAGATACAGCACCGTCGCCCCCAGCCACGGCAGGTCGACCGGTTCGATCACGGTACGCAGCCGCGCGAGGTCCGCCGCGGCGGTCCGCGGCGAGCGGTCATCGAGGATCACCTGCACGGCGCTGTCGTGGACGCCGGACCACAGCCGCATCAGGTCGGTGATTTCGGCAGGCATTTCGGCGGCCGGCGCAGCGCCCGCGCACACTCCCAGCGCCGCGGCGAGCGCCGTGCACCGGGCCGGATTCACCGCGGCGAGCCGACGAGCCGGATGAGGCCTTCCTGGGCGGTGCTCGCCACCAGGACCCCGCTGCGCGAGTAGACGTTGGCTCGGGCGAAGCCGCGTGCGCCGGAGGCGCTGGGACTTTCCACGTCGTACAGCAGCCAGTCATCCACCTGCAGCGGGCGGTGGAACCACATGGCGTGATCGATGCTCGCGACCTGCGCCTTGCCGCTCAGATGCGAAATCCCGTGCGGCAACGTCGCGGTTTCCAGCAGGTAGAAGTCCGACACGTAGGCGAGCAGGCAGCGGTGCAGCGCCTGATCCTCCGGCACGGGCGCCACGGTGCGGAACCACACCTGACGCGATGGCGCGTGCCCCGGGTCCGAGCGGGTATCCAGAGGACCGACCGCCCGGAATTCGAACGGGCGGGCGGTCTGCAGCAACCGGCGCACGCGCTCGGGCAGTTTCTCGAGAATCTCGGGGGCGACGCGCGAGGTGTCGGCAAGATCCTCCGGCGCCGGAACGGCCGGCATCGCCACCTGGTGCTCGAGGCCCGGCTCGTGTGCCTGGAACGAACAGGTCATGTTGAAGATCTGCTCGCCGTGCTGGATGGCGATGACGCGGCGATTGGAAAAGCTGTGGCCGTCGCGGCTGCGGTCGACCTGATAGACGATGGGCGCGTTGAAATCCCCGCGACGCAGGAAGTACGCGTGCAGCGAATGCACCATGCGGCCGGTCACGGTGCGATACGCGGCGTTCAGGGCCTGACCGAGCACCTGGCCCCCGAATACCTGCGCACTGCCGATGTCGCGGCTCTCACCGCGAAACAGGTTGACCTCGAGAGTCTCGAGCTCGAGCAGGGCAAGCAGGTCGGCGATCCGCTGGTCCATGGCCATCCATCAGCCGAACTTGAGCACGCCCTTCATGATCACGTAGTGCCCGGGGAAGGTGCACATGAAGCTGTAGTCGCCGCCCTTGGTGAGCCTGGAAGTCGGAAAAGTGACCGTGGCGCTCTCGCCGCCGCCCACGATCCTGGTGTTGGCGATGACGCGCGGATCATTCGGCGTCAGGTAATTGTTGGCCAGACCGGCGGACATGCCGGCATTGGCGACCGCGGTCAAATCGGCAGTCTTCACCAGCACCCAGTTGTGACCCATCGCGGCTGCCGGAAGCTTGCCCGTGTGCGTGAGGGTGAGCGTGACCTGGGTGCAGTCGCTGGCCACGTCGAGCTCCTTCTGGTCGTACTGCATGGCGTCGTTGCCGGCGATCTGCAGGGTGCAGACCTTGTCGGCTGCGAATACGGCGTGAGTGCCTCCGGCGAGTGACGCGGCGGCAATCGCCAGCGCGGCCAGAACGGCGTGTCTACGGATCATCTAAGGACTCCTTGAAGGAAACGGTTCGGTTGGCAGAACGGATTCGAAGGGGGGTGCGGTATCTTGCATCAGCCGGATGACTTGCGCACGCCCGGCGCCGGCCGCTTCAGGTATCCGGAACGCCGAGGCGCTTGTGCATGATCGGACTGGTGGTCGTGTATTGCAGGAATTGCTTCTTCTGCGGGAACAGATGGTGCTGGATACCGAAGGCTGCCAGCGCGGCCTCGTGGAATCCGGACAGGATGAGCTTCTTCTTGCCGGGGTAGGTGTTGATGTCCCCGACCGCGAAGATTCCGGGAATGCTGGTCTCGAATTTTTCCGTGTCCACGACGAGCGCCTTGCGCTCCAGTGCGAGCCCCCACTCCGCGATCGGGCCGAGCTTCGGATGCAGTCCGAAGAACACCAGGATCTGGTCGGCATGAACCTCGTGGAGGGTGCCGTCGTTGCCCTTGATACGCACGCCGCGCAGGTCCTTGCCATCCTCGATCAGGGAGTCGGCGATGCCCTCGATGTGTTGGAGCGAACCTGCGGCCTGGAGTTCCCGCATCCGCGCGACCGTGGCCGGCGCGCCGCGAAACTGCGCGCGCCGGTGCACCAGCGTGAGGCTCGCGGCCGCCGGGGCCAGCGCCACGGCCCAGTCGAGCGCCGAATCGCCGCCGCCGAAAATGACCAGCCGGCGCCCGGCGAACCGTTGCGCATCGCGCACCCGGTACTGGATCCGATCACCCTCGAAGGCATCGCTGCCGGGTATTCCGAGGCGGCGCGGCTGGAACGCGCCCAGGCCCGCGGCGATGACCACCGCCCCCACCGTGAGGCGCGTGCCGCTCGTGGCGACCGTGAAGCGTCCGGCGCCATCCGGCAGCAGCGTCGTCACTTCCTCCCCCAGGTGAAACCGGGGATGGAAGGGCCGGATCTGCTGCATCAGCCGGTCGACCAGTTCCTGGGCGCCGCACACCGGAAGCGCCGGAATATCATAGATGGGCTTGTCCGGATACAGCTCCGCGCACTGTCCTCCGACCACTTTGAGCGAATCGAAGACATGCGCCTGGATCCCCAGCAGGCCCAGTTCGAACACCTGGAACAATCCACAGGGCCCGGCGCCGATGATCGCCACCGAAGAGGCCGGATCACTCTCCGGAACTTCCGGGGCAGCGGGCAGGTTCATGCGGGTGCGATGCGCCCTCAGGCGCGCCCGGCGTTGGCGTCGGTGGGGGTGTGGAAGTATTCGCTTTCAGCCGCCAGCTGGTCCACGAGGCGCTTGAGCTCGGCCATTCGGCCCTCGGCGGTACTGATCGGCATGCAGTCCTGGCAACGCGGGTCGCCGCAGGGCTGACGCGAATAAAGCCAGTACTGCAGGGCCCCGGCCAGCAGGCCGTCGGCGATATCCCACAGGTCGGCGTCCTTGTCCTTGTCTGCCAGGCGGTTGCCGAGGTCCACTGCCTTGGCAAAGGCCGAGTCAAATGAATCCGCGAGTTCACTCATGAGGTGAGTATAGAGCAACTTGCACGGGGATCCGCCAAGGGCGCGGCAACGGCGGCCTCGGCCCGTGGCTTTTGCGAAGCCCGCCACGGACAGCCGGTGCATGCCTCTGGCAGCCTGTTCGTTGGCATGGCACCTGTAATCATCGGGTTACGGGCTTATGTCTCATGCTGCGGAACCCCCACAGTGCAGCCGGCATCCGAAAAGCCCCCCGATCCCGCCCCGCGACGCCGCGCCTTCCGGCTGGGCGTCGGTGCGCACCTTTCCCTGGGGCTCGCCGCGGTGGGAGCGGTGGTACTCATCGGACAGTTCGTCACCGACAGCGTGACGCACGATGCGGTCGAGGCGGTAAGTTCCCTGCAGCTGCGCTACGAACCGCAGGCGCGGCGCGCCGGCGCAATCATCGAGAAGCTGGCCGCGTTCGACCATCAGGTCGAGGAGTCGCTCGGCCCGCCGGATGGCGCCGTCGCGGCGCTCAAGCCGGTTCCGGCCGACCTGGATCTCGCGATCGGCGCCCTCGATCGGGCCATCGATGCGTGGTTCGGGCGCCCGGCGCCGGAGCCCTCCGCGGCCCCCGACCGCCGCAGCCAGGTGCTGCTGAGGCAGCAGATCGAGGCGCACATCGCGGCGGGCCGCCGCCTCGTCGGCGAGTCCACACAGCGTCGGCAATGGCTGGTCGAACGCAACGAACTGCTGGAGGCGAACGGGCGCCGGATCACCCATGCCGGCGGCAACGGCCTGGAGATCGACAGCACGCAGGTGCTCGCCCGCAAGTCGCTGGCGGAGCTCTCGCAGGCCGCGGCGGCGCTGCGCTCCGTCACGGACCTCGACGCGGCGGCCACCGATGCCGAACGGGCTTTCGCGGCGACGCTCGAGCGCAACGAGGCGGAGCTCCTGCGCTCCCCGGGACCGGCCTGGATGGAAATCCTGCGCGACGACTTCAATCGTTCGGTGAGCCTGCGTCGCCAGATCAACCGCTTCGATGCCAGCAACGAGCATGAGCGCCATGACTTCCTCGCCACCGGCGCGCGGCTGATCGGTGATGCGCAGACCCTGCTGCAGCAGCCGGCGCGCAATGCACTGTCGGTGGCCGCGGCACAGGCCGCGGTCGCCGCCCGGGATGCGCAGCGCGCCCTGGCCGGCACGGGCATCGCCGTCGTGGCGGTGGTGCTGCTGGTATCGGCGCTGCTGGCGCTGCGCATTTCGGTGCCGGTCCGCAGGCTGATGACCGCCACCCGGCGCCTGGCCGCCGGAGAACGCGCCGTCACGGCCGGCAGCGGCGGCTCCGGCGAAATCGCCGAATTGGCCGAAGCCTTCAATTCCATGGCGGCCAAGGTCAGCGCCGCGGAGGCCGAGCTGCGGGCGCATCAGGCGGTGCTGGAACGCAATGTCGAGGACCGCACCCGGCAGCTGCATCATCTGGCGCACCATGACCCGCTGACCGAACTGCCCAACCGCCGGCACCTGGCAACACGCCTGTCGGCGGCCCTGGCCGCGGCGGCGCTCAGGCACACGCGCTGCGCGCTGCTGTTCGTGGATCTGGACAACTTCAAGTCCGTCAACGACACGCTCGGCCACAAGTTCGGCGATCGCGTGCTGCAGATGGTGGGCGTACGCCTGCGCGAAGCGCTCGGTCCCCAGGCCTTCATCGCCCGGCTCGGCGGCGATGAGTTCACGGTCCTGATCGAAGACGCACTGGGCGCCGAGCACGTCTGCGAACAGGCGGCCACGCTGATCGAGGCGCTGCAGAAGCCGCTCACCGTGGACGGCCGGCAGCTGTCGACCAGCGCCAGTGTCGGCGCAACGCTCTATCCGGACCATGCGGGGGACGCCGACGCCCTGCTGCGCACCGCGGACGTCGCGCTGTTCCATGCCAAGGACCTGGGCCGCAACCGCTACGCGCTGTACACACCGGAACTGTACGACCTGGCCGCACACCGCTTCCGCCTCGAGCAGGCACTGCGCCGCGCCGTGGAAGCCGGTGACCTGCTGCTCATGTACCAGCCCCAGGTCGCGCTGCACACTCTGGAGCCGGCCGGCGTCGAGGCGCTGCTGCGCTGGCGCAAGTCCGATGGCCGCATCGCCAGCGCGAGTGAGTTCATCGAGATCGCCGAGACCACCGGCCTGATGCGCGAACTCACGACCTGGGCGCTGCGCAGCGCCACCGCCACCGTGAAGGCATGGCGGGCGATGGGCTGGCGCTCGGCCTGCGTGGCCATCAACGTCTCGGCCGTGCAGCTGCTCGACGGCGGTTTCGTGGACCATGTCATCGAGGCGCTGTCGGTGACGGGGCTGCCCGGGGATGCACTGGAGATAGAGATCACGGAAACCGTCATCCAGACCGGTCCTGCGACGCTCGTGGCGCTGCAACGCCTGCGCAACCTGGGTGTCGCGGTGGCCCTCGATGACTTCGGCACCGGGTATTCCTCGCTCGCCTCGCTGGCGCAGCTGCCCATCTCGCGCGTGAAGCTGGACCGGACGCTCATCGAGGGCATCGACCTGAATCCGCGTTCCGCGGCCATCGCCCGCTCGGTCATCGCCCTGTGCCACGGGCTGGGACTGGACGTGGTGGCCGAGGGCGTCGAACGCGCCGGGCAGCTGGCGCTTCTCGCCCAGTGCGGACCGATCACCGTACAGGGCTTCCTGCTCGCCCCACCCGTGGACATGCAGCTCACCGCACAGGCCGCCGAGGCTGCCGTCGCCCAGGCCCGGGCGCTGCTGCAGGGTCCGGCGAATCCCGGCGGCCGCGCCACCGGCGACCCGAACGGGTCCGTGGTGTTCGTCGGCGCGAAGGCGTGGCGCCGCTCCTAGGCCGACGCGCGCGTCAGCAGCAGCGCATCGCGCGTGCGCACGCCGAGAATCGGCTGATCGACGAAGACCCCGTCGAGGCCCGTGATCAGGTACGAAGCCAGTTCGCGCGCGAGATTGCCCGGCGCGGCCGGATCCGTGCCCACGCGCAGCGACGGCGGCAGGAAATGATTCTCGGCGCGGAAGGTCCAGGCGTGCACCAGGAGCCCCGCCGCATGCGCCGCCGCGACCAGCTCCGTCGGCGACCCGAGCGTGCCCTCCCCGGTGCGCGGGATCACGAGGGTCTTGTCGACCCCGACGGCGTCCGCATACGAGGCCACCTGCGCGAGCCCCCCCGGCGTGACCATGCCGGCGTAGGTCAGGGAATCGCCGGCCAGGATCCGGTCAAAGGGCGCGCCGCCCGCCGCCACCAGCTGCACCAGCGGAATCTGCGTCATCGCACGCAGCCTGCGCAGATTGGCCGTCTCGAACGACTGGATGAACACCGGCGCGTCCCGCCCCGCATGGCCGTGACGGGCCAGCGTCTGCAGCAGCGGCTGCTCCAGCGGCAGGCCGATGCCCGAAAAGTAGCTGGGGTGCTTGGTCTCCGGATAGATGCCGATGGGGCCGGGCGCAGGTTCGCGACGGGCGCGCGCCGCATTCGCGCGCAGCACCTGCGCGCCGTGCACCAGGTCGAGGATCTCATCCAGGGTCGGTATCTCGAAGTGGCCGTCGAACCGCGCATTGGCGGGCCGCAACTCCGGGATGCGCTCACGGGCGCGCAGGGTCTTCAGCTCCGCGAGCGTGAAGTCCTCGGCGAACCAGCCCTCGGTGCTGACGCCGTCGACGGTCTTGCCGGTGCGCCGCCCCGCGAACTCGGGATGCGCCCCGACATCGGTCGAGCAGCCGATCTCGTTCTCGTGGCGCGCAACGAGGACTCCGTCCCGGGTGCTCACCAGGTCCGGTTCGATGAAGTCCGCGCCCTGCTCGATGGCGAGGAAGTACGAGGCCAGGGTATGTTCGGGCACATAGCCGCTCGCGCCCCGGTGACCGATGATGACCGGCAGCGGTGCACGCGCCGCCCCGGTCTGCCCGATATCGGTGCCTGCGCTCATGATCTTCCGACAATAATCGATTCGGCAAGGCGCGAACAAGCCAGGCTCAAGAGTGTACGATCGACTCGATGACCACACTCACCGAAACCGACATCTACCACTTTCGCGAAGGCACCTTCTTCCGCGCCTACGAAAAACTCGGCGCACACCCGGACAGCGTGGCAGGCAAGGAGGGCACGCGCTTCGCGGTGTGGGCACCGAACGCGCAGGCCGTCCACGTCATGGGTGACTTCAACGGCTGGAATCACGACAGCCATCCGATGAGCGTCCGGCCGGATCATTCCGGCATCTGGGAAGCCTTCGTTCCCGGGGTCGGCCCGGGCAGCGTCTACAAGTACTTCGTGCGCTCCCGGCACGGCGGCTACGCCGTGGATAAAAGCGATCCCTACGCCTTTCGCTGCGAGGAGCCGCCGCGCACCGGGGCGGTCGTCTGGGACAACGGCTACGCCTGGAACGACATCGAGTGGCAGCGCAACTGCACCCGGGTCAACGCGCTCGATGCGCCCTGGTCCATCTACGAGGTGCACCTGGGGTCCTGGAGGCGCGTTCCCACGGAGGGCAACCGCTCGCTCAACTATCGCGAAGCGGCCCACGAGCTCGCCGACTACGTGGTCGACATGGGTTTCACGCACGTCGAACTGCTGCCCGTCATGGAGCATCCCTTCTTCGGCTCCTGGGGCTACCAGGTCACGGGCTACTTCGCGCCCTCCTCGCGCTATGGCACGCCGCAGGACTTCATGTACCTCATCGAGCACCTGCACCGCAGGGGCATCGGCGTGATCCTCGACTGGGTGCCGTCGCACTTCCCGAGCGACCAGCATGGACTGGCGTTCTTCGACGGCACGCACCTGTACGAGCACGCCGATCCGCGCCAGGGTTACCACCCCGAGTGGAACAGCTCGATCTTCAACTACGGGCGCGCCGAGGTGCGCAGTTTCCTCGGCAGCAGCGCGCTGTACTGGCTCGAGACCTATCGCGCCGACGCGCTGCGCGTCGATGCCGTCGCCTCGATGCTGTACCTGGATTACGGCCGCAAGGCCGGCGAATGGATCCCGAACGCCTTCGGCGGCCATGAGAATCTCGATGCCCGCGACTTCCTCAAGTCACTGAACGAAGCCGTCTACCGCGATCATCCCGGCACCCAGACGATCGCCGAGGAATCCACCGCCTGGCCGCAGGTGTCACGGCCGGTGTACCTGGGCGGCCTCGGATTCGGGCTCAAGTGGAACATGGGCTGGATGCACGACACCCTGAAGTTCTTCCAGACCGACCCGCTGTTCCGCCGCCATCACTTCAATCAGATCACCTTCTCGATCCTGTACGCGTTCAGCGAGAACTTCGTGCTGGCGCTGTCGCACGACGAGGTCGTGCACGGCAAGGGGTCGCTGATCGGCAAGATGCCGGGCGACGAGTGGCAGCAATTCGCCAACCTGCGCCTGTTGCTCGGCTACATGTGGGGCCACCCCGGCAAGAAACTGCTGTTCATGGGCTGCGAATTCGGCCAGAAGAGCGAGTGGCAGCACGACAGCAGCCTCGAGTGGCACGTGCTGCAGTATCCGCTGCACTCAGGCGCGCAGCAGTGGGTGCGCGACCTGAACCGCTTCTACCGCGCGACGCCGGCGCTGTTCGAGCAGGACTTCGTCCAGGAAGGGTTCGAATGGGTGGACTGCAATGACGCGGATTCGAGCGTGCTGTCGTTCCTGCGCATGGATCGCGCGCGCGGCGGCGTGGTGCTCGTCGTCTGCAATTTCACGCCCGTCGTGCGCCGCGAATACCGCGTCGGGGTGCCGCGCGGCGGACCGTGGCGTGAATGCCTGAACAGCGACGCCACGGCATACGGCGGCAGCGGCCAGGGCAACCAGGGAGTAGTCGTGGCGGATGACCGCGGCACGCATGGCCGGCCGTACTCCCTCGCGCTCACCCTGCCGCCGCTCGGCGTGCTGTTCCTCGCGCCGCAATGAGCGCGGTGTGGCCGGGCAATCCCTATCCGCGCGGCGCGACCTGGGATGGTGAAGGCGTCAACTTTTCGCTGTTCTCGGAGAATGCGACCCGGGTCGAGCTGTGCCTGTTCGACGCCACCGGGCGTCACGAGGTGCAGCGCATCACGCTGAACGAGCACACCGACCAGATCTGGCACTGCTACCTGCCCGAGGCGCGGCCCGGCCTGCTGTATGGCTACCGCTGCCACGGACCCTACGATCCGCTGCGGGGCCATCGCTTCAATCCGCACAAGCTGCTCATCGAACCCTATGCCCGGCTGTTGTCGGGCCCGATGCGCTGGAGCGATGCGCACTTCGGTTATGACTCCGGGGATCCGATGCTCGACCTGTCCTATGACGAGCGCGACAGCGCATACGGCACGCCCAAGTGCCGCGTCATCGACCCGACCTTCACCTGGGGCGATGACCGGCCGCCGCGCACCCCGTGGCACGACACCGTCATCTACGAAGCGCACGTGCGCGGGATGACCATGCGCCATCCGCAGGTCCCGCCGCAACTGCGTGGCACCTACGCGGGACTGGCCACGGCCCCGGTCATCGACCACCTCAGGCGACTCGGCGTCACCGCGGTGGAGCTGATGCCGGTGCACGCCTTCCTCGACGACCGCCATCTGCTCGCCCGCGGACTGCGCAATTACTGGGGCTACAACACCATCGGCTTCCTCGCTCCGGAGATGCGCTACAGCGCCAGCGGCCGGGTCGAGGAATTCAAGTCCATGGTGAAGAGCCTGCACTCGGCCGGCATCGAGGTCATCCTGGACGTGGTCTACAACCACACCGCCGAGGGCAACGAGCGCGGACCGACCTTGAGCTTCCGCGGCATCGACAACGCCGCCTACTACCGCCTGATGCCGGACAGTCCGCGGCACTACATGGACTTCACCGGCACCGGGAACACGCTCAATCTGCAGCATCCCCGGGTCCTGCAGCTGATCATGGACTCGCTTCGCTACTGGGTGCAGGACATGCACGTGGACGGATTCCGCTTCGATCTCGCCTCGGCGCTGGCCCGCGAGCTGTACGAAGTCGACCGGCTCGGTTCCTTCTTCGACACCATCTCGCAGGACCCGGTGCTCTCGCAGGTCAAGCTCATCGCCGAGCCCTGGGATGTGGGCGCGGGCGGCTACCAGGTGGGGAACTTTCCGCCCGGCTGGAACGAGTGGAACGACAAGTACCGCGACAGCGTGCGCTCCTACTGGAAGGGCGACGGCGGCCTGATCGGCGAATTCGCCCGGCGTTTCACCGGCTCGGCGGACCTGTACGAGGCCAGCGGCCGCAAGCCGCACGCCAGCATCAATTTCGTCACGGCGCACGACGGCTTCACGCTGTCGGACCTGGTCTCGTACGACCGCAAGTACAACCTCGACAACGGCGAGGACAACCGCGACGGCAGCGACGACAACCGCTCCTGGAACTGCGGCATCGAAGGCCCGAGCGATGACCCCGGGATCGAGGCGCTGCGCGCACGCCAGAAGCGCAATCTGATCGCCACCCTGCTGCTCTCCCAGGGCGTGCCGATGCTGCTCGCCGGGGATGAGATCGGCCGCACCCAGCGCGGCAACAACAACGCCTACTGCCAGGACAACGAAATCTCCTGGATCGACTGGGAGCCCGCTCCGCAGCAGCGCGAGTTCATGGACTTCGTCAAGCGCGTGATCGCCTTGCGCCGCAGCCACGCGATCTTCTCGCGCCGCCATTTCCTCACCGGCCTGCCGGTGGCCGGGGAAAGCGTCAAGGACATCACCTGGTACACGCCCGCCGGCGCCGAGATGACCGAATCGGACTGGCAGCAAGGCTATGCCCGCTGCCTCGGCGTGCACCTGTCAGGCGCCACGGTGCACCGCACCGACAGCCGCGGCCATCCGGTACGCGACGAGAACTTCACGCTGCTGTTCAATGCGCACCACGACACCATGGATTTCGTGCTGCCGCCGCTGCCGGCCTCGCGCCGCTGGCGGGTGGAGCTGCAGACCGAGACCGGCACACCGGGCCGGACGGAGCTGCACAAGGGCAGCGCGACCCGCACCCTGCCGGCCCGGTCCATCGTGCTGCTGATGGAGGTCCGGGCGCGCTGAGGCGCAGCGCGCCCGTCAGCGGTACCCGCGCGCCTGCAGCGAGAACAGCGCGGCGTAATGGCCGTCGCGACGCATCAGTTCCTCGTGGCTGCCGCTTTCGATGATGCGCCCATGTTCGAGCACGGCGATCTGGTCGGCCATGCGCACGGTGGAGAAGCGGTGCGATATCAGGATGGTCATCCGGTCGTGCCCGAGCTGCCGGAAGCGCTCGAACACCAGCGCCTCGGCGCGGGCGTCCATCGCCGCCGTCGGCTCATCGAGCACCAGCACGTCGGCGCGTATGCGCATGAAGGCGCGCGACAGCGCGATCTTCTGCCACTGGCCGCCCGAGATCTCGCGCCCGTCCTTGAACCACTTGCCGAGCTGGGTGTGGTATCCGGCCGGCAGTGTCCGGATGAACTCGTCGGCCTGGCCCTTGTCGGCGGCCTCGCGCCAGCGCGCCTCGTCCAGGAAGAAGGGCTCGTCCCCCGCGCCGACGTTCTCTCCCACCAGCATCTGGTAGCGGGCGAAGTCCTGGAAGATGACCCCGATGCGCTCGCGCAGCCGCCGCTCGTCCCACTGCTCGAGGTCGAGCCCGTCGAGCAGGATGCGTCCGGAAGTGGGCCGGTACAGCCGCGTCAGCAGCTTGATGAGCGTCGTCTTGCCCGAGCCGTTCTCGCCCACCAGGGCCAGGCTGCCGCCGGGCCGCAGGTGCAGCGTGATGTCGGCGAGCGCGGCTTCGGCGGCGCCGGGATAGACGAAGCTCACGTTCTCGAAGCGGATGCCATCCTCCGGGTGCGGGCCCTTCAGGAGCGCGCCGCGCGGCTCGGGCACCGGCGTCTCCAGGTACTCATACAGCGTGGAGAGGTACAGGTTGTCCTCGTACATGCCGCCCACCGAGGACAGCGCCGCCGACACATAGGACTGTCCCTGGCGGAACAACGCCAGGTACATCGTCATGCTGCCCAGGGTGATGATGCCGCGCACGGTGGCGAGCGCGATCCAGGCGTAGGCGAGGTACAGCGCGCAGGTGCCGATCAGCCCGAGGAAGAACCCCCACACGTCGCGCCGGATGGTGAGCTTGCGATCCTCCCGATACAGTGTCGTGAAGATGTCACGATAGCGCTGCAGCAGCCGCTCTCCGAGGCCGAACAGCCGCACCTCCTTGGCATGCTCTTCGCGCCCGAGCACCGACTCCAGGTACAGCTGCATGCGGGTTTCCGGCGAGCGCCAGCGGAACAGGCGGAAGGCATCGCCCGAAAAACGCGCCTCGGCGATGAAGGCCGGCAATCCCGACAGCAGCAGCACGGCGACGGCCCAGGGCGAGAACCGGAACAGGAGACCGCCGCAGCTCACCAGCGAGATGGCGTTCTGCACCAGGCCGAAGGTGCGCATCACGAGGCTCAGGGGCCGGCTGGAGGCCTCGCGGCGTGCCCGCGTCAGCTTGTCGTAGAACTCGGAGTCCTCGAAATGCGCCAGCTCCAGCGTCAGCGCCTTCTCCAGGATCATCACGTTCACCCGCTGACCGAGCTGCGCGCGCAGCAACGACTGGCACAGCGACAGACCGCGTTGGGCGGCCGCGAGCGCCGCCACGAGCACGCCCTCGAGGACCACGAAGTGCAGCACCCGGTGCGCATCGCCATGGCCCGCCCGGATGGCGCCGACGACGCTGTCCACCAGCTGCGATCCCACCCAGGCGATGCCCGCGGGGACCGTGCCGGCGATCAGGGTGAGCAGGGCCATCGACGCCGTGAGGCGGCCGCTGGTGCTCAGGACCAGCAGCAACGCCTGGCGGCTGTAGCGGAATACCCCGAAGAATCCCGCCAGCGTGGAATCCACGCTGCTGCGTGCCGCGGGTGCGGCTGGCGTTCTGTGAGTGACCAAGGGGCTCCCGGAAAATCCCGACCAGGCATCATCGTACCGTCATGCGGCGGCAATGGCGCACCGGTACGCTCCCGTCGGATTGTTTTTCCCATGCCAGCATCACCACCGATGATCCGCTTGCGGGGCCTCGCTGCGGTTTGCACGTCCGTGGCCGCAGCGGGCCTTGCCCTGCTGGGCGGCGCGCCGGCGCGCGCACTCATGGCCGGTGCCAGCCCCGACTCGCCCGCCGCGCGCGTGGACGCGAATCTCGCCGGCTCGAGGTTCGCCGGGGTCGCAGCCATCAGCATCAACGGCGGCACCTACTCCGGGGTGGTGATCGCCCCGCAGTACGTCCTGACCGCGGGCCACGTCGCCGCCGCAGGAGCCGCCTCGCAGATGCAGGTCGTCCTGAACCCGGGCGCGACACCGTGGACGAGTGCCGTGATCAGCGCCACGACCTATCCGACCTACAACTTCCCGGGTGACGACCTGGCGATACTGCAGCTGGCCACGCCGGTGCCGGCCGGAGTCCCGGTCTACCCCCTGTACAGCGGAACGATCCGGACCGGGCTCACCCTCTGGCTCGCCGGCTACGGCGCCTCGGGCAACGGCAATGTGGGTGTCAGCATAGGGGCGAGCAACACCGTCAAGCGCACCGGCGAGAACGCCCTGGATCAGCTGACCGCCCAGCTGGCGAGCGGCGGACCGGTCAGCAGCTATTTCCTCTATGACTTCGACGGTCCGTCGGGCAACGGACCGCTCGGCGGACCCACGCTCGGCAACGCCGTCGAGACCATGGTCGCGGTCGGCGACTCCGGCGGACCCTCCTTCGTGCAGGTCGGTTCGGCGCTCGAATTGCTGGGCATCAACACCTTCGTCGCGGCGCCGAACGGCCAGAGCGTCACCTACACCTTCGGCGACTACGGTGGCGGCATCGTCGCCGCCGATCCACGCTTTGCCTCGTGGCTGAAGACCACGACGCAGGGCACGCTGGGCGAGTCGCCCCCGAACGATGTCGACGGGCCGCTGCCCGCCTGGAGCTACCTCCTGCTCGGCGGCGCGCTGCTCGCGATGGGCCAACGGGCGGGATCCCGGAGGGCGCGACGCCCGCACGCCTGAGTCTGGCAGAATGCGCCCATGGCGCTGACACCAAACCTGCCCGTGGACGTGGCCCGCATCATCCAGCTGGCGGTGGCGCCCGTGTTCCTGCTCTCCGGCGTGGGCGTCACGCTCACCCTGTTCACGAACCGGCTGGCGCGGATCGTCGACCGGGCGCGCATCCTCGAGGACCGCCTGGCGAGCGAACCGCAGGTGGACCTGGATGAAGCCCTGGCGGTGCTCGCGAAGCGCGCCCGCTACATCAATTACGCCATGGCGCTCGGTACCCTCTCGGGGGTGCTCGTGACCACCACCGTGATCCTGCTGTTCGCCGCGGCGCTGCTCGGCGACAACCTGACCCTGCCGATCGCGGTGGTCTTCAGTGCGGCCATGCTCACGCTCACCGCCTCGTTGCTCGTGTTCTTCGTGGAGGTGCGTTATGCAACGCGCCACGTGCGCATCGGGTTCCGGCGGCCCGCAAGGCCGTAACTGCTCGTTTTCTATGGGTTGCAGCATTTGTCTGGTAATCTTCGCGGCCCTTTTCAAGACCTCGTAAGCCCATGAATCGCCCGATCCGCAATATCGCCATCATCGCGCACGTCGACCATGGCAAGACGACGCTGGTGGACTGCCTGCTCAAGCAGTCCGGAACCTTCGAAGCGCACGAGAAGGTGGGCGAGCGGGTCATGGACTCCAATGAAATCGAGCGCGAGCGCGGCATCACCATCCTCGCCAAGAACTGCGCCATCGAGTACGGCGGCACCCGCATCAACATCGTCGACACCCCGGGACACGCCGACTTCGGGGGCGAGGTCGAGCGCGTGCTGTCCATGGTCGATGGCGTGCTGCTGCTCGTGGACGCCGTCGAGGGTCCGATGCCGCAGACCCGGTTCGTGACCCGCAAGGCGCTCGGGCTCGGTCACAAGGCCATCGTCGTGGTCAACAAGATCGACCGGCCGGGCGCACGCCCCGGCTGGGTGATCGACAAGACCTTCGAACTGTTCGACCGGCTCGGCGCCACCGACGAGCAGCTGGACTTCCCGGTCGTCTATGCCTCGGCCCTGCAGGGCTGGGCGAGCCTCGACCACACCGAGCGCCGTCAGGACATGACCGCCCTGTTCGAGGCCGTGCTGCAGTACGTGCCGGCGCCGCCGAGCGACGCGGCCGCGCCGCTACAGCTGCAGATCTCCACGCTGGACTACAACTCCTACGTGGGACGCATCGGCATCGGCCGCATCCGCCGTGGCACGCTGCGCACCGGTCAGACCGTCGCCCTGCGCCACGGCGATGAGAATCGCGGCGAGGCGAAGGTGGCGCAGGTACTGACCTTCCAGGGACTGCAGCGCCAGAGCGTCCCGGAGGCCGTCGCCGGCGATATCGTCGCCATCACCGGCATCGAGGAGGTGAACATCGGCCTCACGGTCTGCGACCGCGAGTTCCCGGAAGGCCTGCCGCCGATCAGCGTCGATGAGCCCACGCTGTCCATGAACTTCCAGGTCAACACCTCACCGCTCGCGGGACGCGAAGGCAAGTACGTGACCAGTCGCCAGATCCGCGAGCGGCTGTACCGCGAACTGCAGAGCAATGTCGCGCTGCGGGTCGAGGACACGACCGAGCCGGACGTGTTCCGCGTCTCCGGCCGCGGCGAACTGCACCTGACGATCCTCATCGAAAACATGCGCCGCGAGGGCTACGAGCTCGCCGTCGGCAAGCCGCAGGTGCTGAACCGCGTCATCGACGGCGTGCAGCACGAGCCATATGAGGCGCTCACGATCGACATCGATGCCGAGCACCAGGGCGCCGTGATGGAGGCGCTCGGAGCACGCAAGGCGGACCTCACCGACATGATCGTCGACGATATGGGGCGGGTGCGCCTGGAGTACCGGGTGCCGGCCCGCGGGCTGATCGGCTTCCAGGGCGAATTCATGACCATGACCCGCGGCAACGGCCTGATCAGCCACATCTTCGACGGCTATTCGCCGCTGAAGGGCGAGATCCCGGAGCGTCGCAACGGCGTGCTGATCAGCAACGAGATGGGCGAGGCGGTGGCCTATTCCCTGTTCAACCTGCAGGAGCGCGGGCGCATGTTCGTGCACCCCGGCGAGAAGCTCTACCCCGGCATGATCATCGGCATCCACAGCCGCGAGAACGACCTGGTCGTCAATCCCATCAAGACCAAGAAGCTCACGAACATCCGCGCCGCCGGCAAGGATGACGCCATCCTGCTGACCCCGCCGATCCAGATGACGCTGGAGTACGCCGTGGAGTTCATCGACGAGGACGAGCTGGTGGAAGTGACCCCGGAGTCCATCCGCATCCGCAAGCGCTTCCTCGACGAGAACGAGCGCAAGCGCGCCGCGCGCAGCTCCGAAACCATCGCCTGAGGGTCACGGCAGCTCGCGCAGTCCCTGCTCGACGTCCTTGCGCCACTGTGCGGGTTCGTTTCCGGGCTCGGACCAGGCCTGCACCGCGAGCCGCGCCCTCCCGAAGGTGCTGCGTGCCTGGTCCGCGGCATCCGTTCTGGCCTGGGCCTGGGCCAGGGTGATGAGGTTCGGGGGATAGGCCGGATCGCGATCCACCGCGCGCCGCGCGGCAGCGACGGCGGCGTCCGCGTCACCGGGCCCGAGCGGCCACCCCGGCGCGCGCAGCAATACGATGGCGGTGAGCCGGGCGGGGCCGGCATGCTCGAGGGCCGGATCGAGGGCCTCGGCCCTGGCGAGGCTCACGAGCATGTCCTTCAGCAGGGAGTTCGCCTGCAGCGGCCGCTCGCGGGCGGTGAGGCCGAGCACCTGCGCCTGGGCATAATGGCAGGCGCCGTCCTCCGCGGCCTGGACCACGCATTGGCGGGCATGGCCGGCGGCCGTCGCCAGCCACCGCGCCCGCTCGGCGGCATCCCTGGCGTGATCGAGGCGCTCGGTGTCCTCATGCACGGCCGCGACGAGCTCGGCCGGGCTGAGCAGCGTCGCGGTGGTCGCCGGCGGCGGGACCGGCGGTGATGCCATGCAGCCGGCCAATGCCAGCGCCGCCGGCACCACGGCGGTCCGGGTCGCGGCCCTCATGATTTGGGGGCGGGCGGCAACCTCGGCAGCACGAAGCCGTTGAGGCGCAGGCGACCCAAGGCGGCGGCGCCCGCCGGCGTGCCCGAGAGCTTCAGCAGCGCCTGCTGCAGGACCTGCGCGCGCGCCTTCGGCATGCGGTTGTCCACGGTCACGATCAACGCCACCGGAACGGCGGCCGTGGTCGCCGCCACCTGCAGGTTGGCCGCGAACGGCAAGCTGGCGAGCGCCGCGGCCTGTTCCTGGTCCAGCAGCACCGCGATCGGCTCACCGTTGGCCGCCCGGCGCAGCGCCGAGAGCACCTGGCCGGTGGGCGCGACGGCCGTGCCCGCCGGCAGCGGCCCGGCTTCGCGCAGCACGTCGCGGACGAAATCCTGGGCGTATCCGGCCGTGCTGATGATGCCGAGGCCCGCAAGACCGCCCGGCAGCGGCGCGTGGCCCGGGCGCATGACGAGAGTCCAGCGCTGCTGAATCCCGACCGGCACCACGTCGGCCTGCGCCAGCGGCACCATGTGCACGGCGGCGCCATGCTGCACGAAGAACGGGTAGGGCACGAACGCCAGCGCGGCGTCGGCTGCCGCGAGCCGCTCCAGGTCGCTCTTTTCGCTGGCGTCGTACACGGCCTCGAGGCTGCCGGCCGGCCAGCCGGCAGCCGCGCCGAGCGCCGTGGCGAACTGCGCGACGAGGGGTTGCGCATCCCCGCTGGTACCGGGGTACCCGGGGGCACAGAACACCAGCAACGAGGCCGCGGCGGCGAGCAGTGAACTCATATCAGTAGGCTATCATTCCAGCGCATGAACCGCCCCGCCGCAAGGCCCGCAGCCATTCGGCTCTTCGCCCGCGTGCTAGGCGCACGCCGGGTGATCCTGGTCCTGTTCGCGCTCCTGGGCGCGCTCGGGCTGTACGGCGCCACCCGCATTCCGGATGACAACACCATCGGCAGCCTCATGGTGGCCAACGACCCGAATGCCCGGGCCACGGCCGCCTTCGAGAAGCTCTTTCCGGAAGGGGTGCAGGCGCTGCTGCTGCTGGAAACCCCCGATCCGCTGAACGCCGCCGCACTGCAGGGCGCAGGCGCGCTCGAGCAGCGGCTGCTCGGCATCCCCGGAGTTGCCCCGCACAGCCTGCTTACCGTCTATCGCAGCGCGAATCCCGCCGCAGCGACCGGGGCCGGCGCCGCCGAGCGCATCCGCGCCTTTGCCACCGGCACGCGCCTCTTCACCCGCGCGGGGCTGCTCGGTCCGCACTTCCTCGGGATGGCGCTCGAGCTGCAGGTGCACTCGCCCGCGGACCGGGACCGGATGCTGGCGGCCATCGATGCGGCCACCGCGCCGCTGCTGCGCGCGCGCGGCGGTCCCTTCGAGCGGATCCGCCGGGTCGGATCGCCCTGGCTCGACGCCTGGCTCGAGCATGAGACCCAGGTGGCCACCCAGCGCTCCATGCCGTTGTTCGGCGTGTTCCTGGTCGCGCTGATCTTCCTGCTGTATCGCTCCTGGCGGACGCTGCTCGCCATCGTCATCACGCTGGGCGTGGCCGTCGCCATCGCCGTTGGACTTGCGGCGCTGACGGGCTGGGCGCACACCATCGTCTCCTCGCTCGTGCCGCTCACCGTGCTGGTCACGGCCACCGCCACCCTCGTGTACATCCACTCGCGCTACATCGAGCGCCCCGACGCCGACGATCCCGCGACGCACCACGCGCGGGTGCTGGCGAACAAATTCCTGCCCTGCACCGCTTCGATCTTCGCCACCGCGGTGGGCTTCGCGGCGCTGGCCGTGTCGAACATACGCCCGGTGCGCGAGATGGGGCTGTGGACCGCGGCGGGCCTGGTCGTGGTGTGGCTGACGAGCTTCACGCTGTTTCCGGCGCTGCAGCAGCTGCTGCGCACGCCGACCCAGACACAGGTCGCCGCCGCGGGCCGCTGGTACCCGGCCTTCGTGGAGCGCTGGCTGCCGCTCACGCGCACCCTGCGCTGGCCGCTCGTGGCCATCGCCCTGGCCGGTATGGCCGCCGGGGTCATCGCCCTGACGGGGCTTCCCGGGCGGCTGCAGCCCCTGGCCCTGCAGACCGACGCCCTCACCTACATCGATCCGTCGGTCGCGGCCGCCCAGGACACCCGTTATTTCGAATCGCTCAACGGACTGGGCATCTACCAGCTGTGGCTGAAGGTACCGGCTGCGGGCGCGCTCGAGCCGCAGTTCCTGCGCGCCGTGGATCAGCTGGTGCGCGAGCTGGAAAGCGATCCGCGCATCACCGCCGTCGAGGGACCTACCTCGCTGCTGCGCTGGGCGCGGTATGTGCAATCCGGAGAGGACCAGCTGCCCACCGACCCGGCGGCCTGGGACGCACTGGCGGCGCAACTGCAGCAGATCCTGCTCACCACCCCCGGCGCCCGGGGCTACGTGGACGTGGACAGCCTCGGGGACGTACGCCTGATGATTCGTGGCCGTGACCAGGCCTTCGGTGCGATCGGCGCGATGCCGCAGGCCATCGAGCGCACCTGGCAGGCCCTGCAGCACCAGCAGCCGGCGCTCGCGGGGGTGAGCGCGCGCGTGGTCGGGGACAGCGTGGTCAACGACCAGATCACCCTGCAGCTGGTGCCGACGCTGATCGAGAGCTTCGCATTGACGGCGAGCGTGATCTTCTGCGCCTTCCTGCTGGTGTTTCGCAGCCCGATGGCGCGGCTGATGGCGATGATTCCGTCGCTGTTCGCGATACTGTCCGCCTTCCTGGTGATGCGCGGGTCGGGAATCGCCCTGAACATCGCCACCATCCTCATCGGCTCGACCGTGCTCGGCGCGACCGAGAACGACCAGGTGCATTTCTTCTACCACTACCAGGAAGGCCGCGACCAGGACTCGACGCTCGCCGCCCTGCGCCACGCATTCCTGGTCGCCGGCAGGCCCATCCTGTTCGCCACCCTGATCAATGCCGCCGGGTTCCTGGCGCTGGTTTTCTCGCCCCTGCCACCGATGCGACAATTCGGCACGGTATCCTCGGCGGCCTTCGTTCTGGCGCTGCTGGCGGATTTCACCGCGCTGCCCGCGGCATTGTGGATCTGCACCCGAACGCCTGCGACACGAAGGAGCCCGCCATGACCGACACCCCCGCCCCGCTGCGCTGGAATGACGTGCTGCGGATCGCCCGCGAGGGCAATCCGGCGCCGCCGCGGCGCGTGGAGAAGCCGCCGCAGGAATGGCGCGCGATCCTCGATCCGCAGACCTTCCAGGTCGCCCGTGAGAAAGGCACCGAGCGTCCGCACAGCTCGCCGATGTGCGACCTGTTCGAGCCCGGGCAGTATGCCTGCGTGTGCTGCAACACGCTGCTCTTCGACAGCGCGCAGAAGTTCCAGAGCGGCACCGGCTGGCCGTCGTTCACGCAGGCGGTCGCGCCCGATGTCATCGCCTTCCACGAGGACCTGAGCTACGGCCGCGTGCGGATCGAGGTCACCTGCAACGTCTGCGACTGCCATCTCGGGCATGTGTTCCCGGACGGCCCGCCGCCGAGCGGCCTGCGCTACTGCATCAACGCGGTGTCGCTCACCAGGATCAAGGCTAGATAGTCCGCGCGCCGCGGATGTCGATGAACTGCAGGAACTCGGCGCGGGTGCGCGCGTCACTGCGGAAGATGCCGACCATGCGGCTGGTCACCATCGACACGCCGCGCTTGTGGACGCCGCGGGTGGTCATGCACTGGTGCTCTGAATCGATGACGACCCCCACGCCGCGGGGCTTGAGCACCTCATCGATGCAGGCGGCGATCTGCGCGGTGAGCTTCTCCTGCACCTGGAACCGCCGCGCGTAGCCGTCCACGACCCTGGCGAGCTTGCTGATGCCCACGACCTTGTTCGAGGGCAGGTAGCCGACATGCGCCCGACCGATGATCGGCGCCATATGATGCTCGCAGTAACTCTCGAAGGCGACGTCGCGCAGCACCACCAGTTCGTCATAGCCCTCGACCTCCTCGAAGGTGCGGCGCATGTAGTCGCGCGGGTCCACGGAATACCCGGAGAACCAGTCCGCGTAGGCCTTCACCACCCGCTTCGGCGTATCGACGAGGCCCTCGCGGCTCGGGTCATCCCCCGCCCAGCGCAGCAGGGTCCGGACCGCCTCCTCGGCCTGCTCGCGGGAAACCCTGCCGGGCCCGGCGGCGGTCCGGCCGGCAGTGGGGGCCGGGCGGCCGGAAGCTGCCTTGCGATTGGACCTGGCCATGCTGGAAGTACTCTTTAGGGCTTACGCCGGAAGCGCGATGGTACCGGAGCGCGCTCACGCAGCAAAACCGCGGCGGCGCGAGCGGGACTCGGGCAATCGGGCGCAAATGGTTTAGAATCTTCGCTCATGGCGGTGACAACAGAGCAGTTCCAGGTCCTGGCCGCCGGCAACTGTGCGGCCATCCGGTCCGTTCTCGAGGAGAGCCCGGTGGCACAGCGCTTCCGCCTGGATTCCTGCGGCATCCATGCGGACATCATGGCGAGCATCGACCGGGTCGCACCGGACCTGATCCTGCTGGACGCCGACGACACCGATCTGGCCGGGCTCGAGGCCTGCCGTGCCCTGAAGGACCATCCCGCGACCATGATGCTGCCCATCGTCGTCGTCAGCCTCAATTCGGATCTGCAGATGGCCGCCTATTCGGCCGGAGCCGACGACTTCATGACCGCCACGAGCCGCGACGCCGTGCTGCTGGCGCGGCTCGAGGCGCTCGCCCGGGCGGGATCCCGCCGCCGCAAGATCGCCGCCGCCGCGCGCAACACCGACGAGCGCCGTGGCGAGCAGCTGCAGGCGACCTTCCGCCGCTACGTGTCCCCGCAGCTGGCCGACCGGATCCTCGGCAGCTCGCGCCTGCGCGACAGCATCCTGACGGCGGCCGACATCCGCACCCGCGCCGTGGTCATGTTCGCCGATCTGCGCGGCTTCACCGGCATCTCGGAACGCCTGAGCCCGCATGAGGTGGTGCCGCTGCTGAACGAGTACTTCTCGCTCCTGACGGAGATCACGTTCCAGCACGAGGGCACGGTGTTCCACATGGCCGGCGACGGCCTCATGGTCGGATTCGGCGTACCCTTCGAGCAGCACGACAGCGCGCCGCGGGCGGTCCGCGCGGCGCAGGAAATGCTCGCCCGGTTCGCGCTGCTCGCCGACACCTGGCGCACCCGCCTAAATATCGAGACGGGCCTCGGAATCGGCATCAACGAGGGGGACGTGGTGGCGGGCAATGTCGGCTCGGCGATGTACATGAACTACACCATCATCGGCGATGCCGTGAACGTCGCCTCGCGGCTGTGCCAGCGGGCGCGCGCCGGCGAGATGGTGCTCTCCGGCGCGCTCAAGCAATCCCTGGACGCCCGCGGCCATGCGATCAATGCGGTGGAGCTGCCGCCGATGACCCTGCGCGGCCGGTCCACGCCCATCGACATCTACTGCGTGCCCATCGGCAAGCGGCTGCGCATCGTCGAGGCCCTGCCAGCGACGACACTCTCGGCATGACGAACGCCGCCGAAACCACCAATCTCGCGCTGTTCTGCGATTTCGAGAACATCGCCCTCGGCGTGCGCGATGCGCGCTACGCGCAGTTCGACATCAACCGCGTGCTGGAACGGCTGCTGCTGAAGGGCTCGATCGTCGTCAAGAAGGCCTATTGCGACTGGGACCGGTACAAGGAGTTCAAGGCCGGCATGCACCAGGCCGGCTTCGAGCTGATCGAGATCCCCCACGTCAAGCAGTCGGGCAAGAACTCGGCGGACATCCGCATGGTCGTCGACGCGCTCGACCTCTGCTACACGAAGCCGCACGTGGAGACCTTCGTGATCATCAGCGGCGATTCGGATTTCTCGCCGCTGGTGAGCAAGCTGCGCGAGAACAACAAGGCCGTGATCGGCCTCGGCGTCAAGAACTCCACCTCCGATCTGCTGATGGCCAGCTGCGACGAATTCATCCTGTATGACGACCTGGTGCGCGAACAGAAGCCGCGGCGCACCGGCCGGCGCAAACCGCCGGCCGCGGCCACGGCCACGGCCACGGCGGCGGAGGCGCCGACCCCGCGGGAGGAAGATCGCGAGCACGACCGCGAAAACGATGCCTTCGACCTCGTGCTGGCCACGATCGATGCGCTGATCGCCGAACGCGGCGAGGACGAGAGGATCTGGGGTTCGATGGTCAAGCAGGCGCTCAAGCGCCGCAAGCCCGGATTCAACGAGAGCTACTACGGCTTTCGTTCCTTCAACAAGCTGCTGGAAGAGGCCGCGGCCCGACGGCTCATCACGCTGGAGCGCGACGACAAGTCGGGCGGCTACCTGATCCACAGCGTCGCCGAACAATGAGCCGAGGGGGATGACACATGACGACCGACGCCGCAGGCGGTGCAGCACCTGAAGCCGCCCCGGGTCTGCTCGCCCGCTCCCGCACCGTCGCCGGCCCGGGCTTCAATCGCTGGCTGGTACCGCCCGCGGCGCTGTGCATCCACCTGTGCATCGGGCAGGCGTACGCGTTCAGCGTCTTCAACCTGCCGCTGACCCGCCTGCTGGGCATCAACCAGTCGGCGCCCGGTGACTGGAAACTGACCGACGTCGGCTGGATCTTCTCCATCGCGATCGTGTTCCTGGGCGCCTCCGCCGCGGTGTTCGGCCGCTGGGTCGAGGAAGGCGGACCCCGGCGCGCGATGTTCACCGCGGGACTGTGCTTCGGCCTGGGGTTCGTGGTCTCGGCGGTGGGCGTCAACCTGCACCAGCTGTGGCTGATATTCCTCGGGTACGGGGTGCTCGGCGGGTGCGGCCTGGGGTTGGGCTACATCTCCCCGGTGTCCACGCTGATCAAGTGGTTTCCCGACCGGCCCGGAATGGCCACGGGCATGGCCATCATGGGTTTCGGCGGCGGCGCCTTCATCGCCTCACCGCTGTCGGTATGGCTGATGCAGAAGTTCTCCTCGCCGCAGCATCTGGGAATCGCCGAGACCTTCCTGATCCTGGGCGCCGGCTACTTCGTGTTCATGATGATCGGCGCGGCCCTGGTGCGGGTGCCCGGTCCGGCCTTCAACCCGCCCGCCGCCGCCGCGCCCGGGCCGCTCGTCAGCACCCACGACGTCTACGTCTACGACGCCCTGAAGACCCCGCAGTTCTGGCTGCTGTGGGGGGTGCTGTGCATGAATGTCACAGCCGGCATCGGCGTGCTCGGCCAGGCCTCCGCGATGAGCCAGGAAATCTTCCCCGGAAGGGTCACCGTCGTGGCGGCCGCGGGCTTCGTCGGCCTGCTCAGCCTGTTCAACATGCTCGGCCGGTTCTTCTGGGCCTCCACGTCGGACCTGATCGGACGGCGCAACACCTATTTCTGTTTCTTCATACTCGGCATCCTGCTGTATTCGCTGGTGCCGCACACCGGTGCCATCGGCAGCGTCGCGCTGTTCGTGGCCTGCTCGGCCGTGATCATCAGCATGTACGGTGGCGGCTTCGCCACCATCCCGGCCTACCTGCGCGACATGTTCGGCACCCGGTATGTGGGCGCCATCCATGGCATGCTGATCACCGCCTGGTCGGTCGCCGGCGTATTGGGTCCGGTCCTGGTCAATTACATCCGCCAGTACCAGATCGAGCACGGCGTCGCGAAGGCCGATTCCTACGACACCACGCTGTACATCATGGCCGCGTTGCTGGTGGTGGGCCTGATCTGCAACGCCCTGGTGAAACCCGTCGATCCACGCTTTCACATGCCGGCCGGTGCCGCCGCCCCCGTTGCCGCGCAGGCTGCGGCCCCGACCCCGGGCCACGCCGGCGCCCCCACCTCGGAGACGCCGCTGGTGCTGGTGCTCGCCGCCTGGGTCCTGGTGGGCATTCCGCTGTTGTGGGGCGTCTACCAGACGCTGCTCAATGCCCTGAAGCTCTTCAAGTAGAGCCGTTCAAACGTCACCGGCACCCGCGCTTCGGATGCCGGTGACTCGTCCTTGAGCGCGCCTTACTGCGCCGGCGGGGCGGGCGGAGCCGGCGGGCGCGGCAGCTTCGCGAGCGCGTCCTTGCAGCCTCCACTCAACTTGTCGTTATTGCTGCGCAGGCACATGAACATCTCACGTCCCTGCTTGCCGCTGCACAGGGTGTTCGAATCCGTCGCGCAGGCCTTGAGCACGGCTTCGCGGGCGGCCTGGATTTCCGGTGACGGCGCCGGAGGCGCCTGGGCATACAGACTTGGCGCAGCCACGGCCGCCGCCAGCAGAACGAGCGTTTGCAGTTTCATGATCGTCCCCTCTCGAATGGTTGTAGGAATATCGCAACGCCTTGGGCCACGAGCCCGGGCGGGGCGGATTCTGGCACACCTGCCGCGGTGTCATGCGCACTTTAGCGGGCAACGGCTCCATCCGGACTGGAACGACATCCGTGCCGGACCACGCGGTGCTGCGCGCCTACTCGTAGCGCAGAGCGTCGATCGGATCCATCAGCGATGCGCGGCGGGCCGGGTAGAAGCCGAAGAACACGCCGATGGAGAAACTCACCGTGAAGGCGAGCAGGATCGACCCCATCGTGACGATGGGCTTGAAGGTCGACGCCGCCGCGATCACCCGCGTCGTGCCGACGCCGAGCAGGACGCCCACGAGACCGCCGAGCAGACTGAGCGTGATGGCCTCGATCAGGAACTGGATGCGGATGTCCCCGGGCTGGGCCCCCACCGCGATCCGGATGCCGATTTCGCGCGTCCGTTCGGTCACGCTGACCAGCATGATGTTCATGATCCCGATGCCGCCCACGACCAGCGACAGCCCGGCGATGGCGCCCAGCAGCAGCGTCAACGTGGAGGTCACGGTATTGACCGTGTCGGCGATCTCCTGCTGGTTGAAGATGTTGAAGTCGTCGGGATTGCCGGGCAGCAGCCGGTGCCGCTGGCGCAGCAGGCGGGTGATCTGGTCCTGCGCGATCGGGATGCGGTCGGCCGCACCGATCTCCAGGTACACCGAGCGCAGGTACTTGTCGCCCGTGATGCGCTTCATCGCGGTGGTGAACGGGATCACGACGCGGTCGTCCTGGTTCTGGCCGCCGACCCCAGCGCCCTTGCTGGCGAGCACCCCGATGATCACGAACGGCATGTTGCCCACGCGCACGGTCTGTCCGACCGGATCGAGGACGCCGAACAGCTCATGGGCCGTCTTGTCGCCGAGCACCGCGACCTTGGCGGCACTGCGCACTTCACGATCGGTGAACATCGAGCCCGAAGCCAGGGCCCAGTCGCGGATGACCAGGTACTCGGGCGCCTCCCCGGCGATGGTCGTGGACCAGTTGCGGCCGTTCGCGATGGCCTGGGCGGTGGTCGTGACCTCGGGGCTCGACGCCACGACGTCCGGGATCTCCCGGCGCAGCGCCGCGGCATCTTCCAGGGTGATGGCACTGGCACTGCCCAGTCCGCCGCTCACTCCGCCGGAGCGGCGGCTGCCCGCGAACACCATCAGCATGTTCTGCCCGAGGCCCGCGACCTGGGACTCGATGCTGGCGCGCGTGCCATTGCCGAGCGCCACCATCGCCACCACGGCGAAGACCCCGATGATGATGCCCAGCGCGGTGAGGCTCGAGCGCAGCTTGTTGCGCCGCAGAGCGCGCAGCGCGGTCAGGGCGGTCAACGTCGTGCGCAGCAATGTCCCCGCCAGCGTGTCGAACATCAGCGCTTCTCCTGTGTTTCGCCGCTGCGGTCCTCGCCGATCCGGGCGTCGCGCTCTTCCTGATCCAGCTGCGCGCGGCGCTCGTCCGCCCGGTTGGGCGTGGCATTCACGCGGTCTTCGAGCACGCGGCCATCGCGCATGATCACGATGCGCCGGCAATAGGCCGCAATGTCGAGCTCATGGGTCACCATGATGACGGTGATGCCCGAATCGTTCAGCGCCTGGAACAGACCCATGATCTCGATGCTCGTGCGCGTATCCAGGTTGCCCGTGGGCTCGTCGGCCAGCAGCAGGTCCGGGCTGTTCACCAGTGCGCGGGCGATCGCGATGCGCTGCTGCTGGCCGCCGGAGAGCTGACTGGGCCGGTGCGTGAGCCGCGAACCCAGGCCCACCTTCTCCAGCGCCTCGCGCGCGCGCCGGTGCCGATCCCGCAGCGAGACCACCGGTTCGCTGTAGAACAGCGGCAGTTCGACGTTCTCCATGGCCGTGGTGCGCGCGAGCAGGTTGAAGCTCTGGAACACGAACCCTATCTTGTGGTTGCGCAGTTGCGCCAGCTGCTTGCGGTTCAGTCCCGCGACATCCACGCCATCGAGCAGGTACTGGCCGGCCGTCGGCCGATCCAGGCACCCCAGTATGTTCATCATCGTGGACTTGCCCGAGCCGCTCGCTCCCATGATGGCGACGAATTCCCCGCGGCGGATATCCAGGCTCACGCCGGCAACCGCCCTGACCTCCACCTCGCCGGTGACATAGACCTTGGTGATGTCGCGCAGCGCGATGACGTTCGGCATGGCTGACATGATGCGCGGCCGGCCCTACATCTGCGGCGGCGGGCCGCCATTGGGGGGACCGAACTGCACTCCGACCGAAGTGCCGCCCGCGGCCGTCGCGGTGACGACCCGATCGCCCTGGGAGAGGCCATCGAGGATCTCCGTCGTCACGCCATCCGTGGCTCCGACACGCACGATCCTCGGCGCGAGCGTCACGTTGTCGGGCTGCAGCTGGTAGGCGAGCTGCTGCGCACGATCGAGCTTCTTGGGCGGCGGCACGCTGAACGTCGCGGTCTCGGGCGGCGAGTAGCGCAGCGCGGCGTTCGGCACCATGAGCACGCCGTCGTGCCGCAGCACCAGGATGGAGACATCCGCCGTCATGCCCGGAAACAGCTTCTGCTCCGGATTGTTGACCGCGATGATGGTCTGGTAGGTGACCACGTTCTGCGTCGTGGTCGGGGACTTGCGCACCTGCGAGACCTTGCCGTGGAACACCTCGTTGGGAAACGCGTCCACGCCGAACTCGGCGTCCTGGCCGTTCCTGACCTGGCCGATGTCCGCCTCGGAAATGTCGGCGGTGATGTTCATCTTGGTGATGTCCTGGGCGACGGTGAACAGCACCGGGGTGCTCATCGCGGCGATCACCGTCTGGCCCTCGTCGACCTTGCGGGAGATCACGATGCCGTCAACCGGTGCCGTGATCTTGCAGTACCCGAGATTGGCCTGGGCGCTGTGCAGGGCGGCCTCCTTGATGGTCACGGCGGCCTCGGACTGCGCGAGCTCCGCGGTGGCCTGGTCGAGATCCAGCTGCGAGGCCGCCTTCAGCGGCACCAGGATCTGCTTGCGTTCCAGGTTCTGGCGCTTCAGCGTCACGTCGGCCCTGGCGCTCGCCAGATCACCCTGCGCCTGCTGCAGCTGCGCCTCGTAGACCGTCGGGTCGATCTCGGCCACAAGCTGCCCCTTGTGCACCGGGGAATTGAAGTCCACGTACAGGTGCGTGATCTTGCCCGAGACCTGGCTGCCGACATCCACGCTGACGACCGCGCTCAGGGAACCGGTGGCGGTCACGTGCTGCAGGATGTTGCCGCGCGAGACGGTCGCGTACTCGTACGCGGGCCGCTTCTGCGCCGATCGTCCGCAACCGCTCAGGGCGAGCGCCATCATGAGCGCCACCAGCAGCGCGCGGCCCGGGGTCCGTGATCCATTGTCTGTCATGTCTGTCCGTCCGGTCGTGTTCATTTCCAGCCACCGCCCAGGGCCTGGTACAGGGCAACCTTGCTCGAGAGTCTGTTGAACTGCGCCTGCAGCAGCCCCTGCTGGGCGCTGTACAGGTCCTGCTGGGCGGCCAGCTCGTTCAGATAGGTGTCCTCGCCCTGCCGATAGCGCAGCGTGGCCAGCTCCAGGCGGCGCTGCTGCGTGCCGATCAGTGCCTGCTCCAGAGTGATCTGACGCGCATAGCTGTCGACTCCGACCAGCGCGTCGGCGACCTCGCGAAAGGCGGTCTGGATGGCCTTCTCGTAGGCGGTGACCTGCAGGTTGACGCCCACCTTGGCGGACTCGAGCTCGGCGACGTTGCGTCCGCCGGCGAACAGCGGCAGCGAGACCTGCGGCCCGAAATTCCACTCTCCGCTCCCGGCCTTGAACAGCGATGACAACTGCGGACTCGTCACGCCCACCGAACCGGTCAGCGAAATGGTCGGAAAGAACGCCGCCCGTGCCACGCCGACATTGGCATTGGCCGCCTTCAAGGCATGCTCGGCCTCGAGGATGTCGGGTCGCCGCGCGATGAGGTCCGAGGGCAGGCCCGCGGGTACGTCCGCCACCATCGCGGCATCGCTGAACGGCCGGGGCGGCGGCAGATCCTCGGGAATCGGCGCGCCGAGCAGCAGCTGCAGGGCGTTTCGCGCCTGCTGCAGCTGGCGCTCATAGGTCTCGACGTTGATGCGCGCGGATTCGACCTGCCCTTCGGCCTGGCGCAGATCGAGCTCATTGCTGGCGCCGGCGTCGAATGTGGCCTTGTTGAGATCGTAGGAGGCCTGTACCGCGGTCAACGTGTCACGGGTCAGCTGCAGGAGCTCCTCGGTCTCGCGCAGCGTCAGGTACTGCGTGGCCACCTGGCCCACCAGCGATACCTGCGCGGCTCTCCTCGCCTCCTGCGTCTGGAAGTACTGCTCGAGGGCCTGGGCCGTCTGGCTGCGCACGTGGCCGAACAGGTCCAGTTCATAGGCCGTCACGCCGACGCTGGCCGTGAAGTCGTTGCTGGTCGCGACGCCGATATGCGAGCGGGTTGCCCCGGCGCTGCCCTGCACCGAGGGCAGGAGCGATGAGCGGGTAATCCGGTACTGCGCCTCGGTCTGCTGCACGTTCAGGACCGCGGTGCGCAGATCGCGATTGTTGGCCAGCGCCAGATCGATGAGCCGGTCGAGGCGCTCGTCGCTGAAGACCTCGTGCGCTGCGATGTCGGCGGCAGCCGCCGGGGCCGCGCCGGCCGCCGGGACCTGTCCGGGCCCCGCTCCAGGACCCGGTGCCGGATAGTGTTCCGGCACCGGCAGCGCGGGCTGCCGGTACTGGGGGATCATCGTGCACCCGGCAAGCAACACCACCGCCGCCAGGCAGGCCGTCTCGAATCTTCTCGTCATGCCGTCCTCTTGCGTCGTGCCGGCGGTCGCAGCCGGGCCAGTTCCGCGCCCAGCGTGGCGGGCGGGCACGCCAGGCCGCTGGCCGTGAAGCGCACCAGCTCCTTCAGGAAGGCGGCCTCGCGCTTCGCATCCCGCTTGATCCTGATCGCGCTCATCTGCACGCCGAACATCAAGGTGGCGCCGAGTGCCAGCGCCAGGCGCAGGTTCAGCACGTCGGCCGGCACCGTCGGCAGCGCGCGTTCGAACGCCCCGATGAAGACCTTCAGGTTCGGCTCGAATTCACTCTTCAGGTGCTCGAGCAGGAATTTCGGCGGTGCCAGCAGCGTGCGTGCCACCATCTTGTTGAATGCCGGATGTGCCAGGCCCACTTCCACGGAGGGCCGCATCATGCACTCCACGATGCGCTCGACCGGCAGCGGCTGCCCGTGCGCCGCCTGCTCCGCGGCCGCGAGCAGCCCCAGGCGCTGCGCATTGAGCTCGCGGAAGCGGCGCAGGAAAGTCTCCACGTACAGCGTCTTCTTGGACCCGAAGTGGTAGGTGGTCGCGGCCAGATTCACCTTGGCCGACTGCGCCAGCGCCCGCATCCCCACCCCGTTGTAGCCATGTTCCCCGAACAGCCGCTCAGCAGCGTCCATCAGCCTCCGGGCCGTGTTCGCTGATCGGTGCCCCCGCTCCCGCGATGTCATGGCGACATTTAATACATACGTATGAATAAATCGCAAGGCTCGAACCACCATCCGCCGCGGCGGCGGCACGAACCGCCGTTCGGGCGGCTGGAATTGCCTGATCGGTCCGTGTGTGCACCCACTATCAGATGCGCCAGGGGCCGGAAAGGTTGCAACGGCGGGCCCCGCAACATGGAACAGGACTTTAGGCGATGAGTGTGATATGCCCTTGACCATGACGAGCAACCCGATGCCGCCCGGTAGCCTGCAAGAGCGCCTGTTGATCCGGGAGCTGGTGGAAAACTGGGCGCTGTACCGGGATGCCGGCGACTGGGAGCGATTCCGCGGCCTCTGGCACGATGACGGGCGGATGATGGCGACCTGGTGCCAGGCCGACGTGGAGGGCTTCATCACGGCCAGCCGCGCAGGCTGGACGCAAGGTGTGAGGATTCTGCATTTTCTCGGCGGCTCCTCGATCGAGGTCGTGGGCGAACGCGCCATCGCCCAGACGAAGATGACCATCAGCCAGCGGGCGAACGTCGAGGGCATCACGGTGGATGTCGTGTGCACCGGACGGTTCTATGACTTCATCGAGCGGCGCCGGGCACGGTGGGGCATGGTGCTGCGCCAGCCGATCTACGAAAAGGACCGGATGGATCCGGTCGATCCGGCGGCGCGGCTGTCGCTGGACCCCGCCCTGCTCGCCCGGTTTCCGGAAGGCTATCGGCATCTCGCCTACCTGCAGACGCGCATCGGCTATGACGTGAAGACCGACATGCCGGGCCTGACGGGCCCGCAGGTCGAGGCGCTCTATGCGCGCGGCAAGGCCTGGCTGAGCGGCGGCGAGGCGGCATGATCCACTGACGCAGGCCCGGCATGTACGTCCCCAAGCAACATGAAGAGACGGATCTGGCGACCCTTCACGCCCTGATCAGGAGCCGTCCGCTCGGAACCTGGGCCATGCAGGGCGCGGGCGAGATCATCGTCAACCACCTGCCGTTCGTGCTCGACGCCGCCCGCGGCCCGTTCGGCACGCTGCAGTGCCACGTGGCGCGCGCCAGCGGCGTCTGGCAGCAGATCTGCGCGGCGAGCGCCTCGGCCGTCGTCTTCCAGGGTCCCGATTCGTATGTCAGTCCGTCCTGGTATCCGGGCAAGCACCTGCACGGCAAGGCCGTGCCCACCTGGAACTATGCCGTCGTGCATGCGCATGGCATCCCGGTGGTCATCGACGAGAAGGCCTGGCTGCTCGAGCACGTCAACCGGCTGACCGACATCCATGAATCCGGTCGGGCCCTGCCCTGGAAGGTCGCTGACGCGCCGACCGAATACATCGACCGGATGATCGGCCAGGTCGTCGGGATCGAGATCCCGATCGCGAGCATCATCGGCAAGTGGAAGACCAGCCAGAACCGATCGCAGGCGGACCGGCTCGGCGTGGTCGCCGGCCTGCATGCACAGGGCGACCCGCGATCCGTCGAGATGGCCGATCTCGTTGAACGGGTCGCCCGGAAAACTTGAGCGCGCCCCCGCTCATCCACTGGACGGAAGACGGTTCACCGCATTGCGCGCGATGGTGCTCGGAGAGTGGCGCGCCGCCGCCCCGCCGCATCGTCCTGGCCGATGACCGGATGGCGGCGGATGATGCCTACGGGCTCGCCTGCCAGGGCACGGGGCTGCTGTGGCGTGGAGATTTCCGCGACGCGCGCCGGATGCTCGTGGCACTGGCCCGGCGCGCCGATCGGCGCTCCCGGGTGTCCCGGGCGCCGCCATCCTCCGGCGGGCATTCCATACCCGCGGAGGACTTTCACCGGCATCGCCAGGCCCGCGCGCAGCGGGCGCGGGCCCTCGGTGCGCTGCTCGTGGAACTGGACGACGCCTACCGGGTCAAGTCATCGCGCGCGCCTGACGTGCGTCGGGCCTGCGAGGAGGTCTACGGACCCGCGCAGGGGCCCTGCGTCATGTCGTTGCGGCACCTGCTCGGACTCATCGGTGCACACGAGTGGCGCAGCCGGGGCATCGAGATTGCGGTCCTCGGCGGGCGGATTCATCCGCACTACGGGGTATTTGCCCCGATCCGCAGCGAGTACCTGGACCTGCTCATCGCGGCGCCATTACCCGCAGTGGTCTCCTCGTCGAGCCTGGCCTTCGACATCGGCACCGGAACGGGCGTGCTCGCGGCACTGCTCGCGCGGCGCGGCATCGAGCGCGTCGTCGCCACCGACACCGATCCGCGGGCGCTGCATTGTGCCCGCGAGAACATCGAGCGCCTCGGCCTGCAGGGCCGGGTGCAGGTGCAGGCGGCGGATCTGTTTCCGGAAGGCCGCGCGGCGCTCGCGGTCTGCAATCCGCCGTGGCTCCCGGCCAGACCCAGCTCACCGATCGAGCGGGGAATCTACGACCCCGACAGCCGCATGCTCACCGGGTTCCTGAACGAACTCCCGCATCACCTGGTACGAGGTGGCGAGGGGTGGCTGATCCTGTCGGATCTGGCGGAGCACCTGGGCTTGAGGTCCCGGGCGCAGCTGCTGCAGGCTTTCGCGAAGGCGCGGCTGACGGTCCTCGACCGGCTCGATGTCCGGCCACGCCACCCCAGGGCGGCCCAGGCGGATGATCCGTTGCATGCGGCGCGCGCCGCCGAAGTCACCTCACTGTGGAGACTCGGCCCCGCGAATCCGTGACGCAACTCACTGTCGTGGCCTCCCATTGTGCATTACAGTACTAATGCACTTATGCACTGGGGCCGACGGTGTTCATTCTCAATCCGCAATCAGGCGTTCCGATCTACCGGCAGCTGCTGGACCAGGTGCGGCGCATGATTTCCAGCGGCCAGCTGCCGCCGGGCGCCGAGCTGCCCTCCATCCGGGATCTGGCCCTGCAGCACGCGATCAATCCCATGACGATCTCGAAGGCATACAGCCTGCTCGAGGCCGAGGGGTTGCTGGAACGGCACCGCGGCAAGCCGATGACCGTCGCGAGCCGGGGGGCGGGACGGCCCCATCTGGCGCGGCGACTGCAACAGGTCGAACCGCTGCTCGACCAGGTCGTGCTCGCAGCCCGGCAGTTGCAGATCACCGAGCCGGAACTTGCCGAAGCACTGCACAGGAAATGGGAGCAGGACGATGAGTAGCCCGACGATCGAGGCCAGGCATCTGAGCAAGGCCTTCGGTGACAAACAGGTCCTGCGTGACCTCAGCTTCGATGTCATGCCCGGCGATGTGATCGGCGTGCTCGGCAAGAACGGCGCCGGCAAGACGACCCTGCTGGAGGTCATGCTCGGGTTTACTCCGCCGACTTCCGGGGGGATCCGCGTATTCGGGCACGCCAGCCGCGAGATGCCCGGCGCCGTGAAGCGGCGGGTCGGCTTCGTGCCCCAGCAGGACGAACTGCTCGACGCACTGCTGGTGCGGGACCAGATCAGGCTGATCGCCTCGTTCTATCCCGACTGGGATGAGGAACTCGTCACCCGGCTGTGTGACGCCTGGAACATCGACACCGGCGCGCGTATCAAGTCCATGTCGGTCGGTGAGCGACAGAAGCTCTCGATCCTGCTCGCCTTCGGCCAGCGTCCGGACCTGCTCGTTCTCGACGAGCCCGTCGCCAGCCTCGACCCGCTCGCCCGCCGGCAGTTCCTGGAGCAACTGGTCGAGCTCTCCACCGATGAGCGCCGGGCCGTGATCTTCTCCTCGCACATCGTGTCCGACATCGAGCGGCTCGCCAACCGGATCTGGATCCTCAAGGAAGGCCGGCTCGACTGGCAGGGCGAACTGGATGCCCTCAAGGAATCGATCCTTCGCCTGTACCTGCACCGACCGGGCGGCCTGCCGGAGTCGCTCGCCATCCCGGGGCTCGTGGCCTTGCGCCGGCACGAAGTGGGCGCCGAGGCGATCGTCAGGGGATGGACGGAGCAGTCCCGGACCGCGTTCCAGCAACAATTCGACGGTGCCGTCCAGGTCGAATCCCTGTCGCTCGAGGAGATCTTCCTGGAGCTGCACCGATGAAGGCCGTTCTGCAGCTCATCTACCTCTACTTTGCCGGTACACCCGCCCATAAGGCGTTTTCGCTGATCGGCCTGGTACTGGTCGTGGTCACGTACCTGCTGCTGGTCACGCAGCCGCAGTCCTTCGTGTTCGCCGGCATCGGCATGGCGGGAGTCACTTCGTTGTTCGTCGGCAGTTCGATGATGCCCCTGCTGTTCGGAAGGATGGCGCGCGGGCACCTGTCCGGGGTGCTGCCCGGCGCGCGCATCAGATTGCTGGCGAGCGCCCTCATCACCCTGCTGTGCGTGGCCTTCACGGTGCCGCTGCTGCTGATACTGGGGCTCATGACGGCCCTCGGACCGCCCGCCCACGCAACCGCGGCCCAGATCGCGAGGGCGCACGAGGGCCTCATCCAGACCTTCTGGGTCGGCTTCAGCACCACCACGACCTTCACCTTCTGGATCTACATCGCGCTGTGGTTCATCACCACCCGGCGCAACGCAGCGGGTTTTCTCCAGGGCCTGATCGTCATCGCAGTCGTCCTGTTGCTACCCACGCGGCAGATCGAACAGCCCGACGCCCTCGTCAGATGGGACCTGGGCGCCTGTATCGCCACCCTGTCGTCGTTTGCCGCGCTGTTCCTGCTCTGGCCGCGGCTGCGGATCGCTGTCGCCCGGTTTCAGCGCCGGTCCTGGTTCAGGCGCCGCGGCGTCCCCTCCTCGCGCATCGGGGGCCACGAAATCGATCTGCTGCTCGGCACCGCAAGCCCC
>DATJPN010000147.1:0-12718 GCA_035506335.1 Steroidobacteraceae bacterium | reverse complement strand
GCTGTTGCTCATGTTGCTGCCGAACAGGATGATGGAATTGTCGAGCATCGTCCCCTCGCCGTCCGGCAGCTCCGAGAGCCGCTTGATGAACTTCGCGAACATCGAGGTGTTGAAGGCCTGCACCTTGGCGAGGCGCGCCATCTTTGCCGGGTCGTTCTGGTGATGCGACAGCGGATGGAACGCGTCGTTGACACCGATGAAGGTATACGGCTGGTTGCTCACCTCGGCGGCCACCATCATGGTGGCCACCCGCGTGAGGTTCGCCTGGTACGCGAGCGCGATCAGGTCGTACATGATGTGCATGTGCTCGTCGAACGCGGCCGGAATCCCGGCCGGCGCGTCCGGTATCTGCATCTGCGACATGTCCCGATGTTCCATCTTCTCGAGCCGCCGCTGGATTTCCTGCACCTGGTCCAGGTAGTCCGAGAGCATCGAGCGGTCACGGGCGCCGAGGGTCCGTGACAGGTCCGAGGCATCGGCGCGCACCAGATCGATGATGCTGGAGTTTTCACGCAGCAGGGAGGCGCGCTCATCCGCGGTATCCCCCTGGCCGAACATCTGCTGGAAGACCTTGCGCGGGTTGTGTTCCATCGGCAGCGGCGTGGACGGGGTGCTGAAGGCGATGGTCTTGCCATAGCTGCAGCCGTAGTTGCGGTCGCAGGAGCCTTCGCCGCCGCGCTCCTCGGTCGCCACCTCCAGCGAGGGCATGGAGGTCTCCTGGCCGATCTTCTGCGCAGCGATCTGGTCGATGGTGACGCCGCCGAAGGGATCATGGCTGATGCGCGGCGGGACGCAGGAGAGCCAGGTCCCCGGGGTGATCGCGTGCACCGGCGCGGCGATGGCCGACTTGTTCTCCAGGCCCGTGATGATGGTCGTATGCTTCTGGAACGGCTTCAGCGAAGCGATGATCTCGGGAAAATCGAAGTCCGCCCCTTCGGCCTTCGGTGTCCACCGGTCCATGACCGCGCCATGCGGAAAGTAGACGAACCCGACCCGCGGCTTGGGGGCGGCGGCGGTCTTCGCGATGGCCGTGGCGGCCGGAATCATCGCCTCGAGCAGGGGCAGGCCGACACTCACACCCAGTCCGCGCAGGACGGTGCGTCGATTCAGGTGCTTGCGGGTGATGAACATGCTTGAGTTCCCTACATGGCGCCGGCCGGTACGGGCGCCGGTGTGGTGAGACTTGCGGTCGTATGCGTGCTAGTTGGGGTCTCCCCCGGCGACTTCAAGGGAATCTCGTCATAGCGGAACGCCTGGCTGTTGACGATTCCCAGCACGATGTCGGAGAAGCGGTAGTTGTTGCGGGCGGTCTCGCGCACGATCGCCCGGACGGTGGGCATGTCGTAATACGCCAGGCCGCGTCCCAGTCCATAGGACATCAGGTTGCCCGTGAAGGTTTCGACGAACTGCGAGGCATGGCTCACCATGTAGGCTCGCAGATCGCCGATGCCGTGGACGAGCGTGCCGTCGGCGAGCTTGACGGTGGCATCGATCGGCGTGCCGGCATCGATATCCTTGTCGCGCCACTGGCCCAGGGCGTTGAAGTTCTCCATCGACAGCCCGACCGGATCGATGATGGCATGGCAGGCATTGCACATCGGCTGGGTGCGATGCAGCTCCATGCGCGCCCGCACGGTGAGCTGGTCGGCGCCTTCCTGGCTCTCCATGAATCCCGGCACGCCCGGCGGCGGCGCGGTCGGCGGCGTCCCCAGGAACTTGTCGAGGACGTAGGCGCCGCGCAGCACGACCGAGGTCCGGTTCGCGTACGAGGTGGTCATCAGCACGGCGCCCTTGCCGAGCAGGCCGCGCCGGTAATCCGGCACGGTGACGGCACGGAACTCGCCCCCGCGCACATTCGGGATCCGGTAGTGCAGGGCCAGGCGCTCATTGAGGTACGTGCGATTGGACGTCATCAGGTCCATGACGCTGCCGTCGGATTCGAACACATTGCCGACGAAGAGCTCGACTTCCTTTTCGAAGGCCGGTTCGAGGTCCGAGGTGTAGTCGGGGAACAGGTTCGTGTCCGGGTCGACGAGCTCCAGCCCGTGGATGTTCAGCCACTCGAAGGCGAAGTCGGTGACGAGGGTGTGGGCACGGGGATCCTTCAGCATCCGGCGCACCTGCGCGTCGAGCACCGGCAGGTCGCGCAGCCGGCCGTCCGCGGCGACCTTGATGAGTTCCTCGTCCGGGGGACCCGCCCAGAGGAAGAACGACAGGCGCGAAGCCAGGTCGATGTCGTTGAGCGCGAACGGCTGCCCCGGGACCGTGCCCGCCGGGGGCTCATGCATCCGGAACAGGAACTTCGGGCTGACGAGAATCGCGAGCAGTCCCTTCTGGATGCCGGCATCGAAGTCCCCGCCCTCCCGGCGCCCCTGCGCGTAGAAATCCATGGCGCCCTTCAGGTCAGCCTCGGTGACCGGCCGGCGGAATGCGCGCTGCGCGATGCTCGAGAAGATCTCGTGGGCACAGGGGGTTTCCTGCCCGGCGCTCTTCGGGTAGCAGGTGAATATCCGGCGGCGGCTGCGCGTCTCGCTCACACCCTTCGCCACCATCGGGCCCTTGATCTCCACGTTCGCGAGCCGCGGGCCACTCGAGTTGCCATTGACCGGCTGGCCCATGCCGGCCACCGGAACGAAGGCGTGCAGGATCTCGTTGGTCTCCGCGGCGCTCGTCTGGACGAAGGTGATGCCGATGCGGTGCTCACCGGCGGTGATGTTGACCGGGACGTTCCGGAACCGGTCATTGATCATGGTCAGGCCCGCCGCCTGCTGCAGGTCCACCGCATCCAGGTCCTTCGGGCCGCCGAGCTGTCCCTGGAAGACACGCTTGCCATCGACGGTGATGATCAGGGTGTTCGGATCCAGTTCGCCCCACAGGTACCCGGCGCCAACCAGCCCGTTGATGGTGAAGCGGTATTCGCCGTCGGCCGGGAATACATGGGTGAAGAGCATGCCGCCGCGGGTCCCCAGCGGCAGCCCGTCGACATGCATGTACTGGTATTCCTGGGGCTCGGGCGGTCCGTTGAAGAAGTTGTCCTGGGTGCGGGCATGCGGACTGCCGATCGCCGCCACCGTCACCTGCCGGGCGGCGGAGAAGTACTGGTCGAGGAACGTCGGGGAGACCTTGAGGACTTCCGCGATGTTGTCGAAGTTGCCGCTCTTGTCGTCGCGCGGCAGCAGCGCGTTCGGGTCCACCGAGACGCCCAGCAGATCCTCGATCGCGTTGGCGTATTCGTTGCGGTTCAACCGGTGCAGCACCATGTGCCCGGGATCCGGGTGCGCGGCGCCGTACTGGTTCAGGAAATCCTCGGTCGAACGCTCGAAGGCCTGGCGGGCGGCGGCATCCGGCTGCGGCTTGCCCGGCGGCGGCATCAACCCGCCGCGCAACTTGATGATCGCCTCCTCCCAGATCCGGGCATCGGCGCCGGCCCCGTCGGCACTCATCGTGTCGAAGGCCACGCCGCCGGCCCAATCCTCGGAGTTGTGGCATTTCTCGCAGTAGGTCTGCAGCAGGTGCCAGTCGCCCTTGAAGGCCGGCGCGTGCGCCTGGGCCACCGGCTGCTGCGCCTGCGCGCCCGACAGGAGCAGCGCGGCGCCCACGCCTGCGAGGATCCGGGTTCTCACCGGATTGCGGTCCTTGGGAACATTCATATCAGCGTGAATACCTGCGAATCTCATTGACGTGATACCAGGCTCCGTCATAGGCCATCTTGAGGAAGGGATCCGGATTGCCCCAGCGCGCATCGAACTCGGCGGTGGGACCCGAGGCCTGGAATTCCTGCCAGGTCTGGCCCTTGAAGTAGCTCGTGCCGATCTTCGCGAGCACCGCCGTGCACAGGTCCAGCTGCGCCTGGAGGTCCTCGCGGGTACGGGTCGCCCCGGCGCCGGAGATGATCCGGGTGCCGGCGTCGGCCTTTGCCAGCAGCATCTTCAATCCGTCGATCATGCCGCCGAGCCAGCCGCCGGTGCAGTAGTCAGGAAGCGGATAGCCGCCTCCGCTCACGACACCGCCGGCCACCAGCACGTTTTCGCGCGGAAAGATCACATAGATGTCGCCATCCGTATGCGCCTGCGGCATGATCGCGTACTCGACATCCTGGCCGCCGAATTCGAGCTTCTGCGAGCCATAGAAGAATGTCTGTGTCGGCCACGCGTGCGCCGGCTGAGGGGGATAGACACGGTGCTCCCATTTCGAATCAACGCGGGTTCCGAGCCACAGCCGCGTGTTCTCGTGCGCGATGATCCTGGCCCCGGCCTTGCCGAGCGTGGCATTCGAACCGGTGTGGTCCCAATGCCAGTGCGTATTCAGGAGCAGCTTCACGGGGCGGCCGCCGGACACCGCCGCGACCTGCGCCAGCAGCGCCGGACTGTGCTGCTCGAGCCCGCCGTCCACCATCAGCACGCCATCGGCCGCCATGGCCGCGACCACGTTGCCCCCCGCGCCCTGGAACAGGTGCAGGGTATCGGAGAGCGCCGTGTGGAGGATTCCCGATCCGGCCGGCGAATCCGCGCCGGCCAGCGTCAGGCGCGGGACGAGGGCGCCGGCCGCGAGCCCCGCGGCCCCGGCGAGCGCACCGCCGAGGACACGGCGCCGGCTGATCCGGTGCGCCCCGTACCGGCGCGATGAATCGATGATTCTCATGTTACGAATTTTACGGGATTACGCCGGCCACCGCACACACAAGCTTGTGAATTGCATGAAAAACACACTCCATCTGCACCTGGGCGTCATGTGCTTCGTGCTGGCGCTCGCGGTCGCGGTGGCGCCGCGGGCCGCGACCGGCGCGTCGCGCGCCGGCGATGTCACCGACGAGCGCCTGAGCCACGCCGACGAGCACCCGGAAAACTGGCTCACGCACGGCGGCGACTGGCAGGAACTGCGCTATTCGCGGCTCACCGGCATCAACACCGACACGGTGAGTGCGCTTAAGCCCGCGTGGACCACGCAGTTCGACACCGGGCGCGGCCAGGAAGCGACGCCGCTCGTCGTGGACGGCGTCATGTACGTGAGCACCGCCTGGAGCAAGGTGTACGCGCTCGATGCCGCGACCGGCCGACAGATCTGGTTCTACGATCCGAAGGTGCCGGGACCGACCGGGGCCCACGTGTGCTGCGACGTGGTCAACCGCGGCGTGGCGGTCTACGAGGGCAGGGTCTATGTCGCATCCCTCGACGGGCGGCTCATCGCGCTCGATGCGGCTACCGGCAGGCCCGCGTGGAGCGTGCGCATGTTCGAGTACCCGAGTCGCCGCTATTCGAGCACGGGTGCACCGCGCGCCGCGCACGGCAAGATCTACATCGGCAACGCCGGTGCGGATTTCGGCGGTCGCGGTTTCGTGAGCGCCTACGATGCACGCACCGGGAAACTCCTCTGGCGGTTCTACACCGTACCCGCGGATCCGAACGGGCCGCCCGATGGCGCGGCCTCGGATGAGGTGTTGAAGACCCGGGCGCTTGCGACCTGGTCTGGGGACTGGGCGAAATACGGTGGCGGCGGCCAGGTCTGGAATGCGCTGGTCTACGACCCGGACTTCAACCAGATCTACATGGCCACCGGCAACGGCTTCCCGTGGAACCAGAACTACCGCTCCAATGGCGGCGGCGACAACCTTTTCATCTCCTCGATCATCGCGGTCGATGCCGACACCGGAGCCTACCGCTGGCACTACCAGGAGACCCCGGGCGACCGCTGGGACTACGATGCGATCGCGGACATGACGCTCGTGGACCTGCCGCTGGCCGGCGGCACGCGCAAGGTGCTGCTGCACGCGCCCAAGAACGGCTTCCTCTACGTGCTCGACCGCAAGACCGGGAAGCTGCTCTCGGCGGATGCCTTCGTGCCGGGCATCAACTGGGCCACGGGCGTGGATCCGGTCACGGGGCGGCCGCAAGTCGTCGCCGCGGCGCTCTACAAGGACCGTCCGTGGCTGGGCGTTCCCGGCGGCGGCGGCGCGCACAGCTGGTATCCGGTGGCCTTCAACCCCAAGACGGGCCTGCTGTACCTGCCGGCGGCGCAGACCGCCACCTACTACGCGCCGACGAAGGACTATCGCTACGATGCGGGCCTCGAGCAGATCGGCGTCGACCTGGACGCCGCGACCCACGGGGCCGTGGATGCCCGTCCCCACATGCCCCCCCGCAAGAGCTACCTGCTGGCGTGGAATCCCCTCACCCGCAAGGCGGCCTTCACGGTGCCGGGATCCGGCGGCGGCGTGCTCACGACGGCCGGCAACCTCATATTCCAGGGCCAGACCCGCGAAGGCGTGCTCGGAACCTTCGTCGCCCTGCGGGCCACCGATGGCCGGCCGCTGTGGTCCTGGAATACCCCGGATGCCCTGCCCGGTGGGCCGGTCACGTACATGGCCGGCGGCGAACAATACGTCGCGGTGATCGCCGGCGCCCTGATCTACTCCGGCACCGCAACGCCCCGGATCCGCCACAACGGCCGGCTGATCGCCTTCAAGCTGAACGGCACCGCGGTACTGCCGCCGGATCCGCCTGCCGCGCCGCCGCCGAACCCGCCGGCCGTGGTCGCCGGCAGCGCCCAGGTCGCGCGCGGCGAGACCCTCTATGGCGCCCGCTGCGGGCTATGCCACGGGTTCGACGCCGTCTCGCCCAACATCGTCCCGGACCTGCGTCGTTCAGCCTTCCTGACGAGCCCGGAGGGCTGGCGGGAGGTGGTCATCGGGGGCGCGCTCGCCGCGCGCGGCATGATCAGCTGGAAGCAGGTCGTGACGCCCGGACAGGCCGAGGACATACGCGCCTTCGTGGGCGAACGCGCCCGCGCCTTGAAGCGCGAGCTTGAGCATTAAAGCTGGTGACAAATCAAAGGATTCGGGCAGTGGTGGACAAGGTGTTTATACTTCATCGTCGCGCCGGACCATGCCAGACTGCGCACCCGATGTGTTGACTATCCAGACCGGAGACGGGCGATGAACGTAGCTCAAGTGACGGCCGAGATCATGAAGCGCGAGGGCACGGATTACCTGCTCGCGTATCCGCTGAACCCCCTCACCGAGTCATGCGCCGCAGCCGGCATCCGGCCGATCATCGTGCGCCAGGAGCGCACCGGCATTCACATGGCCGACGCCATCAGCCGTCAGACCTCCGGCGAGAAGGTCGGCGTCTTCTGCCAGCAGGCCGGACCGGGCGTCGAGAACTCCTTCGGCGCCGTCGCCCAGGCCTGGTCGGAGGGCGTGCCGCTGCTGGTGATTCCCGCGGGCTCCTCGCGCCGGGAAGCGTGGGTGAAGCCCGGGTTCAATGCCACGCTCAACTACCAGCACATCACGAAGTCGGCGGAAATGATCACGACGCCGGACCAGCTGGTTCCGGCGCTGCGCCGCGCATACACGCAGGCCCGCAACGGCCGTCCGGGCCCCACCCTCATCGAGATTCCCGGTGACATGTGGAATGCGGAAGTTCCCGGCACCATCGATTACGTGCCCGTCAAGCGCTACCGCTCGGCGCCGGACCCGGAAATGGTCGACAAGGCCGCCGCGGCCCTCATCGCCGCGCAGCGGCCGCTGCTGTACGTGGGCCAGGGCGTGCATTATTCGAAGGCCTGGGCCGAACTGCTCAAGGTGGCGGAGCTCCTCGAAGCGCCGGTCACCACCAGCCTCGAAGGCAAGAGCGCCTTTCCGGAGACCCATCCCCTGTCGCTGGGGTCCGGCGGCGTCTCGATGCCCCAGGCGGTGTTCCAGCACGTGCAGGACGCCGATGTCGTCTTCGGCATCGGGGCGAGCTTCACCGCCACCGGGTTCGGCATCCGGTTTCCGACGAAGAACAAGGTGTTCATCCACAACACCCTCGAACCGGTCGACATCAACAAGAACATCCCGACGGAATATCCGCTGCTGGGTGATTCGAAGCTGATGCTGAACATGCTGTACGCGGCGCTGCACGAGCGCCTGAAGGGCAAGCCGCGGGGCCTCACCCCCGCCGTCAATCAGCGCATCCGGGCACTCAACGACCCGTGGATGGCGCAGTGGCGGCCCTACCTGACCAGCGAGGACAAGCCCCTCTCCCCGTACCGCGTGATCGCCGACCTGATGTCCATCGTCGATGTCGCGAACACCGTCATCACGCACGATGCCGGCAGTCCGCGCGATGAACTCTCGCCGTTCTGGAGACCGACCGCGCCGAACAGCTTCATCGGCTGGGGCAAGACCACGCAGCTCGGCTATGGACTGGGACTGGCGATGGGCGCGAAGCTCGCGAACCCCGACAAGCTGTGCATCAACATGTGGGGCGATGCTGCCATCGGCATGACCGGCATGGACTTCGAGACGGCGGTGCGTAACCGCATCCCCATCCTGTCCATCCTGTTCAACAACTATTCGATGGCGATGGAACTGAAGCCGATGGCGGTGTCGACCGAGAGGTATCACTCCACCGACATTTCCGGCAACTATGCGGACTGGGCCAAGGCCTTGGGGGGCCACAGCGAGCGCGTGACCGAGCCCTCCCAGGTGGCCCATGCGTTGAAGACCGCCATCGCGGCCACCCACGAAGGCCGTCCGGCGCTGCTGGAGTTCATCACCACCAAGAACAAGATCTACTCGACCTTCCAGGAGGGTTACCAGAGTCAGACGCGGATGACCTCCTGATCGTGGCCGACCGATTCATCATCCAGCCGCACTTCCGCCTCCAGGAATGGGTCGCGGAGGAGAAGGGCTATTTCCGCGACGAAGGCCTCGACTACACCTTCAACGAGGAAGTCCAGAAGACGGCCGGTCAGATCCACGACAAGGGTGCGAAGGTCGGCGCCTACCAGTCGCTGGAGTCCGGCCGCGCCTCGGATGTGAGCTGCGCCTGCCACTGGACGGTGAATGTCGCGGCCGCGGCCGGCCACGGCAAGCTGTATTCGGGTGCATACTCGGTGACGCCGGCGGCGATCTTCGTGCCGGCCGATTCCCCGGTGCGCGAGCCGCAGGACCTCTCCGGTGTGCGCATCTCGGTCGGCTACCAGTCGGGCAGCCATTACTCGAGCATCCAGGCACTCGAGCAGTACCTGCCCGCGGCAGCGATCAACCTCTCCTTCAACGACGGCATGCTGTTCAAGCGCATGGAACTGCTGCTGGAGGGGAAACTGCCGGCGGCCTCCCTGTTCAGCGGACCGTATTACTTCGCCGAGCAGCTCGGCTTTCGCAAGATCATCGACACCACGTTCATGATTGCCACCATGATCACGGGCACTCCCGACCCGGAGGACCTGGCGAGGTTCTTCCGTGCCCTGCGCCGCGCGCAGCGCGATATCGACCTGCGTCCGGACCTGTACACGCACTACTACAGGCGCGAGTTCCCCGTGCGCTACCACGACACGATGGACACGCGCCGCTGGGGCCCCGGCGAACGGCTCGTGTTCGAGCCCTATACGCAGGAAGCCTTCGACCAGTCACGCGACTGGATCGCGGGCCACGGGATCTTTTCACCCGACGCCATGGGGTCCCGCAGCTACGGCGAGGCGATCCTCTCGCTGACCTGAGCTGTCCGGGAGCGCTCGGCGCTCCCAGTGATCCCGGATCATGAGCCAGCCTTCCGTTTCAGCAACCCGCACCAATATGACCGGGCGGGTGCTCCTCGCGAGCCTCGCCGGCACCACCATCGAATTCTTCGACTTCTACATCTACGCCACCGCCGCGGTGCTGGTGTTCCCGAAGCTGTTCTTCCCGAATGCGGACCCGGCGAGCGCGACCCTGCAGTCGCTCGCGACCTTCGCGCTGGCATTCCTCGCGCGGCCCATCGGCTCGGCGGTCTTCGGGCACTTCGGGGACCGCGTCGGCCGCAAGGCCACGCTGGTTGCGGCGCTCGTGACCATGGGCGCCTCGACGGTCGGCATCGGGCTGTTGCCCACCTATGCGGCCATCGGCATCGGCGCCCCCGCCCTGCTCGCGCTGCTGCGCTTCGGGCAGGGATTCGGCTTAGGGGGAGAATGGGGCGGAGCCGTGCTGCTCGCCACCGAAAACGCGCCGCCCGGCAAAGCCGCCCTCTACGGCATGTTTCCGCAGCTCGGCGCTCCGATCGGCTTTCTGTGTTCCACCGGAGCGTTTCTCCTGCTCGCCGGGGCGCTCGATGAACGGGCACTGTTCAGCTGGGGATGGCGGCTGCCCTTTCTCGCCAGTGCGCTGCTGGTCTTCGTGGGGCTGTATGTCAGGTTGACCCTCTCCGAGACACCCGCCTTCCGGCGCGTCCTCCAGAACGAGGCGCGCGTGCGCGTCCCGATGCTCCATCTGCTTGTCCATCACGCCCCGGCCGTCGTCCTCGGCACGTTCGCGGCCACGGCGACCTTCGTGATCTTCTATCTGATGACGGTCTTCACGCTCAGCTGGGGCACCGGGGAACTGGGATTCACCCGGACGCATTTCCTGATGCTGCAGATGATCGGCGTGCTGTGCTTCGGCGCGCTGATTCCGCTGTCGGCGCATCTGGCGCAGCGCCGCGGAACCACGGCGGTCCTGATCCTCGCCTCGGCCGGGATTGCCGTGTTTGGTCTCACCACCGAACCCCTGTTCGGCTCGGGCACCGACGCCGGAACGCTGGCCTACCTGTGCCTGGGACTCGCCCTGATGGGCCTGACCTACGGACCGCTGGGCACGGCATTGTCGGAGCTCTTCCCCACCGAGGTGCGCTATACCGGCGCCTCGCTGACCTTCAATCTGGCCGGCATCGTGGGCGCATCGCTCGCCCCGTACGCCGCGCGCTGGCTGGCCAGTACGCACGGGCTCGCTTGGGTCGGCTACTACCTGTCGGCTGCGGGCATCGTGAGCCTGCTCGGCGCGCTCGGCATGCAACGGCGCGCCCGGCAGCCGCAAAGCCCGTTGTGATAAGGTCGGTTGCCGAATGATGGATACCCCCTCGTTTTCGAAAGCGGCGCGAGCGCCGGTGTGTTGCCTGCTGCTCGCGGGTGCTCTCGTCCAGCTGCACCCGGCGGCGGCGCCGGCGGCCTCGAAACCCGCGCTCGAGGCGGCCCACGGCATGGTGGTGTCGGCCCAGCACCTGGCCTCCGATGTCGGCGTCGAGATCCTCAAGGCGGGCGGCAACGCCGTCGATGCCGCCGTGGCCGTCGGGTATGCGCAAGCCGTGACGAATCCGTGCTGCGGCAACATCGGCGGCGGCGGGTTCATGGTGATTCACCTCGCCGGATCCGCCGACAATGTCTTCCTGAACTTCCGCGAGACCGCGCCGGGTGCGGCCACCGCCGACATGTATCTGGGACCGGACGGCAATCCGGTGCGGGGCGCGAGCATCGACGGCTACCGCGCGGTGGCGGTACCCGGGACCGTACTGGGCCTGGAGACGGCCCTGAAGCGCTATGGCACGCTGCCCCGGGCCCGGGTGATGGCCCCGGCCATCAGGCTGGCGCGCGAGGGCTTCATCCTCACCCGCGGCGACACCGACATCATCGATGCCGGTGCGCGCAGGTTCCGCAAGGACCCGGCCGCGGCCTCGGTATTCCTGCACCCGGACGGATCGGCCTACCAGCCCGGCGAGCGCCTCAAACAGCCGCAGCTCGCGCATACGCTGGAGGCCATCGCGCGCCGGGGCAGCGATGCCTTCTACAAGGACAATGGTGCGACCAGCAACGCCGCGCTGCTGGCGCGGGCCATGCGCGAGCATGGCGGCATCATCGGCGCCGCGGACCTGGCCGCCTACACGGTCACGAGCGCGGATCCGGTGTACTGCGGCTATCGGGGCTATCGGATCGTCTCGGCCCCACCGCCCTCCTCCGGGGGCACGACGCTGTGCGAAATCCTGCAGATCCTCGAGGGCTTCGACCTGAAGAAGCTGGGCTTTCACTCGGCGGCGGCGGTGCAGGTGATGACCGAGGCCATGCGGCATGCCTACGTCGATCGCAATTCCCTGCTCGGGGATCCGGTGTTCGTCCGCAAGCCGGTCGAGAAGCTCATCACGCCGGAATATGCGGCACTGATCCGGGCCCAGATCGATCTGGAGCATGCCGGGTCCTCGGCGATCATCAAACCCGGCACGCCGCCGCACGAGAAACCCGAGACCACGCATTATTCGGTGGCGGACGCCCAGGGCAATGCCGTGTCCGTGACCTACACCATCAACGGCCTCTTCGGCGCCGGCGTCATGGCTCCGGGCACCGGCTACATGTTGAATGACGAAATGGACGACTTCACCGTCAAGCCCGGAGTCCCGAATCTCTTCGGGCTGGTGCAGGGAACCGCGAATGCCATCGCGCCGGGCAAGCGTCCGCTGTCCTCGATGGCGCCCACGCTGGTGCTGAAGGACGGTCACGTGTCGATGGTGCTCGGCAGCCCGGGCGGATCGCGCATCATCACGATCACCCTCGAAGTGCTGCTGAACCTGATCGACTACGGGATGGAGCCGCAGGAGGCCGTCAACGCGACCCGCCTGCACCACCAGTGGTTGCCCGATCTGGTGTTCGCCGAACCGTATGCGTTGTCAGCCGACACCACCCAGGCCCTGCAGGCCCGCGGCTACACCGTGGTCGAACAGTCGCCCTGGGGCGCCGCCGAGCTGATCGTGATTCCCCAGGCGAGCTCAGGACCCGATCGGCCCTCTTCGGGCAATGACTCGGCGCTGGGTGGCCGGTTGCGGGCCGGGATGATGTACGGCGCGAGCGATGACCGCCGGGCGGCGGGTTCAGCGGCCGGGTACTGACGTCTCGTTTGGCGTTCTCTGCAGGGCCAGGCGACCGAACGTCAATGTCTTGGCGAGCGGCTCGATGACAA
>DATJPN010000146.1:0-3007 GCA_035506335.1 Steroidobacteraceae bacterium | reverse complement strand
GGTCGATGTCGACCGCGAAGTCGAAATCGGCGAACACCGGGTCGTAGACCTTCGACAGCATCGACGCGAACACCTGGAACATCGTGGCCCCGGGCCTCGTGTCCTGCCCGCTCATGATGCGCAGCAGGGCGTTGCGCTGCGCCTCGTTGGCGCGCTTGTCCACGATGGGCAGCGCCTCGCCGTTGCCCATGTGGATGGCCTGCGGGTACTTGAAGATGCCGGCCAGCCGCAGCCCATCGAGCGGCGTGGTGCCGTGGAACCCTTCGTCGATCTGGATGCCGACCACCGCCCAGCAGTTGCCGTGGGTCGGCAGGGCGTTGAACTGGCACGGACAGCCATAGGAGCAGTTGCAGTTGGCGAATTCACGACCGTGCAGGGCCCACTGGGTGTCGGACATGGCGCCTCCCTGATCCCGCGAGGTAGCCGGATTTTGCGCCTCAGCGCACCGCGTCCGCCACTACCGGCGGCGGATCCCGGAAGAACAGCAGGAACAGCACGGCGACCGCCGCCGCCATCACCGCCGGCACGGTCCAGATGGCCTCCCAGTGATGCCGCGTCGCAGCATCCTGGGCGTAGGCGTACCGATCGACCACGGCGCCGGCGGCCCAGGAGCCGATCAGCTGACCCACGCCATAGGTCACGACATGGATGAAGCCCTGGGCGCTGGCCCGTTGCGTGCGCTGCACGGTCCGGTCCACGTAGATCTGGCCGGTGACGAAGAAGAAATCGAAACACACGCCGTGCAGGATGATGCCGGCGTACAGCAGCGCCACCAGCGAGCCGTTGTTCCCGAGGGCGAACAGCACATAGCGGGCCACCCAGGCGAACATGCCCACCAGCAGCATCTTCTTCACCCCGAGGCGCGCGAAGAAGAACGGAATGAGCACCAGGAAGACCACCTCGGACATCTGGCCGAGGGTCATCTTGCCGGCGGCGTCCTGCATGCCGGATTCATTGAGGTAGGCGTTCGCGAAGCTGTAGTAGAACGACAGCGGGATGCACACCAGCAGCGACCCCAGGGTGAAGATCGCGAAGGAGCGGTCCTTCATGTAGGTGAGGGTCTCCAGGCCCAGCGCCTGGAACACCGAGGGACGCCTGCCCGCATTGCCCGGCGGAGTGTGCGGCAGCGTCAGGCAGTACAGGCCCATGGCGAGCGACAGCAATGCGCCGAAGCGCAGCGGCAGGTTGGTGTTCTCGATCGAGTGCCCGAGAATCGCCGGCGCCGCCACCCCCACGAGCAGGCCCACCACGATCCAGCCGATCGACCCCATGACCCGCACCCCCGGAAACTGCCGGGCCGGGTCGCTCATCTGGTGGAAGGACACGGCATTCGCGAGGCCGAGGGTGGGCATGAAGCAGATCGAATACAGCAACAGCGTCCAGAAGAAGCTCGTGGGGTCCGTGATGGTCGAGATCCACCACAGCACGCCGGCCCCGAGCAGATGCAGCCCCGCCATGACGATCTGCGCGGGAAAAAACCGGTCGGCCAGCATGCCGGCGATCACGGGGGCGAGGATCGCCCCCCAGTTCACGGTGCTGTAGATGCCGCCCACGGAGACCCCGTCGAAGTGGATGGCCAGCAGGTAGGTGCTGAGGGTCACGTACCAGGAACCCCAGACGCAGAACTGCAGGAACATCATCACCGACAGCCGCAGCCGGGTGGTTGGATGCATGGGCATCACGCAATCGCCGAGAGGTACTTCGCGCTGATGGCGATGGAGTCGAACGGGTCGCCCTTGAACGGGGGCTCCTGCTCGACGAAGAACTTGCGCACCCCCGTGGCGTAGGCGACATCGAGGATCCGGCGCCACGGCAGCATGCCGTTGCCGACTTCGGCCGGATCCTGCTGCATCGCGTAGTTGGTCCTGGTCGTCGCCATCAGGTCCTTGACGTGCATCATCCGGAAGCGTCCCTTGCGGTGCTCGAGGATCCTGATCGGATCCGCGCCCCCGGCGGCCACCCAGCCCACGTCCATTTCGAAGTGCACCAGCGCCGGATCGGTTTCGGCGAGCAGGATCTCGAGGCCACAGCTGTCCCCGAGCGGCTGGAACTCAACATTGTGATTGTGGTAACTCACGCGCAGCCCCACCTTCTTCAGCGCCGCCGCCTTCTCGTTCAGGAAGGCCGCCGTGGCCTTCCAGTCATCGGCGGTGATCAGCGGCACGATGCGGGCGAGATATCCGCGTTCACCCGCCTCGGCCTTGGGCAGGTGCGCGGGCATGAGGAACATCGGCAGCACCACATCCTGCAACCCGAGCACCTGCATCGCGGAAGCGAGCTCTTCGGGGGGCTGGTCGAACCCCGGCTCCCCGTTCTGGGACTTCGGCTGCAGATGGATGCTCGTGAACTTCAGGCCGGCGTCGTCGGCGGCCTTGCGCACGACCTGCGGAGAGTTTCCATAGAGTCCGGCGAGCTCGACCGTGCGATACCCGGCGGCGGCCACCCTGCGCAGCGTGCCATTCAGATCCTTGCGGGCCGCGGCCCCCACGGTGTACAGCTGCAGGCCGATCGGCAGGTGGTGGCGGGTGAAGAACGGCAGCGGCTCGGCGGCGAATACCCGGACCGCCGGCACCGCCAGACCGACTCCGGCGGCGACGGCCTGCAGAATCGTGCGTCGATCGAGCAGCTTGCTGGTATTCATCCTGGCCCCCTCGCAGCGAGATCATTGCCGGCAGGGCCTGAAGAATAGCCGAAGTCACACGGCCGGGTACTGATCCTCGCGCACCCACCAGCCGTGGACCTGCGGGGAGGCCTGCACGGGCAGACGGACCACGGCGATCGGGCCCTCGGCGACGTGCTCGGCATCCAGGATCACGAGGTCCGAGCGCAGGCGCTCCTGCATGTGATAGGCCACGCCGAGCAGATAGCCCTCGCCCTCGCGCGCCGTCGCGCTCTTCGGCGCGAACACCGGCTCACCGAGCGTGATCCCGGCATCGGCGCGCCACAGCTGGTAGCTGCGGGTCTGTACGTCCATGCGCGCATAACAGGACCGCGCGATGGCCGCATT
>DATJPN010000145.1:0-29186 GCA_035506335.1 Steroidobacteraceae bacterium | reverse complement strand
GGACCTCGAAGTTCTTCACCGGGCTGTAGCCCAGGGTCGTGGTGGCTTCCCAGATGTGTCCGTTGCCGAGGTAGTTCAGGTACTCGCCGCGGACCGACACGCGCCAGTTGTCATTGAAGCCATAGTTCACATAGCCGGCTACTCCGCCGATGTGCTGGTCCTCGTACTTGTAGGGACTGGTCTCCTGCCAGAAGTCCGCGTTCAGGATCAGGGTCAACGCCGAGGTGACGTTGTACGTGCCGACGAAGTCGATCAAGGAAAGATCGGATTTGTTGGACAGCTTGCCGATGTAGCCCGCGGTCGAGAAGGAGAAGGTCTTGTTCGGGGCCCAGGTGGCGCCGAACTCACCCGTCTTCGAGCCTTCCTGGTTGTAGTTCGACCCGATGGTCCAGTTCCAGCCGTTGTTGACGCCCACGATCAGATTCACGGTATCCGTGACCGCGTAGGTCGCGCGCACACCGGTGTGATCGAGGGGTTCGACGACGGTGAACAGCAGTGAGCGGGAGAAGTTCGTGTTCTGCGACGGGTTGATGACCTCGGCGCCGGCCAGGGTCACGAACTTGCCGGCGATGACGGTCAGGGGGCCGGTCGCGTACTGCACGTAGGCCTGGCGCACGTCGACGTAGCCGGCGCCGGAGGTGCTGTAGCCGGAGCTGTTGTAGTAATTGCTGCCGGGTTCGGCGCTGTTGAGGATCTGCGCGTCCGTGCCGGCGATGACGTCCACGAATCCGCCCACGCCCTGCTTGGGCTGGTAGCCGATCTGCAGGCCGGCCTCGTCGAGCTGGAAGGAATCATGGTTCTGGTCGAAGGAACGCAGGTCGCCGGCGTCGGTGTATTCCGGATAGCCGTTCGAGTGGTAGTAGGAAGCGGCGATGTCGCCGCTGACCGTCAGTCCCCAGCCCATGAGCAGGTCTGACAGGCCCGGAACGGCCGGCGCGGGCGCGGCGGGCGCATCAGCAGCCAGAAGCAGCCGTGGCGCGATCGCAACGATGACGGCGGCGGTGATAGCGCGGGTCGTATTTCGCATGATGATAGTGGTCCTCGTAAATGAAACGAAAGCGGAACTGATTCACACAATTTCGTGCGATGGCGCGACGGGTGCAATCCGTATGCCAGATGCCCTAATCATTCAAGAACAATGACTTACGAGTTGTTCCGTCGCGACAATGAGCAAACATGCACCAAAATATTGCGGTTCCGGGTGCTCTCGGCACCGTTTCGGTGCGCACCCTATGAGCACGGGCGCAGTGTAGCAGAAATTTCTGATGCGTGAATGCAACGCACCGAAATTGCGGCCGCAGGACGGCTGCTCGGTGATTCGGGAGCCTTCAGATGCGGAAAGGATTGGGCGCCGCGCTCGTGTGGGCGCGAGCCGCTCCACTTCAATCGATGCAAGGTGTGTGACCGGCGAGCGACTTCAGAATTGCGCGCGCGTCGGGCAAACGGTCATTGACAAGTCATCGCGGTAACGCGAGCGACAGGTCTGATAGGATGCGCGTTGATCCGCCCGCGGCGTGCGGGGTTTACGTTATGCACGTTTCTATACAGCGCTACGTCAGGATACACCAATGAGCTACACAATCAATGTGAACGGTACGCCTCACACCGTCGATGTCGACGGTGACACACCACTGCTGTGGGTGTTGCGGGACACGCTGGACATGAAGGGCAGCAAGTTCGGCTGTGGCATGGGCCTGTGCGGTGCCTGCACGGTGCATATCAACGGCATGGCCACGCGCTCGTGCATCACGCCGATCAGCGCGGTGGGGCAGGCGCAGGTCACGACCATCGAGGGCATCGGCCAGAGCGACACCGGCAAGAAGGTCCAGGAGGCCTGGTTGAAGCTCGATGTCCCCCAGTGCGGCTACTGCCAGGCCGGGCAGATCATGGCGGCCACCGCGCTGCTGAACACTCACCACAAGCCCACCGATCAGGACATCGACAACGCGATGACCGGCAATCTGTGCCGCTGTGCCACCTATACGCGCATCCGTGCGGCCATCAAGCAGGCCGCCGGTCTGCCCACCACCGATTCGCGGGAGGTCTGATCATGTCGACCACACAGCCCATCGAACTGTCCGGCGCCGCGCCGCCGTCCGCCGCCGATGAGAGCGTCTCGCGCCGTGCGTTCCTGTCGGTCAGCGCCGCCGCCGGTGGCGGCATGCTGCTCTCCTTGAGCATTCCGCGGCTCGCCGACGCCTCGGTGCCACTGGGGCTGACGGACCAGCCGCATCAGGGTTCTTCCGCCGAGATCAATGCCTACGTGCGCATCGCCGCCGACAACACCGTCACCATCATGTCCAAGGTCCCGGAAATCGGGCAGGGCATCAAGACCTCGCTGCCGATGATCATCGCCGAGGAACTGGACGCGGACTGGGACAACGTGCGCATCGAACAGGCGCCCGTGGATGCCAAGGTGTACGGCGCGCAGTTCGCCGGCGGCAGCTTCTCGACGCCGCTCAACTGGGAGCCGCTGCGACGGGCCGGCGCCGCGGCACGAGCCATGCTGGTATCGGCCGCCGCGCAGACCTGGCATGTGCCCGAATCCGACTGCAGCACCTTCCTCGGCAAGGTGACCAGCAAGGCCGGCAAGTCACTCACCTACGGTCAGCTCGCGGCCCGGGCCGCGAAGCTCGCGCCGCCGGACCTGAAGACCGTCTCGCTGAAGGACCCCAAGGACTACACCATCATCGGCAAGTCCATCGGCGGCATCGACAACCCGAAGGTGGTCACGGGCCAGCCCCTGTTCGGCATCGACGTGAGCATGGAGGGCATGCGCTATGCCGTGTTCCAGAAGTGCCCGGTGTTCGGTGGCAAGGTCGTCAGTGCCAATGTCGATGAGGTCAAGGCGCTGCCGGGCATCCTGAACGTATTCGTCATCAATCCGGAGGGCCCGACCGGGCTGCCGGATGGGATGGCGATGGGTCTGCAGAGCGGCGTCGCCATCGTCGGCAGCAGCTGGTGGCAGGCCAACAAGGCCCTGGACTCGCTGAAGGTGGTCTGGGACGAGGGTCCCGTGGCCAGCCAGAGTTCGGCCGACTTTGCCGCCAGGGCCCAGGAACTCTCCACGCAGGCGCCGCACAAGGTGCTGCGCAGCGACGGGGACGTGAAGGGCGCGATGAGCGGTGCCGCCAAGATCGTCGAGGCGGCGTACTCGTATCCGTTCGTGTATCACTGCAACCTGGAACCACAGAACTCCACGGCCGTCTTCAAGGACGGGAAGCTCGAGATCTGGTCCCCGACGCAGAATCCCGCGGCCGGCAAGACGCTGGTCGCGAAGACCGTGGGCATACCCGATGATGCGGTGACCGTGCACATGACCCGCTGCGGGGGTGGGTTCGGCCGGCGCCTGGGGAGCGATTTCATGGCCGAGGCGGCCATGATCGCCAAGCTTCAGGGCGAGCCGGTCAAGCTGCTGTGGAACCGCAATCAGGACCTGCAGCATGAGTTCTACCGCCCGGGTGGCTTTCACTTCTTCAAGGCCGGGCTCGATGCGCAGGGTCAGCTGATCGCCTTTTCGGATCACTACGTCGGCTATGAGAACAACGGCCGGGCGTCGAACAGCGCGGATCTGTCCGCCGGGGAGTTCCCCGCCAAGTACGTCAAGAACCTGGAGCTCGCCACGTCGACCATGCAGCTCGGGGTGCCGACCGGGCCGATGCGCGCCCCGGGCAGCAATGCCCACGCCTTCGTGTTCCAGTCCTTCCTCGATGAGGTGGCGCACGCCGCCGGCAAGGATCCGCTGCAGCATCTGATCGATCTGTACGCCGAGGAGCGCGCGGCTCCTCCCCCGGCGCCGCAGCCCGGCAAGGGTCCGCCTGCCGGCGCACGCGGTGGCGGCGGTGGCTTCCCGATGGGGCCACCGTTCAAGGCCGAGCGCGCCCAGGGCGTGCTGAAGATGGTCGGCGAGAAGTCCGGCTGGGGCAAACGCCAGCTGCCCAAGGGCACCGGCATGGGTGTCGCCTTCTACTACAGCCACCTCGGCTACTTCGCGGAAGTCGTGCAGGTGACGGTGGCGCCCACCGATGGCAACGTCAAGGTGGACAAGGTCTGGATCGTGGGGGACGTGGGCAGCACCATCATCAACCCGTCCGGCGCCATCAATCAGTGCCAGGGCGCGGCGCTGGATGGCATCAGCCAGGCGCTGGGTCAGAAGATCACCATCGATCGCGGACGCGTCGCACAGACCTTCCCGCAATACCCATTGCTGCGGATGAACCAGGCGGCGCCCGTCGAGGTGCATTTCAGGTCGACGCCGAACTCGCCGACGGGTTTCGGCGAGCCGGCGTTGCCTCCGGTGATCCCGGCACTGTGCAACGCGATCTTCGCGGCGACCGGCAAGCGCGTCCGGCACCTGCCGATCGACACCTCGATGCTGAAGTCGACCTGACCTTCGCCCTGAAGGGCGCGCGCAACGCCAAGGCCCACCCGGCATCCGGGTGGGCCTTTTTTCTATGGGCCCGCGATGCCGGAGCGCTTCATGGCCCCGTAGTCGATGTGGCGGATGGTGTCGATGTGGCAGCGGTCGTGCGCGACGATGACCCAGTCGAATTGCCGCGTGACGGTGCGCGACGAGGAGGTCAGTTCCACCTTGCGCGCGAAGGGCAGCTCGGGGCACGGATCGAGCACCTTGATCAGGTAGGCGTCGTTGATCGTGGTCCAGATCAGCACTTCGTTGCCGCCGAGGGTGCGAAAGCCATCGTAGTGGCCGAGGTAGGTGAAGCCCTCGATCGGCGGACCGGCGTATTGCAGAAACTGCTCCCGGGTCGGCGCCGGTGACAGGACATGCGAGCCGGTCGCGCAGCCGGCCATCAGGGCCAGCGCGGGAACCGATGCCATCAGCCGCTTCAGGGTGGACATGATCTTTCTCCTTGGCCTCACTGCTGCGAAACGTCCGGGGTGGGCGCGGGTTTACCCGGTTCGGCCGCATTCGCGAGCAACTGGCGGCTCAGCGCCTTGCGCCCCGCGGCGGCCGCGAGTCCGGCCAGCCGCCCGGCATAGGCCTCTCCGGCAGGGTAGTAGCCCGGATTGGAATTCAGGCGGATCTGCAGGGCATCGAGCGCCAGTCCCGTCTCACCATTGGCCAGGAGCCTGCCCAGATACTCGCTGGCCACCCGGTCGCCGATGCTGGGATCCTCCCAGGAGCAGGTGGCCTGCAGCAGCGCGTGATACTCGGTGAAGGGGTGCGCATCCGGGCAATGCTCGCGAATCCAGGATTCGAGGTTCGCCCAGGCTTCACGGCGACGCTTCAGGCGCAGCAACGCATAGCTGCGGTCGAGGACGGCGGCCCGGTCGTCGGCGTGGTGGCGCTCGTCGCGCTCGGCCATGCGCTCGCCGTAGGTGCGGGTGGCCAGCTGCAGATCTACCCGGCGCTCGAACAGGGCGCCACCGACGAAGCAGAACATCGCCATGAACACCAGCTGCGACAGCGCGAGGATCAGCAGTATCGATCCCAGTGTCAGCGCCAGCGTGACGATCAGCGCGGCGCCACCCAGGGTGACGGTCAGCACGCCGAGGTAAGTCCAGCCCAGGCCCTTCATGACGCGCCCGACCGCTACGGGAGACAGGGCATGCGCCCAGCTGTCGCTGATGGCCAGGAGCCCCACCGTCGCCGGCAACGCCGTGAGCAGCAACGCGCCCAGCGTGAGCCCCGCGACGGGGCCGACCGCGTGGTACACCCACCAGCTGGCGAGGAATCCGAGCGACACCATGATGGCCTGCAGCAACGGCCTTTGTTCATCGACGGGATTGAGCATCTCGACCGACAGTACCGGCAGTTCGTCCTGCCCGGCGACCACGGTATCGAGCAGCACGTAGCAGTACTTGAAGAACCACGAAATCAGGATGAGGTCGGCCGGGATGCCGAAGATCCTGCCCTTGATGGCGTAGGCCCAGATGACGGTGAACACGGCCACCAGGATCAGCGGCACCGGGCGCAGGGGCATGAGCAGGTAGCGCGTCACCTGCACCGCTACTCCATGCCACCGGGCATGGGGGAGGGTGGCAATGCGTTCTTCGGCCTGCGCCGCGGTCCATCCAGCGGGTCGCCGAGCAGGCGCCGCACGCTGACAAAGAACACCGGCACGAACAGCACGCCGAGCACGGCCGCCGTGATCATGCCGCCGGCGACACCGGTGCCGATGGCGTGGCGGGCATTGGCGCCCGCGCCGCTCGAGAGCACCAGCGGCATCACGCCGAGAATGAAGGCGAAGGAGGTCATGAGGATCGGGCGGAAGCGCAGCCGCGCGGCCTCGACCACCGCCTCGTGCAGGCTCTTGCCGGAAGCGTGTTCCGTCACCGCGAATTCGACGATCAGGATGGCATTCTTGGCCGCAAGCCCGATGATCGTAATGAGTCCGACCTTGAAGAACACGTCATTCGACAGGCCGCGCAGCTGTGCCGCGGCGATCGCGCCGATGACGCCCAGCGGCACGACGAGCAGCACGGACACCGGTACCGACCAGCTCTCGTACAGCGCGGCCAGGCACAGGTAGACCACCAGGATGGACAGACCGAACAGCGCCGGCGCCTGGGTCCCGGAGAACTTCTCCTGCAGTGACTGGCCCGCCCAGTCGGAGCCGATGCCATCGGGCAGCTGCCCGACCTGTCGTTGCATCTCGGCCATGGCCTCCCCGGTGCTGCGCCCGGGCGCGTTCGAGCCGGTGATCTCCACGGCTGCATAACCGTTGTAGCGGGAGAGGCTCGGCGAGGCGACCGTCCAGTGCGGATGCACGACGCTCGACAGGGGAATCATCGTGGGCAGCGTGCCGGTGCCGGTGTTGCCCGAGCCGAGCGTGCTCGGCAGATAGAAATGCTCCAGCGCTTCCGGGCCCATGCGAAAGGGTGCATCCGCCTGCAGCATCACGCGCAGCACGCGGCCCTGGTAGTAGAAGTCGTTCGCATAGACCGGAGCCATCATGAGCTGGACGGCGCCATACAGGTCATTCGGCGACAGGCCCATGGTCTCGGCCTGGACGCGGTCGACCTCGAGGTCGAGGCGCGGGGCATCATCGAGGGTATTGGCCCGCACATTGGTGAGGATGGGGGACTGGTTGGCGCTCGCCAGCAGCGCCTTCTGCGCCGCGGCGAGGCTCTCCCGCCCGACACCGGCGCGATCCTGCAGGTACAGGTCAAAGCCGCCGAACTGCCCGAGGCCGCGCACCGTGGGCAGGTTCACCGAGTAGGCCTGGGCGTCGTGGACATTCTGCGCCAGCGTGCGGTTGGCCCAGGCGATGAACTTCGCCGCGGAGTTGCTGCGCTGTTCCCACGGCTTCAACCTCACGAAGTCGAGGCCGACGTTTTCGCCCTGGCCCACGAAGCTGAATCCCGCGATTTCCATGACCGCCGCGACATCCGGGTTGCGGTGCATGAGCTCCCCGACGCGCGTCATGACCCGCATGGTGCGATCGAGCGTGGTCCCCGGCGGAGTCTGCACGATCACGTACGCGTAGCCTTGATCCTCCTCGGGCAGGAAGCCGCCGGGCAGGCGCGCGAACAGCCAGGCGCCGGCGAGCACGAGCACGAGGAAGGCCATCATCCAGCCCGGTGCCTGGCGCACCGAGCGGACCACCCGGCGCATGTACGCCGCCAGGCTCCATTCAAATGCGCGGTTGAAGCCGCGGAATACGAGGTTCGGATCAAGGTGGCCGGGCCGCAGCAGGCTCGCGCACAGCGCCGGGGTGAAGGTCAGCGCGAGGAACGCCGAGAACAGCATCGAGATGGCGATGGTCAGGGCGAACTGGCGGTAGATGGCGCCGACGCTGCCGGTCTGCAGTGCGCTGGGCACGAACACCGCCGCCAGCACCACGGTGATGGCGACGATGGCGCCGGTGATCTGTCCCATGGCCTTGCGCGTGGCCTCCTTCGGGGGCAGGTGTTCCTCGCGCATGATGCGCTCGACGGATTCGATGACGACGATCGCATCGTCGACGACGATGCCGATGGCGAGTGCCACGCCGAAGAGGCTCAGTGTGTTGACCGAGAATCCCACGGCGTAGATGCCGACGAATGCGCCGAGCAGCGCGACTGGCATGACCAGGGTCGGGATCAGCGTGGCGCGGATGTTCTGCAGGAACACCAGCATCACCAGGAACACCAGGATCACGGAGCCAACCAGCGTCCGAACCACCTCGCGGATGGACACCGAGATGTACCGGGTGGCATCGAACGGCGTGAGCCAGGTGACTCCGGGCGGGAAGCTGCGCTGCAGTTCGTCCATGCGATCGCGGATGGCCTGCACCACCTTCAGCACATCCGCACCCGGCAGCACCGCGATGCCACACCCGGCGATCGGTTTACCGTCGACCCTGTCGTCGAGGCCATAGGTATAGGGCCCGAGTTCCAGGCGCGCGACGTCGCGCAGCCGCACGGTGGTACCGTTCGGATCGGTGCGCAGGATGATGTCTTCGAACTGCCCCGGCGAGGTGAAACGGCCCGGCACGCTGACGTTGATCGACATCTGCTGGTCGGGCACGGTGGGCACGGCGCCGACCGAGCCGGTCGCCACCTGCACGTTCTGGCTCTGTACGGCCGCCAGCACCTGCGACGGGGACAGTCCGTAGGCGTGCAGGCGGTCCGGATTGAGCCAGATCCGCATGGCGTATTCGGAGCCGAACTGCTGCACGTTGGCGACGCCATTGATGCGCTGGACCTGGTCCAGCACGCGCGTCGCGAGCAGGTTGCTCAGCTCGTAGGAGTTCATGCTGCCGTCCGTGGACTGCAGCGCCAGCACGATCACGTTGCTGGTGGAGGCCTTCTGCACCTTCAGGCCCTGCGCGTTGACTTCGACCGGCAGGCGCGGCGCGGCCAGCGATACCCGGTTCTGCGTCTGCACGACCGCCGTGTCCGGATCGGTGCCGGTTTCGAAGGTCAGGGTGACGTTGGAACCGCCATTGGAATTGGAGGTCGAGGTGAAGTAGAGCAGGCGGTCTATGCCCGTGAGCTGCTGCTCGATGATCTGCGTGACCGTGTGTTCGACGACCTCGGCATCCGCGCCGGGGTAATTGGCCGAAACCTGGACCTGGGGCGGGGCAATGTCGGGATACGCCTCGATCGGCAGGCGGGTGATGGACAGTATGCCGGCCAGGGTGATGAGGATGGCGATGACCCAGGCGAAAACCGGGTGATCGATGAAGAAACGTGCCATCGCCGCTTCAGCTTCCCGGCGCGTTGCCGGGCAGCACCTTCACCGGCATGCCGGCGTGCACCTTGTCGACGCTGCTGGCGATGATCCGGTCGCCATCCTCGAGTCCACCGGTGACGAGCCAGTCGGTTCCGCTCATGACATCGGCCTGGATGTGCCGCAGCACGACCCTGTCGTCCGGGCCGGCCAGTTCGACGTAGGCGCCGCCGCCGTCGCGGCGCACGATGGCCTGGGGCACGAGGTAGGCGTGATTCTGCGTGCCCAGGGTCAGGTGCACGGTGACGAACATCCCCGGCAGGAGCTGACGCCGCGGATTGGCGATGATGCCGCGAAACGCCAGCGCGGCGTTGCTCGGATCGACGGTGACATCCCCGAAGTCCACGGTGCCGAGCGGCGCATAAGGCGTGCCGTCGGGAAGGATCACCTGCAGCGACGCCTTGTCGCCCTCGAACAGGGTCACCTCCCCACGGGCCTGCGCGGCGCGCAGCTTCAGGATCTCATCGGCGGGGCGGTCGAAATTGACATACAGCCGGTCGATCTGCTCGATCGTCGTCAGCAAGGTGGCCTCACTCTGGCCCACCAGGGCGCCTTCGGTGACGTGCTGCTGGCCGGAGCGACCGGCAATCGGCGCCGTCACCGTCGCGTACCCCAGGTTGATCCGAGCGGTCTCCACGTTGGCCTGGGCCTGCTTGACCAGCGCGAGCGCGGAGCGTTCGGCGGCGTTGTTGTTGTCCACGTCGGAGCGGGACACCAGTCCGCTTCCGAGCAGGTCGCGGGTGCGCCGGGCATTGACGGCGGCATTGGTGGCGGTGGCCTCGGCCTGTGCGAGGGAGGCCAGCGCGGCATCCAGTGCGGCCTGGTAGGGCTTCGGATCGATCTGGAACAGGACATCCCCGGCCCGGACCTCGGACCCCTCCCGATACAGGCGCCTGAGCAGGATGCCCGGCACGCGCGCGCGCACGTCCGCGGATCGCACCGCCGCCAACCGGCCGACCAGGTCGCGCGTCAGGGGCAGTACCTGTGCTCGGGCGGTGAGCACCGCGACCTGGGGTGCCTGGGCGGTCGCGGTCGAGGGTGCCGGGGAGCAACCGGCCGCCAGGGCGGCGGCCAGGGCGGCGGCGAGCGCGACGCCGGGGACCGGCACTGAAGCGGTGAAATTCGATCGCATGGGAATGGGGCGCTCTTCCGGATGATGGCCACGGTCACGGCCGTGCGGCGGGTATTCTAGTCCATCCCGGGTGTGGCAAAGCAGGCCATTCGCTAGCTGGCGGCCCCCGCACGCAGTTGCTCCAGTTGTTCCCAGCGGGCAAATTTGCGCTGCAATTCCTGCTCGATCTCACCGGCGCGCGTACTGTCCGCACGCATGGCCTGGGCATCGGTCCGGGGGTATGAGCTCGCGCTCATGCGCGCCAGCAGGGCGGCCTGCTCGGCTTCGAGCGCCTCGATCTGCCCGGGTAGCAGTTCCAGTTCGCGTTGCTCGCGGTATCCGAGCCGCGATTTCGCGCGCGGCTGGGGCGCGGGGGCGGCCGGGGAGGGTCGTGCCGCCGCGGGCGGCGCCGGGGCGCCGGCGGCGCGCACCTGCGCCGAGGCCGCCTTCTGCGTGAGCCAGTCCGAATAGCCGCCGACGTATTCCCGCCAGCGCCCCGCGCCTTCGGCGACGATGGTCTGGGTGACGATGTTGTCGAGGAAACGCCGGTCGTGGCTCACCAGCAGCACCGTTCCGGGGTACCCGGCCAGCGTCTGTTCGAGCAGTTCGAGCGAGTCGATGTCGAGGTCATTGGTGGGTTCGTCCAGGACCAGCACGTTCGCGGGACGCGCGAACAGGCGGGCGAGCAGCAGGCGGCTGCGCTCACCGCCGGAGAGCATCCGCACCGGGGATTGCGCCCGACGCGGCGAGAACAGGAAGTCCTGCAGGTAGCTCGAGATGTGCCTGCGCTCACCGGCGATCTCCACCCAGTCGGAGCCGGGGCTGATCGTCTCCGCCACCGTGCGCAGCGGATCGAGCGCGGCGCGCATCTGGTCGAAGTAGGCGATGTTCAGATGGGTCCCGAGCCGCACAGTGCCCGAATCCGGCGCCTGCGTGCCGAGAATCAGGCGGATGAGCGTGTACTTGCCGGCGCCGTTGGGGCCGATCAGGCCGACCCGGTCGCCGCGCATGATGCGCGCCGAGAGGTTCCCGATCACCACGTGCTCGCCGAACCTGAGGCTCACGTCCTGAAGTTCGGCGACGAGTTTGCCGGAGCGTTCTCCGGATTCGACCTGCAGATTCAGGCGACCCACCCGGTCGCGCCGCGCGGCGCGCTCGCGGCGCAACTGCTCGAGGCGTGCGACGCGCCCTTCGTTGCGGGTGCGCCGCGCCTCGACACCCTTGCGGATCCACACCTCCTCCTGCGCCAGCAACCTGTCGAAGCGGCTGTTCGAGACGGCCTCTGCCGCCAGCTCCTGTTCCTTGAGCTCCTGGTAGCGCGCGAAATTCCCCGGATAGGAACGCAGCACCCCGCGATCGAGCTCCACGATCCGGGTCGCGACCCGGTCCAGGAATTCACGGTCGTGGGTGATGATGAGTGCGGCGCGGGGCCCCGGGATCAGCTCCTCGAGCGTCTCGATGCCGGCGATATCCAGGTGATTGGTGGGCTCGTCCAGCAGCAGCAGGTCCGGCTCTTCGGCGAAGGCCACGGCGAGCGCCGCGCGCTTGCGTTCGCCGCCGGATCCCGTTGCCGCCGCCCGCACGGGATCCACCGCGAAGCGCTCCAGGTACATCGCGAGCTTCCAGTCAGGGTCGGCCGCCGGCACCGGCGGCACCGGCTCCTGTTCGACGAAGGCGATGCGCAGGCCGTCCCGGCGTTCGACGGCGCCGTCATCCAGTGCGACCCTGCCGCAGAGCACTTTCAGCAGGGTGGACTTGCCCGTGCCATTGCGGCCGATCAGACCGATGCGTTCGCCTTCCTGCACCGACAGATGTGCCCGGTCGAGCAGGGGAAGGTCACCATAGGCCAGTTCGGCGTCGCGAAGCGTCAGCAGGGTCATGTCGCACCCACGGATGTACTTGGCCGGCCGGTTCTGCAATCCTCGCATGCACCCGTCCAGCCCGGAGTGTCGTGCAGAAAATGTCCAAGGGATCCCATCGTCACGGTCGAAGCCTCGTTTCCATGCTGATGCTGCCGGCAGCGCTCGGCGCATTGTCGGTGCTGAACGCCTGCGGCGGCGGGTCGGCCGCCGGGCCCACGGGACCCGGGACTTCGCCCACGCCCGCGGTCCCGACCGACGTGGTCACCTACAAGTACGACGTGCAGCGAACGGGCCAGAATCTCACCGAGTCGGTACTGACCCCCGCCAACGTCAGCGCCTCGACATTCGGGCTGCTGCGCAACCTCGCCGTGGATGGCAAGGTCGATGCCCAGCCCCTGTACCTGTCGAAGCTGGTCGTGGCCGGCGTGGCGCACAATACCGTATTCATCGCGACCGAGAACGGCTCGGTGTACGCCTTCGATTCGGATACCGGCACCTTGCTGTGGAAGGTGTCGCTGCTCGGTTCCGGCGAGACCGCCAGCGACAGTCAGAATTGCAGCGACGTGGCGCCACAGATCGGCATCACGTCCACGCCCGTGATCGACCGCGGCGCCGGCCCGCACGGGACGCTGTTCGCCGTGGCCATGAGCCGCGACACGGCCGCGAGCTTCCACCAGCGGCTGCACGCGCTCGATGTGACCACGGGCGCCGAAATGACGGGCAGCCCGAAGGACATCGCGGCCACCTATCATTCGACCAGCTTCATGCCCGGCCAGTACGAGGAACGCGCGGCACTGCTGCTGTCGAACGGTACGATCTATACCACCTGGGCATCGCATTGCGATACCGCGCCCTACGGCGGCTGGGTGATCGCCTACAGCGAGAGCACCTTGGGCCAGACGGGCGTCCTCAATCTCGCTCCGGGCGCCGCCGGCATGGGATTCGCGAGCCAGGGGCCGGCCATCTGGATGAGTGGCGGCGGCCCGGCAGCCGATGCGGCCGGCAACGTCTACCTGATCACGGGCAACGGACGTTTCGAGACCACGCTCGATGCCAACGGCTTTCCGAGCGGCGGCGATTACGGGGATTCGTTCGTGAAGATTTCCGCAAGCGCAGGCGCGCTGGCGGTGGCCGACTATTTCGCCTTGTCCAACGGCCTGTCGGAATCGGCGAACGACGTCGACCTGGGGTCCGGCGGCATCATGCTGCTTCCCGACCTCACCGACGGCGCGGGCACGGTGCGGCACCTGGCGGTGGGTGCGGGCAAGGATGGCAATCTGTACGTGGTCAGCCGGGATGCGATGGGGAAATTCAGCGCCACGGCCAACAATATCTGGCAGGAACTCGATGGTGCGCTCTCGGGCGGGGTGTGGTCCACGCCCGCCTGGTTCGGCGGTTCGGTCTACTACGGACCCGTCGGCGGCACCCTGAGGTCATTTTCGGTGACCAACGCCAGCCTTTCCGGTGCGGCGGTCTCGCAGACCCCAACCTCGTTCGTCTACCCCGGAACCCTGCCCGTGATCTCGGCGAATGGCAGCGCCAATGCCATCGTCTGGGCATACGAGAATGCGACCCAGGCAGTGCTGCATGCCTATGACGCCGGCAATCTGGCGCGCGAGCTCTACAACAGCACCCAGGCGCCGCACTACCGCGACCAGTTCGGAACCGGCAACAAGTTCATCGTGCCGACGGTGGCCGACGGCAAGGTTTTCGTCGCGACGACCAATAGCGTGGCGGTATTCGGACTGCTGCCATTGGACGCCGACCCGCAATAGCTGTACAGTGCGCGTCGCCGGATAACGGGTTGCGCGGTCAGCGCCCCGTCCTGCTCTACCGGTGCCGCCACCAGGCACCCGTCGAATCTTCAACATTTTCCCCTCGCTTCTGACCGCGGCGCCGCTGGCGCCGTGCGAGTCTCACTCAAGGTTTTTCTGACATGTCATTTTCCGATCTCGGGCTTGCTCCCGAGTTGCTTCGCGCCGTTGCCGAAAAGGCCTACACCGAACCCACCCCCATCCAGGTCCGCGCCATTCCCGCGGTGCTCGCCGGCCGTGACGTCCTGGCGGGCGCCCAGACCGGCACCGGCAAGACCGCCGCCTTCGTATTGCCCATGCTGCAGAGGCTCGCCGGCCTCGGCGCCACCACGCCCGCGATCGGCGGGCCGGATCCGGATCGTCGCGCGCCACGGGCCCTGGTCCTCACGCCGACCCGGGAGCTCGCGGCGCAGATCGCCGAGAGCGCGCGCACCTACGGCAGGTACGCGCCGGTGCGCGTGCAGGTCGTATTCGGCGGCGTGAACATCAATCCGCAGATCAGCGCGCTGCGCAGCGGTTGCGATCTGCTCATCGCCACGCCGGGCCGGCTGCTCGACCTGGCGCAGCAGGGTGCGGTGAACCTGCGCAACGTGCAGGTGCTGGTCCTCGATGAGGCCGATCGCATGCTCGACATGGGTTTCATCCGCGACATCCGCCGGGTCATGAAGCTCCTGCCGGAGCGGCGGCAGAACCTGCTGTTCTCGGCCACCTACAGCGAGGAGATGCGGCAGCTGGCCGCGAGCCTGCTGCGCGATCCGGTCGCCGTGGAGGTTGCCGCCCGCAATGCCACCGCCGAGCGCGTGGACCAGTCGGTCTACAAGGTGCCGAAGGATCACAAGCGTCACCTGCTGGCGCATCTGATCAAGGCGGGCAACTGGTTCCAGGTGCTGGTTTTCACCCGTACGAAGCATGGCGCCAACCGCCTGACCCAGCAGCTGGAGGGGTCCGGCATCCGCGCGGCCGCCATTCACGGCAACAAGAGCCAAGGCGCGCGCACCCGCGCGCTGGCGGACTTCAAGGACAACCGCATCACGGTGCTCGTGGCGACCGAAGTGGCGGCACGCGGCCTCGACATCAAGGAGCTGCCGCATGTCGTCAACTATGAGTTGCCGAACGTGCCCGAGGACTACGTCCACCGCATCGGCCGCACGGCGCGCGCCGGCTCGACCGGGCAGGCGGTCTCGCTGGTGTCGGCGGATGAGGCGCCGCTGCTCAAGGACATCGAACGGCTGCTGAAGCGTCCGCTTGCGGTGCTGGCGGTTCCGGCGTTCCCGATCGAGACGGTCACCCAGATGCCCTCGAGGCGTGAGCCCACCGGTGAGCATCGGCGTCCGGATCAGGCGGTCCGGGCCGGCCGGGCGCAGGGTCAGCGCCGCGATGGCCGCGGATCGGTCCGCGGTCGGGGCGCTCCGCAGCGCAGCGACGGCGGCGCGCGTCGTCAGCGTATGCATTGACAAATCTATATTTGTCAATTAGTTGGGGGATATCCCGCTACTCTCGAGTGAGGAATCGGGGTGGCCAAGGTCCCGGTCACGCGGCGCCGCGCATTCCAAGTTTACGCCTTGGCGCGGCTGCCGTAGAATGCGCGGCCTCGGTGGGTCCGGGCGAAACTCGTTCGTACCTGCATGTGCGGCGCGGATCAGCCGCAGCGCTTGATGGTAAAGCCCCCCGAGGGGCTTTTCGTTTTTTTGGGGCCCTTGATTTGCTTTGCAGGGGCCGCCATCTGCGCAGGCGCATGGCGTTGTTCGTGGGAAGTGGGCCGTATGGCCCATTTTTGTTTGAGGAGTGGCACATGGGGACGGCCCTGCGTGATCGGCTCATCGGCCTGATCGAGCCCCTGCTCAGGCAGCTGGGTTACGAGCTCGTCGAGCTGGAGTTCGCGCCGGCGCGCGGTCGCGGGTCGCTGCGGATCTTCATCGACCGGGCGGATGGCGTCGGCATCGGTGACTGTGAGCGCGTGAGCCGGGAAGTCTCGGCGTTGCTGGATGTCGAGGATCCGATTCCGACGGCCTATGCGCTGGAAGTGTCCTCGCCGGGGGACGACCGGGTGCTGCGTACGCGTGAGCATTTCGAGCGGTTCCGGGGATCCCGGGTGCTGGTCGAGCTCAACGCGCCGCGCGCCGGACGGCGGCGCTATACGGGGATGTTGCAGGAGGTTTCCGCGACCGGCGTGGCCCTGGAGGTGGACCGGCAACGCGTGGATGTGCCGTTTGGCGAGATTGCGAAGGCGCGGCTGGCACCTTAGAAGGGCGCGCGGCGCGCGGAATGTGAGGAGCTGTAAGTGATGAACAAGGAAATTCTGATGGTCGTCGACGCCGTCTCGAACGAGAAGGGCGTGGACAAGGAAGTCATCTTCGACGCGCTTGAAGCCGCCCTCGCTTCCGCCACCCGCAAGAAGCACGGCGAGGAGTGGGATGTGCGCGTGGCCATCGACCGCAAGAGCGGCGACTACGAGACCTTCCGCCGCTGGAAGGTGTTCGCGGATGATTCCACCGAGCTCGAGGTGCCGGAGCGCGAGCTGCGCATGGACGACGCGCGCGACCTGAATCCCGCCATCGAGCCCGGCGGCTTCGTCGAGGAACCGATGGAGTCGGTGGGCTTCGGCCGCATCGCCGCGCAGCAGGCCAAGCAGGTCATCGTGCAGAAGGTGCGCGAGGCCGAGCGCGCCCAGGTGGTCGACGCCTACCGCGACCGCGTCGGCACCATGGTCAGTGGTCTCGTCAAGCGCGTGGATCGCAACGGCCTGTACATCGACCTCGGCAGCAATGCCGAAGGGTTCGTGGCGCGCGCGGACATGATTCCGCGCGAGCAGGCCAAGCCGCAGGACCGCGTCAAGGCATACCTGAAGGAGGTGCGCTCCGAACCGCGCGGCCCGCAGCTGTTCCTGACGCGCACGGCGCCGGAGTTCCTGATCGAGCTGTTCAAGCTGGAGGTTCCGGAAGTGGGCCAGGGGCTGATCGAGATCCTGGGTGCCGCCCGTGATCCGGGTGTGCGCGCGAAGATCGCGGTGCGCAGCAATGACCCGCGCATCGATCCGGTGGGTGCCTGCGTCGGCATGCGCGGATCGCGCGTGCAGGCGGTGTCCAACGAGGTCTCGGGCGAGCGCGTCGACATCATCCCCTACGATGAGAATCCGGCGCAGTTCGTCATCAACGCCATGTCGCCGGCCGAGGTGATGTCCATCGTCGTGGACGAGGAAGCCCACAGCATCGACATCGCGGTCGCCGAGGACAAGCTCTCGCAGGCCATCGGCCGCGGCGGCCAGAACATCCGCCTGGCGAGCCAGCTCACCGGCTGGGAGCTGAACGTCATGACCGAGTCGGATGCCGAAGCCAAGAGCGACACCGAATCCCGGGACCTCGTGCAGACCTTCATGAAACAGCTGGATGTCGGCGAGGACGTCGCCACCATCCTGGTGCAGGAAGGCTTCTCGACCGTCGAGGAGGTGGCCTACGTGCCCCAGGCGGAGCTCATGGCCATCGCCGAATTCGACGAGAACATCGTGAAGGAGCTGCGCAACCGGGCCCGCGACGTGCTGCTCACCCAGGCGATCGCCAGCGAGGAAACGCTCGACCAGGCGATGCCCGCCGATGACCTGCTGACCATGGCCGGGATGAGTCCGGACCTGGCCCTGGCCCTGGCACGCCGCGGCGTGCGCACCCGCGAGGAACTGGCCGAGCAGGCGGTCGATGACCTGTCCGATATCGAGGGCCTGTCCGCGGAAGAGGCCGGCAAGCTGATCATGACCGCGCGTGAGCCATGGTTTGAGACCGGTCACTGAGGAATTCACCGATGGCTGATGTAACAGTTTCACAGTTTGCCCAGGTGCTGAAGGTACCGGTGGACCGGCTGATCGTGCAGCTCGATCAGGCCGGCATCAAGGTTGCCGGACCCGAGGATCGCATCAGCGACGAGGCCAAGCTCGAACTGCTGTCGCACCTGCGCAAGTCCCACGGCGCCGACGAGCAAAGCGGTGGTTCGCCCAACAAGATCACGCTCAAGCGCAAGACCCAGAGCGAACTGAAGCTGGCGAGCACGCAGGGCCGCGCCCGTACCGTGAACGTCGAGGTGCGGCGCAGCCGTACCTACGTCAAGCGCGACGTGCTCGAGGAGCAGAACCGCCTGAACCAGGAGGGCGGCGACGCCAGGCGTCGCGAGGCCGAGGAGGCCGAGCGGCGCGAGCAGGAGCGCCTCGAGACCGAGCGGCGCGAGAGCGAACGGGTCGAGGCCGAAAACCGCCGTCGTCTCGAGGAGGAGCAGAACCGGAAGAAGGCGCAGGAAGATGCGCGGCGCGCCGCCGAGCAGCAGGCGCGCGAGGATGCCGAACGCCGCGAACGGGAGCAGCGCCATGTTCCGGCGGAGCCGCGCGAGCTGACGCCGAAAGAGGCGCCGCCGAAGGCTGCGGCGGCCGCGCGCGCCGCGCCGGTCCAGAAGGCGCCGGCGCCCCCGGCCGAACGCGCGCAGCCGACCCGCTATGGCCGCGAGGAGCTGCATGTCGCCGGCGATGTCAGCAGCCGCTACAAGAAGAAGCGGCGCGTGAAGGGACGCCCGGTGGCCGTGGGCACGGATGCGCGCCATGCCTTCGAAATGCCGACCGCCCCGCAGAAGCGCGAGGTGGTGGTGGGCGAGACCGTCACCGTGGCCGAACTCGCCGCGAAGATGGCCATCAAGGCGACGGAAGTCATCAAGGTGCTGATGAACATCGGCATCATGGCCACGATCAACCAGCCGCTGGACCAGGAGACCGCCGTACTGGTGGTCGAGGAACTCGGACACACCGCCAAGCTGCAGCGCGAGGACCAGATCGAGGAGGGCCTGCAGGGCGCGGTTTCCGGCGAAACCACGAGCGTGCCGCGGCCGCCGGTGGTCACCGTCATGGGCCACGTCGATCACGGCAAGACCTCGCTGCTGGATTACATCCGTCGCACCAAGGTCGCGGCGGGTGAAGCCGGCGGCATCACCCAGCACATCGGCGCCTACCGGGTGCAGACGCCGAAGGGCGTGATCACCTTCCTGGATACCCCGGGCCATGCCGCCTTCACCGCCATGCGGGCGCGTGGCGCGAAGGCCACGGACGTGGTCGTGCTGGTGGTGGCCGCCGACGACGGCGTCATGCCGCAGACCATCGAGGCCATCGAGCATGCGCGCGCCGCCGGGGTGCCGATCGTCGTGGCCGTCAACAAGATCGACAAGAGCGACGCGGATCCGGAGCGGGTCCGCAACGAGCTCGCCAAGCACGATGTCATTCCCGAGGCGTGGGGCGGCCAGAACATGTTCGTCAACGTCTCGGCGCGCACCGGCGAGGGGATCGATCAGCTGCTGGAGGCGATCCTGCTGCAGGCCGAAGTGCTCGAACTGTCGAGCACCCTCACCGGTCCCGCCTCCGGCATCGTCATCGAGTCGAGCATCGAGAAGGGCCGGGGCGCGGTCGCCACCGTGCTGGTCAAGAAGGGCACGCTGCACATGGGCGATTCGATTCTCGCGGGCACCGAGTTCGGGCGCGTGCGCGCCATGTTCGACGAAAACGGCGCGGGCGTGCAGGAAGCCGGGCCATCCACTCCGGTCGCGGTGCTCGGCCTGTCCGGCACGCCGAAGGCCGGCGATGACCTGCTGGTCGTGGAGAGCGAGCGCAAGGCGCGCGAAGTCGCGCTGTATCGCCAGGGCAAGTTCCGCGACGTGAAGCTCGCCAAGACGGCAACGCGCGCGGAGGACGCGTTCTCGCAGCTGGAGTCGGAAAAGGCGGGCGTGATCGTCGTGCTGCTGAAGGCGGACGTGCAGGGCAGCCAGGAGGCGCTGCGGGATGCGCTGACCAAGCTGTCCACGGCCGAAGTCGCGGTCAAGGTGATCGCCAGCGGCGTCGGCGGCATCACCGCTTCGGACGTGCAGCTGGCCGCCGCTTCCAAGGCCCTCATCATCGGCTTCAATGTGCGCGCGGATTCGGGGGCGCGCGACGCCATCAAGGAGCTGGGCGTGGATGTGCGCTACTACAGCATCATCTACGAGGCCATCGACGACGTGAAGGCGATGATGAGCGGCATGCTCGCCCCGGAGGTCAAGGAGCAGATCGTCGGCGTCGCCCAGGTGCGTGACGTGTTCCGCTCCAGCAAGTTCGGGGTCGTCGCCGGCTGCCTCGTGACCGAGGGCGCCGTGAAGCGCAACAATCCCATCCGCGTGCTGCGCGAAAGCGTGGTGATCTTCGAGGGCCAGCTCGAATCGCTGCGCCGCTTCAAGGACGACGTGGGCGAGGTGCGCGCCGGCACCGAGTGCGGCATCGGCGTGAAGAACTACCAGGACGTGCGCGTCGGCGACCAGATCGAGTGCTTCACCCGGGTCGAAGTGGCGCGCAGTGTCCAGTAGCCGTCACGGCCGGATCGAGGCGCAGCTGCAGCGGGTGCTCGCCGACCTCATCAGCCGTGAGGTCAAGGATCCGCGCGTCGGCAACGTCACCATCACGGCGGTGGAAGTGGCGCAGGATCTCGCGACCGCGAAGATCTTCTTCGTGCCCTTCGCCGGCACCCACGATCCGCAGCAGGTCGCCGCGGGCCTCACCCACGCCGGCGGGTTCCTGCGCGGAGCCGTCGGCCGGCAGCTCGCCCTGCGGCATGCGCCGCGCCTGACCTTCGTCTTCGATGACACGCTGGACAAGGCCGCCCACCTGACCGAGCTCATCGATCGGGCGGTGGCGGCCGACACGACGCCCAAGACGGGCGGGACGTGAACGGCATCCTGCTGCTGGACAAGCCCGCGGGGCTCTCGTCCAACGCAGCCTTGCAGCGGGTCCGGCGCCTGTTGGGAGCCCCCAAGGCCGGCCACGTGGGCAGCCTCGACCCTCTGGCGACGGGCATGCTGCCGATCTGCCTCGGCGAGGCCACGAAGGTCGCCGGCGACATCACCGCGGCTCGCAAGTGCTACCTCTTCACGATCGCCCTGGGCAGCCGCACCGCCACCGGCGACATGGAGGGCGAGGTCGTCGAGGTACAGCCCGTGCCCAAGCTCACCGAGGCCCAGGTGGAGCTTGCACTGGGCCGGTTCCGAGGCAGCCAGTCACAGGTGCCGCCGATGTATTCGGCGCTGAAGCGCGACGGTCAGCCGCTGTACCGGCTGGCGCGCGCCGGTATCACGGTGGAACGGCCCCCGCGCAGCATCGAGATCTCCGAGCTGTCCATCCGGGCCCTGGAAGCGGGGCGGGTGCAGCTGACGGCCCTGTGCTCGAAGGGAACATATATACGTGTCCTGGCGGAGGATATCGCGAGGCACCTGGGGACCTGCGGGCATGTGGCGGCGCTGCGGCGGTTGTATGTCGAACCCTTCGACGGCGCGCCGATGCTGACCCTGGCCGAGGTCGAGGCGGCCTGCCGGGCCGGCGCCGCTCCGGCGATGATCGCCCCGGATGATGCACTGCCGGAGATGCCCTCCGTGCACCTGCCGGCGGAGCTGGCCCGGCGCGTCGCGCACGGTGAGGTCGTGGCGGCGGCCGCGGGCGTGGCGGGCAAGGTGCGCCTCTACGATGCGCTGGGCCGGTTCATGGGCCTCGGGGAAAGCGATGCCCTGGGCCGGGTGCGTCCGCGGCGGCTGCTGGCGTGGCCCTGAAAGCAGTTTTCCTTGAGACCTCAAGGGCGTACGGGTAGAATGCCGCGCTTCAAAATTCGACTACATCCCACTCAAGTTCTCAGGAATATCCGCGCAAATGACCTTATCAGCCGCACAGAAGGACGGAATCGTCGCGCAGTTCCGTCGTGATGCCAAAGACACCGGTTCACCCGAAGTCCAGATCGCCTTGCTCTCCGAGCGCATCAACGGACTTGGCGAGCACTTCAACGCTCACAAGGGCGATCACTCCTCGCGCCGCGGGCTCGTGAAGCTCGTCAATCAGCGCCGCAAGCTGCTCGATTATCTGAAGTCGACCCAGCCGCAGAAGTACCAGGAGCTCGTCGAGCGCCTGGGACTGCGACGCTGAACATTGCGGCCATTCCTGGCCGCAATCTCCAAATACGAGGATAAAAAGCGTGAGTGCTTTTGCAAAGTCATTTCCGTTCGGCAGCCAGACCGTAACGCTCGAGACCGGCGAGCTCGCCCGTCAGGCCGATGCTTCGGTCAAGGTTTCCATGGGGGACACCGTCGTCCTGGTGACGGCTGTTGCCAAGCAGCAGCCGGTTCCGGGCCGGGATTTCTTCCCCCTCACCGTCAACTACATTGAAAAGACCTACGCCGCGGGCAAGATTCCCGGCGGGTTCTTCAAACGCGAAGGCCGTCCTTCGGAGAAGGAGACCCTGACGTCGCGGCTGATCGACCGCCCGCTGCGGCCGTTGTTCCCCGATGGCTTCTACAACGACGTGCAGGTCGTCGCGACCGTGCTGTCGCTCGATCCGGCCATCGATCCGGATATCCCCTCGCTCCTCGGAGCCTCGGCGGCGGTGGCACTGTCAGGCATTCCGTTCAACGGGCCGATCGGCGCCGCCCGGGTGGGCTACAAGGATGGCCACTATCTGCTGAATCCCACCTCAACCGAGATGACCGGCTCGCAGCTGGACCTGGTCGTGGCGGGCACCGAACATGCGGTGCTGATGGTCAAATCCGAGGCGCAGGGCCTCTCGGAGGAGGTCATGCTGGGCGCGGTCGTGTTCGGGCATGGCCAGATGCAGGTTGCGATCGGCGCCATCCGTGAACTCGTGGCGCAGGCGGGCAAGCCGCGCTGGGCGTGGACCGCACCGGCGGTCGACCCCGAGCTCGTTGCCGCGCTTGCGGCCCAGGCCGAAGCCGCCCTCACCAAGGCGTATGCCGTCACCGAGAAGCTCCAGCGGCGCGATCGCGTGGCCGAGGTCAAGGCCGCCGCGGTCGCCGCGCTCTGCGGCGGGGAGAATCCCCGATTCACCGCCGAGCAGGTCGAGGACCAGTTCTTCAAGCTCGAAAGCAACATCGTCCGGCAGCGCATCCTGAACGGCGAACCGCGTATCGACGGCCGCGATGCGAGCACCGTGCGTCCGATCACCGTCAAGGCCGGGGTGCTGCCCCGTACCCATGGTTCGGCGCTGTTCACCCGCGGCGAGACGCAGGCGCTCGTGGCCACGACCCTGGGCACGGGCCGCGACGCGCAGATCATCGACGCCCTCTCCGGGGAGCGGCGCGAACCGTTCATGCTGCACTACAACTTCCCGCCGTTCTCGGTCGGTGAGACGGGCATGATGGGCTCGCCGAAGCGCCGCGAAATCGGCCACGGCAATCTCGCGCGGCGCGGCGTGGCCGCCGTGATGCCGGACATGGCGACCTTCCCGTACGTGATCCGCGTGGTCTCGGAGATCCTCGAGTCCAATGGCTCGAGCTCCATGGCGAGTGTCTGCGGCACGAGCCTCTCGCTGATGGACGCGGGCGTGCCGTTGAAGGCGCCGGTCGCAGGCGTCGCGATGGGCCTGGTCCTCGACGGCAGCCGCTTCAAGGTGCTGACCGACATCCTGGGCGACGAGGACCACCTCGGCGACATGGATTTCAAGGTGGCCGGCACCAAGGACGGCGTCACCGCGCTGCAGATGGACATCAAGGTGGAGGGCGTGACGCCGGCGATCATGAAGGTCGCGCTCGACCAGGCGCGCGCCGGCCGCCTGTTCATCCTGGGCGAGATGAACAAGGTCCTCTCGGAGCCGCGCGCCAAGATGTCCGAGTGGGCCCCGTCGATCATCACGCTGAAGATCGACCCGGAAAAGATCCGCGACGTCATCGGCAAGGGTGGCGCGGTCATCCGCCAGATCACCGAGGAAACCGGCACCACGATCGACATCGAGAACGACGGCACGGTGAAGATCGCCTCCGTGAACGGCACCGCGGGCCGCGAGGCCCAGCGCCGCATCGAGTTGATCACCGCCGACGTCGAAGTGGGCCGAATCTACGAGGGGCGGGTTGCCCGCCTGATGGACTTCGGGGCGTTCGTGACCATCCTGCCGGGCCGTGACGGCCTGGTGCACATCTCGCAGATATCCGACGAACGCGTCGAGCGTGTCAGCGACAAGCTGAAGGAAGGTGACGTCGTGCGCGTCAAGGTGCTCGAGGTCGACCGCCAGGGTCGCGTGCGCCTGTCGATGCGCAGTGTCGACGCCGCCTGAGCGAAAAAGGGCGCGCCACCTTCCAAGGTGGCGCGCCCCGTCCAGGCATACCTCAAGGTTCAGTGGCTACTTGACGGCTGCGGCAGCGGCCGCGTCATCCTCCGGTCCACGAGCGCGTGCCGCACTGCCGATCAGGGTGCGGAAGATCTCATCCTGCACCGTGCGCCAGCGCTGGAAATTGCGCTGGGTCACCGCGGCGACCGCGCCGTCGGTGTCGCCGGCCGTGAAACTCTGCGCCCTGTCGCGCACTTCGCGCTGCTGGGCGGCGAACAGCTTCAGGCTCTGCTCAAGGTAGGATCCGACGACCCCCTGCATGATCCCGCCGCCATAGGAGCGGATGATGTGCTGCAGAAAATCGCGACTCATCAAGGGCTCGCCCGCGTGTTCCTGTTCGGCGATCACCTGCAGCAGGATGCTGCGCGTGATGTCTTCCTGGGATTTCTTGTCGACGACCATGAATTCGATGCGTTCTACGACCAGTTTGCGCACGTCAGCCAGCGTGATGTAACGGCTCTCCACCGTGTCGTACAGGCGCCGGTTCGGATACTTCTTGATCACTCGCGGTTCGCTCATTGCAAGCCCCCGTAATTAGTATGCCCATTCCGCCGGCCGATCTGTGCAGCTGGCGGGCCGGTGTTTTTTCCTCTCCCCGAGCGGCTACCTTAGTACATCCGTGGAGCCGAGGGCAATCCGGACTTGATTTGACAAGTGTTAGAAGGTCGCGGGCCGCGCCGTCAGGGCGCGGCCACGGCCGCGATCCGGTGCAGGAGCCCGGGATCCCAGTTCCGGATCGCCCAATCGAGAATTTCACGGGGTTCAAGCCCGGCCAGCTGCGGTGGCGGCCGTTGCCGCAGCAACACCAGTGACTGCAGCAGAACCTCGCCGGGCCGTGTCAGATCGGGGGAGAGCGAGGAGCGCGATTTGGCGAGCTTGCCGCCGTCGGCCGCGGTGACCACGGGCAGGTGGGCATACCGGGGCGGCCGGTGCCCGAGCGCCCGGTGCAGCTCGATCTGCCAGGCCGTGCTCGCGAGCAGGTCGGCGCCGCGCACGACGTCCGTAATACCCTGATCCGCATCGTCAATCACCACCGCGAGCTGGTAGGCGAACAGGCCATCACGGCGGCGTATCACGACATCGCCGAGTTGCGCCAGGCTTTGCCGGCACACTCCCTGGATGCGATCGGTGAACTCGAGCCAGTCACCGCCGACCCGGAATCGGGTGGCGGTGGGTCCGCTGCGGCGCGGGCCTTCACGGCAGATTCCGGGATACCCGGTGTCCCCGACGGCGGTGAGGGACCGGCGCGAACAGCTGCACTCGAATGTCCGGCCAGCGGCGTGCAGCTCATCGAGTGCCGCCTGGTATCGCGGCAGGCGAGTGGACTGATAGACGACTTCCCCGTCCCAGAACAGGTTCAGCCTCTCCAGGGTGCGCAGGATCTCGCCGGCGCTGCCGGGCACGATGCGGGGAGTGTCGAGGTCCTCGATCCGGACCAGCCAGCGCCCGCCGTGATGGCGGGCGTCCAGGAAGCTCCCCACTGCGGCGAGCACCGATCCGGTGTGCAGGCGGCCGGTCGGCGATGGGGCGAAGCGACCGGTGTAGGACTTCAGCGGTAGCGGTCGTCGCGGTCGCCGTACTGGCGTTCACGGCGCTCGCGGCGCTCCTGCGCCTCGATGCTCAAGGTGGCGACCGGGCGGGCTTCGAGGCGCTTGATGCCGATTTCCTCGCCGGTCTCCAGGCAGTAGCCGTAGGAGCCGTCCTCGATGCGCTTCAATGCCTCGTCGATCTTGCGGATCAGTTTGCGTTCCCGGTCGCGCGTGCGCAGCTCCAGCGAGAATTCCTCCTCCTGGGTCGCCCGGTCGTTGGGATCGGGGAAGTTGGCCGCTTCGTCCTTCATGTGGGTGACGGTGCGGTCCACCTCTTCCATCAGGTCGCGTTTCCAGGTCTGCAGGATCTGCCGGAAATGCTCCGACTGCTCCTTGCTCATGTACTGTTCGCCGCGCTTGACGATGTACGGCTGGACGTTACGCGGACCTGCCAGCAGGCTCCCGGGCTCGAGTGCATCGCTCTCGTCGCCGTCGATGGCCGCAGGCGGCGTCGGCGCCGCCGTCCGCGGCGGCAGGGGAGAGGGCGGCGCGGCGGGCTTCTTGCCCGGGGGCGCTACGGTACGTTCTGCTGCTCGTCGTCGCATCGTTTCTACGGGTTCCGCGGTGGTTGGAGTGCTTCGGGGGCCGGGGGTCGGCTTGCGGGTAAGCGCAGCCGCCACGGGCGAACGTGCATGGACCGAGGTCTTGGCCCGCTCCGTGGGCTTGCGAATGGCCGCCTTTCGGGCGGCAGGGCGGCTCGCGGCCTTCTTGCCCTTGACAGGCTTGGCCGCGGTCTTCTTGGCCGGCATCAGTCACTCCTAAAAAGCAGCTGCCTTGGCGAAGGACGCGGGATTATACCGGCGCGCCCGTGGGTGTACAGGGCGCGAGGCCCCGCGGGGCGAAACTACCGGCAAACGGCCGCGAACCGGCGGCAAATCGGCTCCAATGGGCGCGCCGGCGGGCCGGGAGCCCTCAAGGCAGCGCGACCGGGGGGGGCGGCGCCCACCCCGGTAGCCGATGCTCGACCACCACCGAGGTGTAGATCCCGCCCCGGACATTGAACTTGCCCGTCAGGCGCAGGAACCGGGGCGCGATCGCGCTCGCGATATGGTCGGCGATCTCGTTGGTCACGGCCTCGTGGAAGGCGCCGCGGTCGCGGAACGCCCAGATGTAGAGCTTCAGGGACTTGAGCTCGACGCACAGCCTGTCCGGGACGTATTCCAGCTCCAGCGTCGCGAAATCCGGCTGGCCGGTCACCGGGCACAGGCAGGTGAACTCCGGCAGGGTCATGCGGATCGTGTAGTCACGCGCCGCCGCCGGATTCGGGAAGGTCGCAAGATCTGTCGTCGGACTTGAAGGCATAGTGCGTGTATATATTTTATCATGCCGGCCACCATTCCGAAGAAACCCCGAGTCCCAACACGATGCGGCTGACCAAGATCAAGCTCGCCGGCTTCAAGACATTCGTCGATCCGACCTCGGTCGGATTTCCGGGCAACCTCACCGGCGTCGTCGGTCCCAACGGCTGCGGCAAGTCGAACATCATCGACGCGGTGCGCTGGGTGATGGGCGAACTGTCCGCCAAGCATCTGCGCGGCGATTCGATGGCCGATGTGGTCTTCAACGGCTCGGCGGCACGCAAGCCGGTGGGCTCGGCGTCCGTGGAGCTGATATTCGACAACAACGACGGGCGCATCAGCGGTGCCTACGCGGGCTACAACGAGGTGTCCCTGAAGCGCGTCGTGTCGCGTGACGGCAGCTCCAACTACTACATCAACGGCGCGCGCTGCCGGCGGCGCGACATCACCCAGCTGTTTCTCGGCACCGGACTGGGGTCGCGCAGCTACTCGATCATCGAACAGGGGATGATCTCGAGGGTCATCGAGGCGAAGCCGGAGGACATGCGCTCCTTCATCGAGGAGGCGGCGGGCATCTCGCGCTACAAGGAACGCCGCCGCGAGACCGAGGCGCGGGTGGCCGATACCCGCGAGAATCTGGAACGTCTTCAGGATGTGCGGGACGAGGTCGACCGCCAGATCCGGCACCTGCAGCGGCAGGCCGGCGCGGCGCGGCGCTACCAGGCGCTCAAGGACCAGGAGCGCCGGGTGCTGGCCGAATTGCTGGCGCTGAAGATGCGGGACCTGGACAGCGGGGCCCAGGTGCAGGACAGCGCGCTGCGCGAGCGGGAGCTCGCCATGCAGGCGGCGCTGGCCGACCAGCGCGGCTGCGAGGCGGCGCTCGAGAAGCAGCGTGCCGTGCATGCCGGCCATGCCGACCGGGTGTCCGCGGTGCAGGCGCGGCATTACGAAGTCGGCGCCGAAATCACCCGCACCGGCCAGTCCCTGCAGCACACTCGCGAACTGCGCGAGCGCCAGCGCAACGACCTCGCCAAGGCCCGCGAGCAGCTGGCCGAGCTCGCCGCGCTGATCGAGCGCGACGAACAGCAGATCGCCGCGCTGCGCACCGAGATCGCGACCCTTGAGCCGCAGGTGGCCGATGCGGCACGGCTGGAACAGATCGCGGCCGAGGAGCAGGCGCACCGGGAACAGGAACTGGCGCAGTGGCAGCAGCGCTGGGACGAGTTCATGCGTTCGCTGGCCGCGGCCAACCAGAGCGCACAGGTCGAGAGCACCCGCATCGAACACCTGGACAACCAGCTCGGACTGCTCGGTGTACGCGGCGAGCGTCTCGGCATCGAGCAGGAGCAGCTGATTTCACCCGATCCGGGTGGGCAGCTGTCGGATCTCGAGGATCACGAGGCGCAGGCCCGAGCCCGCACCGAGGAGCTCGGCAGGGCGCAGGCGGCGGCGGCCGAGCGCGCGCAGGCCTTGCGCGAGGAGCGCACCGCAGCCGAGAGCCGCCAGGAAGGCGCGCGCGCCGGGTGCGACCGGGTACGGGGCGAGTTGCTGGCGCTGGAAGCGGTGCAGAAGGCCGCGCTCAGCCACAACGCCCCGCGCGCCGGGGAATGGCTGAGCGGCAGTGGACTCGCGAGCCGTGAGCGGGTGGCCGAGTCGCTCGACGTGTCGGACGGCTGGGAACGGGCCGTCGAAACGGCGCTGGGCGACTACCTCGAGGCGGTCTGCGTGGAGCGGCTCGAGGACGTCGAGGCGGCCCTGACGAAACTGTCGGCCGGGTGCATCGTGCTGGTGGAACAGGGCCCGACCGATGCGGGGTCCTTCGGCACGGATTCACTGGCCGCGAAGATCCTCAGGGGTCCCGCGGCGGTCGCCTCGCAGCTGGCCGGGGTGCTCACCAGCGAGTCGCTCGCCGAGGCGCTGCGGATGCGCGGCCGCCTCGCGCCGGGACAGTCGGTCATGACGCGCTCCGGGGAGTGGGTGGGCAAGGGCTGGATCCGGGTCAGCCGCGGCGAGGATCCCCACACCGGCGTCATCGAGCGCGAGCATCGGCTGAAATCCCTGCGCGGCGACCTGTCCCGCGCCGAGCGGAGCGTGAGTCAGGCCGACAGTGACCTCGTCGCGCTGCGCCGGGCGCAGGCCGAAGCAGAGGCCGAGCGCGACCAGCTGCAGTCGGCCATCCAGGCCGC
>DATJPN010000144.1:0-24537 GCA_035506335.1 Steroidobacteraceae bacterium | reverse complement strand
TGGATCATCGACACCGTATCGCGCGACCGAGTAGGGCGACATGGGTTGCAGCAGAATGCGGATCGCTTGGCTGGCCTTGGGCGCGGTCTTTGCCTCAGCGACCGCCACGGCGGGGTGTGACGTTCCCAGCGGTGGCGTCACGGGCGCCCTGCCGCCGCAGTTCAGCTTCGCCGCAGTCGGCGATGCGATCATCCAGCGCCCGGCCGGTCGCCTGATCAGGCAACGTGCGCCGCTCATCGCACAGCAGCTGTCGGCCGCCAGCGTGAGCTTCGGCAATTTCGAAACCAACAGCTTCGAGCTGCAGGGTTTCAGTGGCCGGCCGCGTGCACATCCCGACGGATTCCTGCTGCTGGCACCGCCAATCGTCCCGCGCGAGCTGCATCGGCTCGGACTGTCCCTCGTGAGCGTCGCCAACAACCACGCCGGTGACTTCGGCAGCCAGGGCATGCTGGCGACGGCCCGCACCCTCCGGGAGGCAGGCTTGGTCAGCGCCGGTACCGGTTCGAATCAGGCCTCTGCGATCGCCGCCGGTTGCGTGCGGGCCCAGGGGGCAGTGGTTGCTCTGGTGGCGGCGACATCCACCTTCATGGACGGTGACGCCGCGATCGCGGACCGGCCGGGCGTCGACGCGCTGCATCTTGCCCGCCACGACGAGCGCTTCGTGCTCGATGACGCCGACCTGCAGGCGCTGCTCGGCTCGATCCGGGACGCGCGCCGCGCCGCGGCGCTGGTGCTGTTCTCGCTGCATGCTCATGAGGCCGACTCGGATCCGCGGCAGCCTCCGGACTTCGAGGTCCGACTGGCGCACGCTGCGGTCGATGCCGGGGCCGACGTGTTCATCGGGCACGGGCCCCATCAGCTGCGCGGAATAGAGATCTACCGGGGGCGGCCGATTTTCTACTCACTCGGGAATTTCGCGGTCATGCAGGCCGTGCCGCAGATCAACCCGCACCCGGCACCCATACCCGCGGGCTCGATTTTCACCCAGCGGGCCTTCTTCGAAGGCGTCCTTGCAACGGGCCGTTACCTGCGGGGTCGGCTCACGGAACTGCGTCTGTATCCGTTCGAGCTTGCGGACACCGGCCGGCCTGACACGCATGGTCTGCCGCAGGCCGTGTCGACCGTGGCCGGGAGAGCCATCCTCGAGCGGCTGCGGACATTGTCACGTCCGTTCGGCACCGAGATCCGGATCACGGCCGGTGCGGTGGGCGTGGTGGATCTGACCGGACCCGGAGGGACGCCATGAATACCGCAGTCGGCGGTCGGCTGACCTATGTCGTGCTATGGTTTCGCATCTTCTACGGTATGCACCTGACGTACTCGGCGGGGCGGCATTACCTGGGGTATGCGCCCAAGGCGTTCCTGCAGGCGGTGCACTACACGTGGTCGCCGCACCTGACGCATCCGGTTGCGGGGCCGTTCATCGATGCGATCACCGCCGCGGGCATCTATCCGCTCGTCAAGGCCATCGAGCTGGTAGTGGGCCTGGCCTTGCTGATGAATCGCTTCGTGCCGTTGATGCTGGTGGTCGAGATGCCGATCAGCGTCGTCATATTCATCCTCAATTTCTTCGTCGTCGGGACGGATCGCCAGCTCTTCAGCGGCCCGCAGGAGATCGTGCTCAACCTGCTGCTGATCGGCTTCTATGCCGGATACTACCGGCCGCTGCTCAGGCCCCGGGCCTCACCGTGGCCCTGGTGGACGGAGGGCCCATGCACCTGAGCCGGATCTTCGACTTCGGGTACGACCTCGTCCCCACACTCGTGGCCAGCAGCGTCGTGCTGCTCGCCGTGCTGCGAGACCGGGCGCGCCGGCGCCGCGGCTCGAACAATCCATGAATGCCGGGCCGGCCGGCGGAGCCCCGCAATGATCAACAGCGCAAACACCTATCGGGCCGATCACGTCGGCAGCCTGCTGCGGCCAAAGTCGCTGCTGGATGCCAGGCAGGCCTGCGCCGAGGGGCGACTGGAGCCGGCGCAGCTGCGGGCCGAGGAAGACAGGGCGATCCTTGCCGTGCTGGCGCTGCAACGTCGAACCGGCATCAGCGTCCTGACCGACGGCGAATTCCGGCGCACGAGCTGGCTCGGAGGCATACTGGAGAACGTGCGGGGTCTGGCGAAGTTCAACGAGCCGCCCCCGCCGGCGGTGAGGACCATGTGGCATGGCCCGAGCGAAACCATAGCCCGGGAAGACTCCGCGGTTCCGGTGATCCGTGTCGTGGGCAGGCTCACCACGCAGGGGCGCTTCACCGAAGTGGAGTCGCGATTCCTGGCGCTGCACGCCGGTGGGCCCTTCAAGGTGACCCTGCCCAGCCCGCACACCATCATGCACCTGTACCAGCCCGGGCTCACCGAGGCGATCTATCCGCGGCGCGAGGAGATGCTGAACGACCTGACCGCCATCTGCCAGGCCGAGGTCGACGGGCTGGTGCGTGATGGCGTCCCGTACATCCAGCTCGATTCGCTGCGCTATACGGACCTGCTCGATGAGCAACGGCGGCAGAAGTGGAACACGATCGGATTCGAGCAGGTCCTGGCGGAGACGATCGCGGCCGACAACGCCGTTCTCGGCCGCGCGAGGCGCGCCGGCATCACCCGCGGCGTGCACATGTGCCGCGGCAATCACCGCAGTGCCTGGGCCGGCTCCGGCAGCTACGAGCGCGTCGCCGAGCGGCTGTTCAATGAAGTCGACACCGAGCGCTTCCTGCTGGAGTTCGATGACGAGCGCTCCGGTGGCTTCGAGCCGCTGCGCTTCGTTCCCAGGGGCAGGATGGTCGTGCTCGGGCTCGTGACCACCAAGTCCGGGGCGCTCGAGTCGATCGATGGTCTGCGGCGGCGGATCGACGCCGCCGCCAGGTATGTTCCGCTCGAGTCACTGGCCCTGAGTCCCCAGTGCGGGTTCGCATCCACCCACCGCGGCAATCTGCTCACCGAGGATGAGGAGGCGCGCAAGCTGGAGCTGGTCGTGGAGACCGCCCGACAGGTCTGGGGCTGACCCGCGTGCGCCGGGCTGTCCGATGCGCCTGCCGCGCCCCTCGGTCGTCGCGGTCAGTGGCAGTGGTTGACGGTCCGGCCATAGTAGATGCGCTGCAGCAGCGCAACGCCTTCCATGTTCACACGCCCGCCCAGGCGGGCATCGTCGCTGAAGTGCATGACTGCGCCGGGCTGCTCGCGCAGGGTCGGCCAGTGTGGCAGGCCGGGGCCGTTCACGTCTCCCGTGCGTGCGAAATTCAGCCAGTAGCCGGTTATCAGCTGCTCCAGGTGCCTGTCGATCGACGTCCAGGCCCGGGCCTCACCTTCGATGGCATGGAAGACATAGGGGAGCTCCGCACCATGAAACGCGCCTTCGAGACGGCGCCCACCGGCTGATGCCGGCGGCGTGTGGTCGAAATGATATTGATAGACGCGGGGCAGGCCGTCACGGGCCGGCGCGCAATCGGCAAGATCGGCGAGAGTCGTGTGGATCGCTTCGGCTTCGAGCATGTCGATTCCCTTGAAAGCCCGGGGGGCATCCGCGTCGGTACGCGCCGGGACAGCGGCCAGCACCTGATCCGCGCCGGTGCCGTAGCGCTTGTGGACTTCCGCAAGATAGCTGGCCACGGTCGCCCCCTGCACCGGCTGGGCTTCATCGGAGTTCGAACCGATGAGCAACGGCACCTCGTTGCCGTCGCGCGCGGCCAGTGTGTCGAACAGACTTCTGGGATAGACCCAGCCGTCGACGACCGGCTCGAATTCACCGGGTTGGGGGGTGACGAGGCTGTCGGCGGGCTGCGCACGCAGCTGCGCAAGCGTAGCCGCGCCGCGCGCGTGCGCGAACCGCACGCCGTCCTGCAACGCCCATTGCATGGTCCTTGGCGCACGGTAGAACATGGATCCGCCCCCCTCTGCGATGGCGCGCTGCATCAGGCCGGCCGCCTGCGGCACCGCGAGGAGGTTGGTCACGATCCCGCTGCCCGAGGAGTGGCCAAACAGGGTGACGTTGGCCGGATCGCCGCCGAATTCCGCGATGTTCTCGTGCACCCACCGCAGCGCCGCGATGACATCGAGCAGTCCGTAATTGCCTGCACTGTGATGCGGCGACTCGGCCACCAGATCGGGATGGACAAAATAGCCGAAGATCCCCAGGCGATGATTCACCGTCACCAGCACGACGCCCTGGGCCGCGAGGCTCGACGCATCGGCCCACGCATCGCCATAACTCGCGCCCGAGCCGTTGATGAAGGCGCCACCGTGTACCCAGACCATGACCGGCAGGCGTTCGCCGCGAGCGCGGGCCGGCGTCCACACGTTGAGGAAGAGACAGTCCTCGCTCGTTGGCAGATCCTGCGCCGGCTGCGTGTCGCCCTGGGACGGCGCCTGGGGACAGCGGGCACCGAAGTGATCGGCTCGCAGCGGCTGACGCCAGGGCGCATGTGGCTGGGGCGGACGCCAGCGGGCAGCGCCGGAGGTGCTTGCGGCATAGGGTATGCCCTTGAACGCCGTCACCGCGGTGTTCACGGTCGCCACACCCACAACGGGACCACTGCGGGTCGCGACCGGTCCGGACATGCCAGCAAGGGCGGTGGAGGCACAGGCCACGAGGACGGGCAGCAGGTGGCGGAGGTGTCGGGCCTTGATTATCATTGTCTGCCTCGAATGTATGCAACCGCAGCGGGCAGCCTAGCAGGAACTCGCTTTGCATGTATAGAAGACCCGGCCGGATGAAACGGTGCGTGAGAGCACGGCGGAGCGCGATTCTGGCCTTCGCTACCGGAGTGCTGGCCTGCGAATTGGCCCTGGCCACCGATCCGAGGGCAACGGTCGAGCAGGGGGTCATCGAAGGGGTGCGCGAGCAGTCGCTGGACGTCTATCGCGGCGTGCCCTTCGCGGCGCCACCCGTGGGCGGGCTGCGCTGGCGGGCGCCGCAGCCGGCCGCGGGGTGGAACGGCGTCCGGCCCGCGAAGTCGTTCGCATCACCGTGCGTCCAGGCGTCGCCGACTGTCGCAGACGAGGCCCGCCGAAGCATCGTCGGGAGCGAGGACTGCCTGTATCTCAATGTCTGGACAGGGGTGGCCCGGGCATCCGGCCATCAGCCGGTGATGGTCTGGATCCACGGTGGCGGCATGACGGGCGGCACTGCTGACTCGCCGCTGACCACGGGTGAGGTCCTGGCCCGCCGCGGCGTGGTGCTGGTCAGCATCTCCTACCGGCTCGGGCCGTTCGGGTTCCTGGCCCATCCACAGCTTCGCGCCGAGTCCGCTCGGCAGGTCTCGGGCAACTACGGCCTGCTCGACATGATCGCGGCCCTCGAGTGGATTCACCGCAACGTCGCCGCCTTCGGCGGGGATCCGCACCAGGTCACGATCTTCGGTGAATCGGCGGGAGCCCATGCCGTCAGCATGCTGTGCGCTTCGCCCCTGGCAAGAGGGCTGTTCGCGCGGGCCATCTCCGAAAGCGGCGGTTCATTTGCACCGCCTCGTCCGGCGGGTCCGCCGGGCGAGAGCATGCGACTGCTCGCGGATGCGGAACGCGCGGGGATCCTCCTGGCCGGGAATGCCGGCGCGAGATCCATCGCCGAGCTGCGCCGGATGCCGGCAGACCGGATCATGGCGGCCGCCAGCGATCATGGCCCATTCTGGCCCGTGGTCGACGGCTGGGCGATCCCGGCGGAGCAGTACTCGCTGTATGCGGAGGGCCACTACAACGATGTTCCGGTCCTGATCGGCTACAACTCCGATGAGGGCGCGAGCTTTGCCAGCGGGATGACTGCGGTCGAGTATGCGGCGGGTGTCCGGCGGCGCTACGGGCCCTTCGCCGAGCGCCTGCTGGCGGCCTACCCCGCGGGCAGCGCCACCGTCGTCGCCCGCAGCGGCCGCGACCTGATCCGCGATGCCTGGTATGGCTGGCATACCTGGACCTGGGCCCGATTGCAGTCGCGTACGGGCACAGGCAAGGTCTTCCTGTACTTTTTCGATCGGCACCCGCAGGACGCCGGCGTGCCGGCGCCGATCGATTCCGGCGCGCCACACGGTCTGGAGATCCCGTATGTCTTCGGCCATCTCGGGACGGTGCGCGGCTCCTCACCGGACGCCTCCGCTCGCGGCATCTCCGAGGCCATGATCCGCTACTGGACCAATTTCGCGCGCAACGGCGATCCAAACGGCGACGGTGTCCCGAACTGGCCGCCCTTCCGCGAGTTGCACCCCGTGATGATGCACATTGACCAGGAGGCGCATGCCGGAGCGCCGGTCGACGTGGCCGGCCTGACGGTGCTAGACGAGTACTACGCCTGGCGACGCAGTGCGCAGGGCGCGCGTGCGGCGCGGATCGACGATGCGCCCCCTGCGTCGACGCAGGCGTCCGGTAGGTGAATTCCGGGACTGAGGAGAATCGATCATGACGAAACCGCTTCGCGCGGGCATCGCCGGTGCCGTTGTCGCCGCGCTTGCCTTCACTGCAGCCACTTCTGCGGCTGATCCGGCGCCGCGGACGCCGGCGGTGGCTGGGACGAATGCCATCGAGCAGGCGATGGCCGAGGCGGCGAAGCTGCCCGACCCTGTGGGTAGCGGGCCGTATCCGGCGCTCAAGGAGGAGGTGGCCTCGCTGCCATTCCACGTGGTGTATCGGCCTGCCGATCTGGCGCGGCTGGGCACGCTCAAGCTCGGGGTCGTCGCGTGGGGAAATGGTGGCTGCTCCGCGGACGGGGCGAGCAGCCGCTTCCATCTGCTGGAACTGGCTTCGCATGGTTACCTGGTGATCGCCAGTGGGCGCATCCTCAGCGGTCCGGGCGCACCGCCACAGCAACCGGCGCCGAAGCCCGCTCCCGGGGAAGTGCCGCCGCCCGGCACGCTGGCATCGCAGCTCATCGTGGCGATCGACTGGGCGCTCGAGGAGAACGCGCGCCCGGGCAGTGCATACCATGACCGCATCGATGCTCACGCCATCGCACTCTCGGGCTGGAGTTGCGGGGGGCTGCAGGCCATCAAGATGGCCGCTGACCCGCGAGTCAGGACGCTGGTGCTGCAGAACACCGGAATCTTCATTACGCCGAACAGCCCCATGGCCGACGTGAACCTGCACAAGCAGACCCTCCGGAGAGTGCATTCTCCCACCCTGTACATCCTCGGCGGTCCGACGGACATCGCCTATGCCAATGGCATGGATGATTACCGGCGCCTCGATCAGGTTCCGGTGGCAGTCGCAAACCTGCTCGGTGTCGGCCATGGGGGTACGTACCTGGCTCCCAATGGCGGGGCGGTAGCCCAGGTGGCCGTCAGCTGGCTTGACTGGCAGCTGCGGGGAGACAAGACCGCGGCCGCGCGCTTCGTGGGCACCGGATGCGGACTCTGCCGTGACAAGGCCTGGACCTTTGAATCCAGGCATCTGGCGCCATGATCCGGGCCCGCACCGCCGGGATCGCCGCGCTGCTGGCATGCGTCACGCCGCTGGCGGCAGCCACGGCCGCCGCGACGGTCACGCGCGTGCAGGTGAGCGGCGGCGCACTCCTCGGTGTCCTCTCCGACGGGGTCGCAGCGTACAAGGGCATCCCCTTCGCGGCCGCGCCCGTCGGCCCGCTGCGCTGGCGCCCACCGCAGCCTGCGAAGGCCTGGAGGGGGGTGCGCAGGGCGCTGGACTTTGCACCCGCGTGCATGCAGGACGCGCCGCGGAGCACCGCGAGCGGTTCGGCTGCCCCCATCAGCGAGGATTGCCTGTACCTGAATGTATGGACGGCTGCGGCACGCGCCAGCGAGCGCCGCCCGGTGATGGTGTGGATTTACGGAGGCGGGTTCATGAGCGGCATGACCAGCACGCCGACCTACGATGGCAGCGCCTTGGCGCGCGCGGGTGTCGTGCTCGTCAGCCTCGCCTATCGGGTGGGGGCATTTGGCTTTCTGGCGCATCCACAATTGTCCCGGGAAGGCGGCGGGAGCTCGGGCAACTATGGCCTCCAGGACATGGTTGCCGGCCTGCGCTGGGTACAACGCAATATCGCCCGCTTCGGCGGCGACCCGCGGCGCGTCACGATCTTCGGCGAGTCCGCCGGAGGAATCGCCGTCAGCATGCTGGCGGCCGCTCCTCCCGCGCACGGACTGTTTCAGCGCGTGATCTGCGAAAGCGGGGGGTCGTTCTCACCGGCGCGCCTCGACCATGAAGCCGGAGAGATGGTCTGGACGCTGTCGGACGCGGAACAGCGCGGCCAGGCGTTCCTGGAGCGACTGGGGGCCCGGGACATCGACGCGGCGCGTGCCCTGCCGGCGACGCGCATCCAGTCGGCGCCGCTCGACACGTTCCACGAGGGGTTCTGGCCCGTCCTGGACGGCAGGATGCTGCCCGGCGACCAGTACGTGCTTTACAGCCAGGGCCGTTTCAACGACACACCCGTGCTGGTCGGCTTCAATTCCAACGAAGGTGGGCTGTTCCTGCGCCCGGGCCTCGTGGGGCCACTGGATGAGCAGCAGGTTCGGACCGGTTATGGCGATCGCGCCGAACTGATCCTGGCGGCCTACCCGCATGCCGACCGGCGCCAGGCCGAACGCGCCGGCGCCGACCTGTTCCGGGACATCTCCTTCGGGTGGCAGACCTGGGCCTGGGCGAGCCTGCAGAGCGCTCACGGCCGGAGCAAGGCGTTCGTCTACTACTTCGATCATCGTACACCGCAGTCACCGGACGGGCCGCTCCATGCAGCCGAGCTGCCCTATGTGTTTGGCACACTCGGCGCGTCCTCGCAGCGGGACACACCGGAGAGACAGCCCCGCCCGCAGGACCTGCGCATGTCGCAGCTGATCATGCGGTACTGGGTCAATTTCGCGGCCCGCGCAGATCCCAACGGACCCGGGCTGCCGCCCTGGCCGGCCTTTGACACCACACAGCAGGCCATGGTGCTCGATGCGACACCGGGCGCGCGCCCGCTGCCCAACCTGCAGCAGCTGCAGGCGGTGGACGCCTACTTCCGCTACCGGCGCCTGCAGCACGCCGGGCGTTAGGGCTTCGGCTGCGATTCCCGGTGCGGGATCCCGGGAGCCATGCGGGCGGCGAGGGCGTCGGGATCGACCCGCTGGACATGGCGACGCGAACGAAAGCGCCATCCCGCATCGGTGCGGACATATTCGTCGAAATACAGGCCGACCTGGCCGGCGATGTCGTCCTTGAAGTACTTGCCCTCGCGTGCCGGGTAGATCGCGTAGGACGTACCGCGTGCGCCGCCGGGCGCAGGCTCGATCACGAGGTTCTCGGCGGCGTGCAGAATGTAGGATCGCGGCGGCGAGCGGGTGATGCTGCAGTCCGGCCCCCCCGCGAGTTCGATGAGTTGGGCGCGCGTGTTCCGGACGCTCGGCTGGCCCTCGCCCGAGTCGATGACGTACTCCCCGCCCGGGATGAACAGGTCCGCGAAATCCCGGCCGCCATTCGTGCAGTAGTCGAGGCTCAGGTGCAGGCGGTGAACCAGTTGCTCGATCTGGATGTAGTCCATCGCGGTGAGCGGCACGGCGGGCCGATCGGCGGCCGACCCGGGCGGAAAAAGCGACAGGGCCAGTACCAGCATGGCCGCTCCCGTCCGCATGACGGCCTTGGAGCACATCAACGGGCAGCCCCCCCGTAAACGCGGCAGGCCGCTCCCCAGAGCACCGCCTGGCGGGCGGCCTGCGACAGTGGCGCCACCGCCTCGCGCGCCATCTGGACCATGTCCGGATATGCCGGCTTGGACTGTCCGACGTCGCTCCCCCACATCAGCCGCTCCGGGCCGAAGACCTCGGCGAGGCGCGCAATCAGGGGTGAGAGCGCAAGCCCCGCGTCCTGCGCACGCAGAACGTTGATGGTGGAGAACATGAGCGAGATGTTCGCACAGGGAATGAGTGCCTGCAGCGCTGGATCCAGTCCGTACTCCGGCCCGTGAGCTTGCACCGCAACATTGGAAAGATGATCGAGCACAATGCTGATCCGGCTGTAGCGCCGTGCGAGCTGCAGTACCTCGCGCAATCCCGCCTCGCGATTCCAGGAGTAGAAATGCACGCGCATGCTCGCACCATGAGCGGCGACGGCATCCCAGACCGCGAGCGCGGCGGAGGACGACAGCCAGGCGAGTCCCCCGTCGCGGGAAGGCGCCGTCAGCCGGACCCCGATCGCGCCCTCGCGGCCGACCCAGCGTCGCACCGACGCGGCCCCGTCCTCCGCAACGGGATTGACGAGTACCAGCGGGGAAAGGAGCCCGGGGTAGGCGGACGCCGCATCCACGACGTAGCGGTTGTCAATGCCGTAGACATGGGCGCGCTGCACCGCTACCGCCCGCTTGACGGCACTGCCGGGCATGGCGGCAACGAGACGTTCGGCCGTCATGGGATCCTCGAGCACGCTCGCATCGACTATCCCGGCAAGGGGCGCGTGGGGGTAGCGTTGCGGATCATCCGAGATCAGATGCGCATGCACGTCGAAGACTGCCTCATCGGCGCTTGATGTCACCGCGGTCACCGGGGGGCCGCCAGCACGTCGATGATCGCCTGGGCGCGCTGCCCGAGCGCCGGCACATCCGCCAGCTGCGACAGGTCGAGCGCACATTGACGCACGGTCGCGGTGGCGGTCGCTGCGAATTCAGGTGGGAGCAGATCGGCAAATCCGTAGGTGCACAATGCACCGTAGGGCAGGCCGTGTGCCGTTCGAAGCGGCGCGGACAGCACCCAGCTGCCGGCCACCTGAGTTCCGCGTCGCAGGCAGTAACCCTGCGCCCGCACGGATTCCAGCAGGTCCCGGCGCTCCTCGACGGCCTCGTGTCCCAGCAACGCGGCGCGCGCCGCTTCGGGCAGGTGGGCGAGGATGGCCATGGCCGTGGCTCCCTCGCGCAGCGGCCGGGGTCGGGCATAGCCGGCCCGCTCACGGGCCAGTTCCGCAGCGTCACCGTGCCAGGGGAATCTCTCGACCACCGCGTGCGCACCCGGCACGAGCAGGTGCAGGGTGGCAGGCCAACCCGAACTGTGGCTGATGATCTGCAGAAACGGCGTGGCGCGCCGACGCAAGGTCGCGAGTTCCGCCAGGAATGGTGTTGCCCGTTCACCGGTCGCGCGGATACGGTCCGCCCAGAACGGCCAGCGCTCCAGGACCCCGGCAGTTATCCCGGCTTCGACCTCAATCGCGGCGCATTCCGGGGCAGCCCCGCACGCGGCGCTGAGGGTGCCCAGGTCCGCGCCGGCAACGTGGGTCTCCAGTGCGGCCAGGATCCGGTCCAAAGTGACCTTGCCCTGCCGCTCGGCACGACTGCTCGACGCCGTTCGCAGTTCGGGCGTCACCGGGGTCCGTTGCCGGATGCAGGGCCTGCCTGCCGATCCGGCTCCAGGGGCCCCATGACCATGGAGCGTCCGGCGACGCTGTTAGGCGGAATGGGCTGGATGACATCCCAGTGCTCGACGACCTGGCCGTTGCGGACACGGAACAGGTCGGCATAGGCAATGCCGCGCGGATTGTCGGGGGTCGTCACGCGGCGATGCACCAGCACGAGGTTTCCATCGGCAATGATGCGTGCAATCGTCGAGACCCGGCCCTGGTTGCCCCCGGAGGCCGCGCGTGCCCCGATGTAGGCCTCGAGACCCGCCTTGCCGGGCCGGATATGGGGACTGTGCTGCACGAAGTCTTCGGCGACGAACCTGCGTACCGATTCGACCTCATGACCGGGCTGCATGCCCAGGTCGAGGTAGGTCTTGACCGTTGCGAGCGCCGCGGCCCGATCGGCCGCCGCGCCGGGAGCACCACAGGTCGGATGCGCGACTGTGTCGATGAGCTTCCTGCCTTCGGCGTAGCTGTTGGCAGGGCCGCAACCCATCGAGGCGGGATTGACCGGTGAGTCCGGGATGGGCTGGATGATGTCCCAGTGCTCGACGAGCTTGCCGCCGGCAACGCGCCAGATGTCCACGAAGGCCCGCCCCTTGTCCTGGGGCGCCGTATACAGGCGCGACTTGATGGCGACGAGATCTGCGTCGGCCAGGATGTTGTCGATGATGTTCGCGTACTGCTCGGGCGCCAGATACTGTGCCGGGTGCGCGGCGCGGCGATCGGCCATGAACTTCTCGTGTGCCTGGATGCCCTCGGGGATCTCCGGGTTGTGCTGGATGAGGTCCGGACTCAGGAACTGCTGCCAGGCCCGCTGAGGATCCTCGATCCGCATCCTGGCGTATGCCTCGACGACGCGGCGGGATTGCTCTGTCTGTCGCAGGTGGGAGGAGTCCGCGAGAGCCGGCGGCAGGATCCAACCCGCGACGAGTACCGCGAGCATGAGTGACCGGACCAGAGGTTCTCTCACCATGGCATCCTCGATGTGCTAACGCGGCTGAAGGGCGTGGATGGCCGACAGCGGCGCCGGGTGGCCGATGTATTGCGCGATCATCACCGCAAGCCAGATGACCATCGCCATGCCCAGCAGCACGCTGATGGCACCCAGGAGCGGCATCAGCGCCCGCAGCAAGGCAGCGAAGGCTTCGACAGCCGGCCCGGGCGTCGCAGTACCTGTCGTGCGCAGATCAAGGCGCGGCCGTCCCCGGGTCGCCAGCATCGGCCGGAAATGATCGAAATACGCGCCGAGCAGGAACAGGTTCATGATCAGGGCACCGCTGCCCATGAGCAGCGCCCGCAGGTGCGGATGCGGATGCAGAGCGTCGACGACGAACACCGACACGGTGACCGGCATGGCCAGCACCAGCGCGAGCGGGACGAAGAGGTCACTCAGCAGCGCGATCCCGGTGACCAGTTCCGTCGCCTTCGCCAGGGGAAACAGCAGGCCATTGTCGATGAGCGCACCGACGATGTCCGGCGGCGGATGAAAGGCGATGAAGTCCGAGGTGCTCGGATAGGGAGTGATGATCTTGCAGAACCAGTTGAAGCCGTTGATCAGGTAGTCCAGGCCCAGGAGCCAGCGCACCAGGATGATGAGCCAGCGGCTCCAGGCACCCGGCTGCCGCTGGGCCGTGCCGTGCGCGTCCGTTGCTGGCCGAATCTCCTGTCCCCCGGTGTGATGCCCGATTTCCACGTTTGCGAGCATAACTGACTAACGATAATGCCGACAGTACCGTCGCGGCATTCCCGCGGCGATCCCCTGGTTGTCCGCGCGCTCGCGGAAAGAGTATGGTTGCCAGCCGGAGCCTGCGACCCGCAATGGGCGAGGCGCGTTGCCGGGTTGGGGGCCGGATCCATGAAACTTCGACATGCTGCAGCTGTTCTGATCGCCATGGCGGCGATGGTCGCGGGGGACGCGGCCGCACACCACTCGGTGGCCGGGGAGTTCGATGTCAAGACGCTGGTGAAGCTGACCGGGGTCGTCTCCGATGTCGAATGGGCCAATCCACACATCTATATCCATCTGGATGCCCGGGACCCCGGCGGTACCATCACGACCTGGCGCCTCGAGAGCGTGCCGGTCGGCATGATGCGCAAGGCGGGGCTGACCAAGGTACTGCTGCTCGGGAACGGCCAGATGGCCAGCGTCGATGCCTATCCGGCGCGGGATGGCACGCCGCATCTGGGCTATCTGGTCAAGATCACCTATGCGGACGGCCACCATTACCAGTTTGCGGCCGATCATTGACACCCGCATCGATTGCGCACGAGGGCCAAGGCATGAATCATCACCCGTACCTGGCTGGCGCCCTGGCGCTGCTGGCCGTCGGCGCCGCACAGGCAGCACGTGCGCAGGCTCCCGGGGCCGCTGCCCCGGTCGCATCCCCGACCTCCCCGGCAACCCCGCCGCTGCCGCGTCAATCCGATGGCCACCCGGACCTCAACGGCACCTGGGACAATGGCTCGGGCTACGATTTCCTGCACCCCGAGCACCTGGCGGGCGGCTCGGTCTGCGTTGCCGGCTGCGAGGCGCCGCCACCGGCGCCGAAGCCCGGAGCGCCGCCCGCCGCGAGGGCGCCCCGCAACTTTCCCAAGTACCGTCCCGAGTACCTGGCCAAGGTGGCGCAGCTGGACAAGAACCAGCTGCAGATGGATCCGGTGCTGCACTGCCGCTCGCCCGGGCTGCCGCGCATCGGCCCACCCGACAAGATCGTGCAGCTGCCCGGGCAGATCGTCTTTTTGTACGACGATGTCTCCGGCGACTTCTGGCGCATCATTCCCACGGATGGACGGCCGCACCGCGCCGACGTGGATCCCAGCACCCTCGGGGATTCGATCGGACACTGGGAGGGCGACACCCTGGTGGTCGAGGCCAATCAGTTCAACGATGACAGCTGGCTCACCGACAACGGTGCCTTCCATTCCACCGAGCTCACGGTGACGGAGCGCCTCAGCCGGGTGGGCAACACCCTCCATTACGAGGCGGTGGCGACCGATCCGAAGGTCCTGACGGAGCCCTGGAAGGTTACCCGTGTGGCACAGCTGACCGATGTCGACCTGGTGGAAGCGACCCCCTGCATCGACAAGGATCTCAGCCACGTGATCGATGGCACGCATCACGACAACCCGCGCTGAGGCGGGATCGTCGACGACCTGGGCTGACTCGACCCATGCGACGCAGCACCGATCGGATCCTGACCACCCACGTGGGTTCCCTGCCGGCTCCCAAGGACCTGTGGAATCTCGCGAACGTGGACCCGAAGCGCCTGCTCGACGCCACGCGTGACGTGGTCCTCGCACAGCGGCGCTGCGGCATCGACATCATCAATGAGGGCGAGCTGACCAAGGGCGGCAGCTGGGTCGGATTCGTGAACGAGCGGCTGACCGGCTTCGAGCCGGCACCGCCGGGAAGCGCGGGGGAGCTTCTGGTCCAGAGCGCGGACTGGGAGGAGTTCAGCGAGTTCTACAGAGCAGCCATCGCCGGCGGCACCCTGTTCGAGCAGACCCGCGAAGCCGCGCCCCCCGGTCCCACCCAGCGGGACTGGGCGTGCACGGGACCCGTCACCTACTGCGGCCAGGCGGCGCTGCAACGCGAGATCGATAGCCTGAAGGAGGCCCTGGGGGAGGTCCCTGCGGGAGATGCCTTCCTGACCTCGACGGCGCCGGCGAGCATGGAACCGGGCCGGCTGAACCGGTACTACTCGAGCGAGGAGCAGTTCGTGTACGCGCTCGCCGATGCCATGCGGGTCGAATATCACGCGATCGCCGACGCGGGCCTGCTGGTGCAGGTCGATGACGCCTGGCTTGCCGCGCTGTGGGACCGGATTGGCGTGAAGATGGGGCTTGCCGCCTACAAGCGCTACTGCGCGCTGCGCGTGGAGGCGCTGAACCATGCCCTCAAGGGCATACCGCCGGAACAGGTGCGCTATCACCTGTGCTGGGGCAGCTGGCACGGGCCTCACGCCCACGACATTCCACTTGCCGACATGGTCGACGTGCTGCTCTCAGTGAATGCACAGACCTACCTGTTCGAGGCCGCCAACGCTCGCCACGAGCATGAATACGTCTTGTGGAAGCGCGTGAAGCTGCCGGACGACAAGATCCTGGCTCCCGGCGTCGTCAGCCACGCCACGACGCTGATCGAACACCCCGAACTCGTCGCCGAACGCATCCGGCGCTTTGCCGACATCGTCGGCCGCGAACGGGTCATCGCCTCCACCGACTGTGGCCTCGGCCTGCGCTGTCATCCGCAGATCGCCTGGGCGAAGCTCAGGACCCTCGCGCAGGGCGCCACGCTCGCGAGTCAGGCGCTCTGGGGTCGCGAGCGTCCGTTGAGCTGACGCGCGAATCCACCGGTCGGCGGCAGGCGTTGCAGCCGCCGCACCACCGCACCGATGCCCCGGTCGTTCCACTTTCAGCAAGCTGTGTTTCAGGCATAGGTCTTACCCGATGACCGGCCGTGCGTTAGGGTCCGCTTCCAGGGCCAGCGCACGACTCGGCCATGATCAGGGGAGGACGGTGAGCAAGGGATTCGAACTGATCATGCGGCCTGGAGTCCCTCCCGACCAGGCCCCGGGGCGCAAGCGCGCGCCGCCGCCGGTCCATTCGGTGCAGTTTCAGGACGGCCTGCGGATCGAGCGCAATGCGCGCGTCGCAATGCGTGACGGTGTGCGCATCTACATCGACATCTACCGCCCGCCAGGCCCCGCGCAGGCGCGGGTTCCCGTGCTGCTGGGCTGGAGTCCCTATGGCAAGCACAACACCACCGACCAGCTGCCGTGGCCGCAATCCGGCGTCGCGGCAGGCTGGATTTCGCAGTACACGGCGTTCGAGGCGCCCGATCCACTGTACTGGTGCCGGCACGGTTATGCCGTGGTCTATCCGGACCCTCGCGGCAGCTGGTATTCAGAAGGCGAGCTGCGCCACGGCGGGCCGGGTGAGGCGCAGGACTGCTTCGACCTGATCGAGTGGCTCGGCGAGCAGCCGTGGTGCAACGGCAGGGTCGGCATGTCCGGCGTGTCCTATCTCGCCGCCATCCAGTGGCTGGTAGCCCCGCTCAGGCCCCCGCACCTCGCCGCGCTCAATCCCTGCGAGGGATTCAGTGATTGGTACCGGGAATTCGCCTATCACGGCGGCATCCCCGAGACGGGCTTCGTGCCCCGAGGCGCGGCCAATCTACAGTGGTCCACCACGCGCACGGAGGATACCGCGGCCAACGCCACTGCCCATCCTCTCCTCGATGATTACTGGGCCAGCAAGCAGAGCGACTTCGGCGCCATCGAAGTTCCCGCTTACGTCGTGGCGAGCTGGTCCGACCAGGGTCTGCACACGCGCGGCACGCTCGAAGCCTACCGTGGGCTGTCCTCGCCCGAGAAGTGGCTGGAGGTGCACGGTCGCAAGAAGTGGCAGTACTACTACGACCCGCGCAACGTGGCACGGCAGCGCTCGTTCTTCGACCACTTTCTGAAGCAGGCGCCCTCGGATCTGGATCGGTGGCCTCCGGTGCGTATCGAGGTGCGCGAGGCGGCCAATATCGGCCAGGAGCGCGCAGAGCAGGAGTGGCCGCTTGCCCGTACCCGGTACCGGCGGCTGTACCTCGATGCGCGCGCGTGTGGCTTGCGGGAGACCCGTCCGGAATCCGAGGCGGTGGTGAGCTACGACCCCGGCGCTGCGGACAACCGCGTGGTCTTCGACCATCGCTTCGAGCAGGACACCGAACTCACCGGGTACATGAAGCTGAAACTGTGGGTGGAGGCGCAGGGAGCGGACGACATGGACCTGTTCGTCGCCATCGAAAAGCTGGATCCGCAAGGTCGGCGTATCCCCTTCGTGTTCTACGCCATGAGCGAGAACGGACCGGCGGCGCTGGGCTGGCTGCGAGTGAGCCACCGGGCACTGGATGAGGCGCGCTCTCGCCCCGAACAGCCGGTACACCGGCATGATGCCGAGCAGATGCTCAGTCCCGGCGAGCGCGTGCCGGTGGAGATCGAGATCTGGCCTTCCTCCACGCTGTTTCGGGCCGGCGAATTCCTGCGCCTGGTCGTGCAGGGGAGCGACATCCCGCAGGACGGCACACCCAATGCGCCCTGGGCACGGCATGAACGCACGCGCAACAAGGGCCGGCACCTGCTGTACACCGGGGGCGGATACGACGCCTATCTGCTGATTCCGGAGATTCCACCTTAAGGAGGGAGTACCCGGACCTCGAGCGCATTCCTGAAATGCCACCGCACCGGCCGTCCCGTCACCGGCCGTCCTCTCACCGGCGACCCGGATCGCCTGCGGAATGAGACCCTCGTTCCATAATTTCCACCGCATGGTCGACGCGGATCTGCCGCGCAGCCACTACCATCCGCACACCGAGGCCCACGCATCACAGTGCCATCGCACCTGCACACTCGAGCCGGCCGACTGCGAAGAGCCGTGAAAGGCAGGATCCACCGGGGTCGACAGCTGGTGGCCGTCCACTGACCGGACCGGCAGAGCATCACTCACTTCACGCGGAGACTCCTCATGAAGCCCGATTCCAAGACGATCGATCGCCGCAGCATGCTGGTCGGCGGAGCGGCCATGGGCCTGTCGGGAACCTTGGTGGGGGCGTCCATGATGTCGAGTGCGGCCACCGCACCGGCCGCGGCACCAGCCGGCTCCCGTGAGGCGATACGCGGCTGCAGCACGCCGTCGACCGCAGTCGCAGCCACGCGGTACGGCCGGGTGCGCGGCTACGTTTCCCACGGTGTCTTCAACTTCAAGGGGGTCCCGTATGGCGACGACACTGGAGGGGAGAACCGCTGGCTGCCGGCCCGGCCGCCCAAGCCATGGAATGGCGAGTATCCAGCCCTGACCTACGGTGCCAACTGTCCCCAGACCCTGCACAATTTCCGGTCGATCGAGCACACCTTCCTGCAGCAATGGACCGACGGCTTCCTGGGCGAGGACATGCTCAAGCTCAACATCTGGACTCCATCCCTGTCCGGCAACCGGCCCGTGATGGTGTATTTCCACGGTGGCGGCTACACGTTCGGCTCCTCCTACGAGCTGGCGTCGCACGACGGTGCGCGCATGGCCCGTGAGCACGATGTCGTGCAGGTCTCGGTGAATCACCGGCTCAATGTCCTGGGATTCCTGGACCTGACACAGGTGGGTGGCTCTGCCTACGAAGAGTCGGTCAACGTGAGCATGACCGATCTGGTGGCCTCCTTGCGCTGGGTGCGGGAGAACATCCAGCACTTTGGCGGCAATCCCGACAACATCCTCATCTATGGCCAGTCCGGCGGCGGCTCCAAAGTCACCACGCTGCTGGGCATGCCGTCCGCAAAGGGCCTGATCCGCCGCGCCATCGTGCAATCAGGGGGCGGTGGGAACATCCCTGATGCCGAGCACTCGCGTGAATTGACCCGGGTCCTGCTCAAGCAGCTGGGAGTCGGCGGGAAGGATCTGGGCGCGTTGCAGAAGATGGACTGGAGCACGCTGTTCGCAGCGGGCACCCGCGCCGCCGAGGCGATCAACGGTCCCACTGAATTCAGCATCCGCTCCATCGTGTCGCCCCAGGCCAAGGCCAGCGTCGGCTGGGTGCCGACCCTCGACGGGAGGGTGATCGATGTACGCTCCTATTTTGATGCGGCGCCGGAGGCGTCCAGGCAGGTACCGGTCATCTTCGGCAATGTCAGCGAAGAGGGCATGAGCTTCAGTCAGAATCCGAGCGAGTCACAGTGGCGGGAGAAGCTGCGGGGGTTCCTGGGTGAGAGCAAGGCCGACGCCCTCATGGCCGCCATGAAGAAGGCGCATCCCGAAAAGGCCATCCGCACCCTTTCCTATGGCGTGGACGGGCTCTACGTGCGCAATCATGTGATGGACATGGTCAGAATGAAGCATGCCCTTGGCGCCGCTCCCGCGTACCAGTATCACTTCCAGTGGCAGTCGCCGCAGCTGGATGGCGTGGCGGGCGCCTGGCACACGGCGGAGCTCGCGTTCTGCTTCGACAACACGCAATTGTGCGAGCAGGGCACCGGTGACACGCCGGAGGCACGGGCGCTCGCCAGCCGGATGGCGCGCGCCTGGTCGAACTTCGCGCGCACCGGCAATCCCAGCCAGCCCGGCCTGGAGTGGATCGCGAGTGATCCACAGGTCGGGCAGACCATGGTGTTCGACAATCATTGCCGGATGGAGAATGACCCCGAGGCGCAGGCACGGCGGATTCTGCTGTGAGCGTCGGGCGGGCCGGTCCTGCGGAACTCTCGCGCAGCCTCCACCGGCCCGGGGCCGATCACGGCGATTCAGGTCGAGTCCACAGGGCGGTATATCTTGCGCAGCACCGCCGAGCGGATCCGGCGGAACCTGCCGTCCTCGAGATCGTAGAGGGCAATCGTGTTGATGAAGATGCGGTCTCCCTTGAGCATCGGTCCGGCGGTGAAGTCCGCCAGATCCTCCAGTGCGAGGAATTCCGATTCCAGTTCCGCGGCGATTGCTCCGGGTGCCGTGATGAGCCGGTTGACGCGGATCGTACGGCGGGTGCGGGCCTTGACGTCCCGATAGAAGTCGACAATTGAATCGCGGCCGCGCAACTCCTGCCTTCCCGCGATCACCAGCACGACATCCGGTGAGTAATAGTCGGCAAAGCCGCCGTAGTCATTGCGGTTGAAGGCATCGATGTAGTGCCCGAACCGCTCGGCGGTGAGTGCCGGCTGATCCGCAGTCACCGGGGCGGGCCCGGGGCCGTCGTCCGGAATATCCCCGCGGCGGTAATGTGCGGAGCGAATGCGGGTGAATTCCCCTCCCGCATGCTCGTACCAGATGAAATTCTGCGAATGCAGGATCTGCCCCTTCTTCAGGGGCCCGGTGGGAAAGTCGGGCCAGTCCTGCCCGGCCTGCAGCTGCGTCACGACATCCGCCACCAGCTGCCCCGGCCCCTCGATGATCCGGCGCACTTCGAGCTTCTCGCGCAGCCGCGAATGGACCTCCCGGTAGAAGGCCACAACGGCGTCGCGGCCCCGGAAGTCACCACCGCGACCGTGGAACTCCAGGTCCGCCCGGTAGAAGCGGCTGAACTGCGCGAAGTCGCTGCGATTGAAGGCGTCGATGTAGCGACGATAGTCAGCGGCGGTCAACTCCTGCGCGGTCTTCATCGGATGCAATGCTCATCCATCCTCGTACCCGGCACGAGTTCTTCCGTTAACGCATTCCGCACGGGTAGTATCATGACTGAATACTCAGACAAACAGAACAATACCGCTGGACGGTCCCTGGGACCCGGGTAGGGATTGCAAGTGAACGACCTGACGAATGCCGCATTGCCGCGGGTGGCAGGCACGGCGGACGTGGCGGCCCTGATCGACGCGCGACCGTTGTCCGGCCTGCAGCTGAGGGTGGTGGCGCTGTGCGGGCTGGTCATGATCCTCGACTCATTCGACTCCTCAGCCATCGGGTTTGTCGCGCCCCGCATGGCCGCCCTCTGGCACCTCGCCCCCGGCGCACTCGGACCGGTCTTTGCCTGGGGGTTCCTCGGTCAGTTCATCGGCGCGGCGTTCGCCGGGCCGATCGCCGACCGGTATGGGCGCCGGCTCGTGCTCATCGCGGGCGTGATCGAGTTCGGTCTCGCTTCGCTGGCCACGACCCAGGCCCACTCGCTGGACTCCCTGCGGATGCTGCGGCTGGTCACGGGCCTGGGACTCGGGGCCGCATTGCCCAATGCACTGGCGCTGGTGACCGAGATCAGTCCGAGCCGCCGCCGCGGGGCATTGCTGGTCGCGGTATTGTGCGGGATGACCATCGGGGCCGCCACGGCCGGGACCATCGCCGCGCAGTTGATGTCCCGGTTTGGCTGGAGCGGCGTCTTTCTGATCGGCGGCCTCCTGCCGCTGGCGCTGGTCCCGGTCCTGCTGTGGGCGCTGCCCGAGTCTCCCTATTTCCTGGCGCTCAAGGCCGATCAGGGCGACAGACTGGCCACAGTGCTGCGTCGCATCGACCCGGGACTTCCCGCAGGCCTGAGGTTCGTCCTGAACGAGGAGCGGCCAGGCGGACTGACCTTCAGGCATCTGTTTCGCGCCGGAAGGGCACCGGCGACCGTGCTGCTGTTCATCGTGGTCTTCATGAACAACCTCGAGATCTACGTGTTCGCCAGCTGGTTGCCAACGCTCGCGCGCGCCAGCGGGCTGACGGAGTCGGCAAGCATAATGAGCGGGGTTGGCTTGAACATCGGCGGACTGGCAGGCACCATCGCGATGGCGTGGCTCATGAGTCACCTGGTGCTGGAGCGGCTGATGGCGGTGCTTTATGCGGCAGCCGCGGCTTCCATAGGACTGCTGGCACTGGTCGCCGGTGCCGAGGTGCCGATGATGCTCGGCGCCGCGTCCGCCGGCTTCTGCATCGTCGCCGGACAGATGGGTGCCAATGCCCTGCTGGCATTCCGGCATCCGACTTTTCTGCGGGCAACGGCGTTGTCCTCGGGTCTCGCCACCGGAAGAATCGCTTCCATCATCGGGCCCCTGGGTACAGGATGGGTGATCGCCCTGGGTTGGTCGCCCAGTGCCACGTTCATGCTGGCCGTCGTGCCGGCGGTCTGCGCCAGCATGGCGGTACTGCTTCTGGGACGGCACCGGCCGGCCGCAGGGGATTGAGGGAGTGCAATGGCAGTCAGGACTGCAATCGATGGCGTCGTCAGCGCAGCAATGCCCGACATCAGGCCGCGCCTGGATCTGAATCTGCTCATGCTGTTCATGGAGATCATCCGTTGCGGCAGCATCAGCCAGGCAGCGGTGCACCTGCGCACGCCCAAGGCGACCTTGAGCCGGAAGCTGCGACAGCTGGAAAAGCAGATCGGCGCGGTGCTCGTGAGGCGCAGTGCCAAGTGCCTGGAGCTCACGGAGATCGGGGAGGCCTTGCTGCACCGGTGCGAGCGCATCTCGGTGGAAACGCATGATGCCGCCATGATTGCCGCGGAAATGCAGTCGCAGCTGAGCGGCGTCATGCGTGTCAGCATGCCGATCGGCCTGGCAAGCACCTGGGTCAGCCGGGCGATCTCCGACTTCGCCCTGCGTTACCCCGAAGTGCGCCTCATCATCCATGTCTCCAATCGCTGGATCGACGTGAGCGAGGAGCCCTATGACGTGGCCATCTGCATTGGCCGGGTGCGCAACGAGCAACTGCCGGCCAGGCGGCTCGCGGAGTTGCCGCGCGGGCTGTACGCGAGCCCCGACTATTGCACGCGCAAAGGGGTGCCCCAGACGCCCGCACAGCTGGTCGACCATGACTGTATCGTGCTGGACAGCCAGGTCAATGACGGAGTGTGGGCGGCGGCGACGGCGGGTGGACGCACGGCGCTGGTACCTCATCTGGCCACCACGGACATCGTGGTTGCCAAGGAAATGGCCGTCGCGGGCGTCGGCATTGCGATGCTGACCCATCCGATCTGTGAAGAGGAAGTGCGCTCAGGACAACTGGTGCGGATCCTGCCGAACTGCCGGATTCCACCGGTGATCATTTCCGCCACATTCCTGGAGCGGCGATACATGCCGCAGCGGATCCGTGCGTTCATCGACCTCATCGCCCAGGCCGTATATCCGGGCGCGGAAGAGTCGAGCTCGGCGACACCGGGAATTGTCGCGATTGCACCGGGGCCCGGCCACGGCCGCGGCCGCAGGAGATAATGGGCGGTCGAGATGTGCCATGAATGACGCCGAACTGGCGCTTCGATACGAGCATGTATTCGACGTGCGCATCAACTTTGACCGCCGTTGGTCAGCCGGGCCGCTCAGCGGCGGGGCCAGGCAGGGGTACACTTCGGTCGGGCAGGGCTCCACGGTGAGCGGTCCACGCCTCAACGGCACGGTCGTCGACTACAGCGGCGCTGACTGGCCCGTCATCCGCGCCGACGGCGTGGTTGAGCTGAACGCGCACTACATGCTGCAGGCGGACGACGGCACGCTGATCTACATCCGCAATCTCGGCTACGTCCACAGCTCGGCAGCGTACTTCCGCTGTACGCCATACTTCCGGGCGCCGGAGGGACCGCACGACTGGCTCAACAGGACGGTGATCATCGGCGTGGGCAAGCGCATGCCGAAGACCACACCGGAGGATCCGCCCGATCATTCCCTGTTCCGCTACTACGCAATTCTCTAGGGCGTCGCCAGCAGCAGCCGCAGGTCGCCGATCGGATCGGATACCGCGCGGGAAACGGCATTGAAGACCATGGTCGGCTGCCGTTGTGGATCGAAGACCGGCCAGTAAGCCAGTCCCGGCCCATTGGGGTCGCCGGTACGCGCAAATCGCAGCCATGCGGCGCTCATGGCATCGGCCACCTGCTGGGCCTGCACCAGGGCATCTCCCACCGTGGTGGCGGCGCCGACATTGTTGAATACCAGGGCAACGTCCAGCCCATGGTGGGCCCGCAGTCGCCCTCCATTGACCCGGGACTCGAATTCCAGCCGATACAGGTAGGCCGGCGCACCGCCCTGGCGCGCCTTCAGGGTCGCGACGGTACGAGCCCCGGTGCCCATCCCCAGTTCCGTTGTCACGGTGAAATACAGGTCGCTGGGCGTCGCGAGGGGACGCAGGGCTCGAAGCCGGGCGACGATGCCGTCCACGTCCCGTCCCGGCATCTGCTCGACGAGGTGCCTGCGCAGTCCGGCCCAATCCAGATCGAAGGCATCAGGCGGCGGAAACAGGATCGTCGTCTCGTCCTTGTTCCAACCCGCCATGATCGGGACATCCTTCGCGATCGGCGGTGCGTCCGGCGTGAAGGGGTGGCGTGGCACGGACCGGCCGTCCAGCACGGGTCCAACCCCCAGGGGGGTGCCGCCGGTGACGGTGCGTAGAGCGTCCTGCAGGGTCTTCACGGGAAGGGCCTGCAACTGCGCGACCTGATCGCGCCTGAGCTTGAGGATTGCGAGCAGGGAATCGGTGGTCCGGGCGGCCTCCGGCAGCGTAATGGCGCGCAGGCCGAAGCCGCTTTGCATGATGGCCCGCTGGAACAGTCCTTTGGCCTGCGGCATGGCCAGCAAGGTGGAGACTTTGCCGCCCCCACCGGATTCCCCGAAAATGGTGACGTTTGCCGGATCGCCGCCGAACCCGGCGATGTTGTCGTGCACCCAGTGCAGCGCGGCAATCAGGTCCAGCTGTCCCACATTGCCGGAATCCGCAAAGGCTGGTCCTGCGGCCGCGCCGAGTTCCAGGTAACCCAGTACATTCAGCCGGTGGTTCAAGCTGACGATGACGGTGTCACCCTGATGGGCCAGATGCGCCCCAT
>DATJPN010000143.1:0-8030 GCA_035506335.1 Steroidobacteraceae bacterium | reverse complement strand
AGGCCGCGCAGCACCTTGCGGCGTGCCGCCGAAGGGTCCGACATGATCACGTTCACGCCGCGGCGACGCAGCGTGAAGTAGACCCCGATGCCGATGGGTCCGCCGCCGTGGATCACGGCCGTCTGCCCCGACTGCAGCAGGCAGCGGTCGGCGGTCCGCCAGGCGATGGCCATCGGTTCGATCAGCGCGCCCTGGATGCCCGTCATGCCCCGCGGCAGCCGGTGCGCCATGCGGCGCGTGACCACGCTGTACTCGGCGAGACCACCGCTGTCGCGGTTGTAGCCGTGGAAGGCCAGCAGGCCGCAGTGGTTGTACTGACCGCTTTCGCAGAACAGGCAGTGGCCGCAGGTCTGCACCGGTTCCACCGCGACCCGGTCGCCGACGGCGAGATCCTCGATGCCGTCGCCGACCTCGACCACTTCGCCACATAACTCATGACCCAGGATCACGGGATTGACGATGCCCGTCAGCGGATGGGGCTGCGTCGCGCGGGTGGTGATCGGGCCGTCGTAGTATTCGTGCAGGTCACTGCCGCAGATGCCGTTGTACAGCACGCGCAGCTTGACGTGTCCCGGCCGGGTGACCGGCTCCGGCACGTCTTCCAGACGCAGATCCCGGCGTCCGTGATAGACCGCAGCGCGCATGATTGCCTCCCGCCCCGAGGAGCGGGGCGCGGCAACGCTATGCTGCGCGGGCGGGGGCGTCAAGCACGCCCTCGAGGGATCAGCCGGGCATCTGGATGCCGAAGGTCAGGTCCTTCTCGGACAGCAGGCGGATCGGCACGCGCGGCGCCTTCCAGGTGTCGTCCGCATATTCGCGGATGGTCCGGTCGGAGGAGAAGCTGTCGGAGCGCGCGACGTTGAGCACCGACATCTGCGACCAGTGCGTGGGGTCGGCGTACGCCTGGCTGACCGTGCGCTGGCAGTCCGCGTAGGACTGAAAGTCCGCCAGCACCAGGTACGGATCCCAGCCGAGCAGTCCATCGACGAGCGGCTTGAAGATCTGGGTGTCGCCGCGGGAGAAGAACCCGTCCTTGACCAGGTCGATTACCTGGCGCAGCTCGGGGTTCGAATCATAGCAATGGCCCGGTTGGTACCCCTGCGCCTTCAGGGCGTAGACCTCCGGCGCGGACAGCCCGAACATGAAGAAGTTCTCGTCGCCGACCTCCTGGCGGATCTCGATGTTCGCGCCGTCCTGCGTGCCGATCGTCAGCGCCCCGTTCATGCAGAACTTCATGTTGCCGGTGCCGGAGGCTTCCTTGCCGGCGGTCGAGATCTGCTCGGAGAGGTCCGCCGCCGGATAGATGTGCTGGCCGGTCTTGACGCTGAAGTTCGGCCAGTACACGACCTTGATGCGGCCCTTCACGGCCGGGTCCTTGTTGATGACCTCGCCGACCGAGGTGATGAGCTTGATGATGAGCTTCGCGATGTAGTAGCCCGGCGCGGCCTTGCCGCCGAAGATGAACGTCCGCGGCTGCATGTCGTGGTGCGGGTCCGACCGCAGCCGGTGGTACAGCGAGATCACGTGCAGGATGTTCAGGTGCTGGCGCTTGTATTCATGGATGCGCTTGACCTGCACGTCGAACATCGAATTCGGATCCACCAGCACGCCGGTGCGGCTGCGGATGGACTTGGCGAGCGCGGCCTTGTTGGCGTGCTTGATCTTCTGCCAGCGTTCGAGGAAGGCGGCGTCCCTGACGAAAGCCTCGAGCTTGCGCAGCTGGGTGAGGTCGCGTATCCACTCATCGCCGATGACTTCGCTGATCAGCTTGGTCAAGCCGGGATTCGACAGGGCGATCCAGCGGCGCGGGGTGACGCCATTGGTCTTGTTGGAGAATTTCTCCGGCCACATGGCGTAGAAATCCTTGAGCACGTCGGTCTTGAGCAGCTCCGAGTGCAGCGCGGCGACCCCGTTGATGGCATGGCTGCCGACGCAGGCGAGGTGCGCCATGCGCACATAGCGCTCGCCGCTCTCGTCGATCAGCGACAGGCTGCTGACCCGGTGATCGTCGCCGAAGAAGCGGATGCGCACCTCGTCGAGGAAGCGCGCGTTGATCTCGAAGATGATCTCCATGTGCCGCGGCAGGGTGCGGCGGAACAGGGCGAGCGGCCAGCGTTCGAGCGCCTCGGGCAGCAGCGTGTGGTTGGTGTAGGCGAAGGTCCGGCGGGTGATGGACCAGGCCGTTTCCCAGTCCATGGCGTTCTCGTCGATCAGCAGCCGCATCAGTTCGGCGACGGCGATCGCCGGATGCGTGTCGTTCAGCTGCGCCGCGAACTTCTCGTGCAGCCGTTCGCGTGGAATGCCCTGGATCTTGAGGATGCGCAGCATGTCCTGCAGCGAGCAGCAGACGAAGAAGAACTGCTGTTCCAGGCGCAGTTCCTTGCCCTGCACGGCCTCATCGTTCGGGTACAGGACCTTCGTCAGGTTCTCCGAGGAGACCTTCTGGTTGACGGCGCCGTAGTAATCACCGCGGTTGAAGGTCGAGAAGTCGAAGGACTCGGTCGCTTCGGCGCGCCACAGGCGCAGCGTGTTCGCCGTGTTGACGTGGTAGCCGAGGATCGGCGTGTCGTACGGCACGCCCACGACCGTGCGCTGCGGCACCCAGCGCGTGCGCACGCGTTCGTGTTCGTCGCTGTAGTGCTCGGTGTAGCCGCCGAGTTTCACCTCGACCGCCCATTCGGGACGGGCGATCTCCCAGGCGTTGCCGAAGCGCAGCCACTTGTCGGTCTTCTCGACCTGCCAGCCGTCGAGGATCTCCTGCTGGAAGATGCCGAACTCGTAGCGGATGCCGTAGCCGATGGTCGGAATCTGCAAGGTCGCCAGCGAATCGAGGAAGCAGGCGGCCAGGCGCCCGAGGCCGCCGTTGCCCAGGCCCGGCTCGTCCTCGCACTCCAGTAGTTCGTCGTAGTCGAGGCCCAGTTCCGCCATGGCCTGGCGCACGACCTGTTCGAGGCCGAGGTTCAGGATGTTGTTGCCCAGGTGCGGGCCCATCAGGAACTCGGCCGAGAAGTACGCGACCGTGCGCGAGCCGTGGCGGGTGTAGGCCTCGGCGGTGCTGATCCAGCGATGCAGCATCTGGTCGCGGACCGTGAGCGCGAGCGCCATGTAGTAGTCGTGGCGCGAGGCCAGAGTCGGGATCTTGCCCTGCACATAGAAGAGATTGTTGTGGAAGGCGTGCTTCAGGGCGTCCTTGCTGAGGGCCGCGCCACCATGCGGCGCGGTCGCATCGACGGGACCGAATTCGGAACGGACGGGCAGGCCGGGTGCGTTCATCGTCTTGAGTACTTGTTGAGCGTGTGACCGTGAAGACCGTGTGCAAGTTTCGTGCTAGCGCGCACCCGCCGTATCTGCACCATCATAGGACAGTTCCTCCGCCGACGCCCGTGCCGGGAGCCGGGCGCGGCACGGTATCACCCCGATCCTGATCCGAAGCATACTTCGCGGCTCGCCATGATTACCCCGACTCCATCACAGCTGCCTCACGGCGGTTTGCCCGCGCGCCGGATGGATGCGGCGGGTCGCGCGCACGTGGACATGCGTGCGGTGCTGGCGCTCGCCCTGCCGCTGATCGCCAACAGCGCGGTGCAGACCATCCTGAATCTCACCGATCTGTGGTTCATCGGCCATATTTCCACGACCGCCCTGGCGGCCGTGGGCGCGGTCAACTGGCTGGTGGTCGCGGTGGTGCTGGTGCTGGCCGGACCGGGCATGGCCGTGCAGACCTGCGTCAGTCAGTGCTTCGGCGCGGGCCGCCATGCCCGCGCCTCGCAGGCGGCCTGGTCGGGACTGTGGGGGATCCTCTGCGTCGTACCGGTGTTCTTCGCCGTCGGCCTGTCCAGCCACTACATCCTGGCGCCCTTCGGCATCGGTCAGGACATCGAGGATACCGCCGCACGCTTCTGGCTGCCGCGTGTCGCCGGGGCGCCGCTCGGCGTGGCGGTGTGGGGCGTGCTCGGCTTCTTCAACGGCATCAGCCGTCCGCGGACGACGGTGGTCATCACGATCATCATCACCTGCATGAACATCCTCCTGAACCGGATATTCATCTTCGGCCTGGGGCTCGGAGTGGCCGGCTCGGCCTGGGCGTCGACCTGCGCGCAGGGGGTGGGACTGGCCAGCACCCTGATCGTGTTCCTGTCGGCCGGCTACCGGCGCCGGTACCGCACGCACCTGATGTGGCGTCCCCGCTGGCCGGTGCTGTGGGCGCAGTTCAAGCTCGGATTCCCGATGGGCCTGACGGGCGCATCGGACCTGCTGGGCATCGCGCTGTTCCAGCTGATGCAGGTGCGCCTCGGCGCCGTCGATGGCGCGGCGACCCAGCTGGTCATGGCCTCCACCGCGATTGCCTACATGCCGGGAGTCGGTGTCGCGCAGGCCGGCACGACGCTGGTCGGGCAGTCCATCGGCGCCGGCGACCGGGCCTGGGCCATGCGGGTGGGCACGCGGGTCGTGCTGCTGGCCGCGATCCTCATGGGCGGCATCGGCGTGCTGCTGGCGCTCGCCGGCCCCTGGGTGCTGCCGCAGCTGCTTGCCGCCGGCGACCTCGCATCACAGGCGGTGTTGCGCGAAGGGGCCCTGCTGCTGTGGTTCGCCGCCGCGTACCAGTTCTTCGATGGCCTGAACATCGCCAGCAGCTACTGCCTGCGCGGTGCCGGCGATACCCTGGTTCCCGGTGCGCTGGTCCTGGGGCTGTCGTGGTTCGTGTTCGTGCCGCTCGCGCACGCCCTGACATTCGCCCCGGGGGGCGGATTCCTGCACTTCCTGCCGCAGTTCGGCTTCGGCACCCAGGGAGGCTGGATCGCCGTCATCGTCTACGTACTGCTGCTCGGCTCGGTGCTGTTCGGCCGCTGGCGACTCGGCGTATGGCGGAACATCAGGATCTGAGCGGGGCGGCCCGCTAGCTAGCGGGCCTTGGCGAGGCCCATCCACTTCTCCAGCGGCTCGACCCGGTTGCGGCTCACCGAGAGCCGCGCGCCGCAACGCAGCTGCACCGCGTAGTCGCCGCCGGCTTCGCGCAGCAGCGTCTCGATCTGGTCGAGCTTCACGATCACCGAGCGGTGGATGCGGAAGAAATGCGCAGGGTCCAGGCGCTCCTCGAGCGTCTGCATGCGCTCGCGGATGATGTAGGTGCGATCCCCGACGTGGATCTCCGCGTACGGCCCGCTGGCCGCGATGTACTCGATGGTCGCCACCGGCACCACGCGCACCTGGCCGCGCATTTCCACCGCGATCCGCTCCAGGTAACCGGTCCTGACGGAGTCGGTGAAGCCCCCGGGCGCGACGGCCGGGGGCGCGCCGGGCGCCGCGGGCCCGGCCGCGTTCAGCACGGTGCGCAGCCGCTCCGACAGCCGGCCAAGCTCGGCGAGGCCGATCGTCTTGCGCGCCCGCCGGAAGGCCTGCTCGAAGCGCTCATCATCGAAGGGCTTCACGAGGTAGTCCACGGCCGCCACGTCGAAGGCCTCGAGGGCGTACTGATCGTAGGCCGTCACGAAGATCGTCGGCGGCATGTTCTCCGGACCGATGTCGCGCACGACTTCCAGGCCCGTACGGCGCGGCATCTGCACGTCGAGGAACACCAGGTCGGGCTTCAGGGTGTGGATGGCCTCGATGGCCGCGTCGCCGTTGTCCGCGAACCCGGCGATCTCCACGCCCTCCTCGTGCCGCAGCAGATCCTCAAGGCGCTGGCGTCCGAGGGCTTCGTCATCGACGATGAGGACGCGCAGATTCGGTCCCGTCATCGCCTGGTCTCAGGCGGAAGCGGCCACGGCGCTGGTCCGCAGGTCATTCCCGGTGTGGTAGGGCAGCGAGACCTCCGCGATGAGTCCCCCGCCGTGGGCGTGCTTGAGCGTCAGGCTCTGGTCCGGGCCATACAGGGCCGCCAGCCGTGCGCGGGTGTTGCGCAGCCCGAGGCTGTTCGGCGCCGGCAGCGTGTCGAGGGGGACCTCCGGGCCGTTGTCGCGCACGCTCAGGATCACCCGCTCGCCCTCCCGGGCCGCCGTGACCTCGATATGGCCGCCGCTGCTCAACTTGCTGATGCCATGCTTGACCGCGTTCTCGACCAGCGGTTGCAGGATGAGGTTGGGCACCAGCGCGTCGCGCACGTCGTCGTCGGCGTGCATGTCGACGTGCAGGTGGCCCTGGAAACGGATCTGGATGACATCCAGGTACCGTTCGGTGAAGGTCAGCTCGCGCTGCAGCGGCACTTCCTGCTCGTCGGCCTCGTCCAGCGAGGTGCGCAGCAGCTCGCTCAGGCGCGCGATCATGCGCCGCACGCCGCGCGGGTCGCGCTCCACCAGCGCCGATACGGCGTGCAGGGTGTTGAACAGGAAGTGCGGATTCAGCTGCATGCGCAGCGCGGAAAGCCGCGCATCGGCCAGCTGGGCCTGAAGCTGTGCCGCCTGGGCCTGCAGGCGCACGGTCTCTTCGCGCCGCACCTGGTAGCGCCAGAAGTAATTGCGCGCGAACCCGCCCGCGAGCACCGCCACGAAGACGATGAACTCGTTCATGAACCACAGCCGCCGCAGCCGCGCCATCGCCGCCATGTCCGGGGAGATGGGCGTCGGGGAGTAGAAAAGGTGCTGGCGCACGAAGCTGGTCGCGAGGTCGATGATGATGGCGAGCACCAGGCCGATCACCACGAACATCACCCGGGTCGGCCAGCGGGTGCGCTCGATCGCGAAGCGGCTCGCGAACCAGATGATCGCCGGGGTGACGGCACACCACATGAACGCGTTCGCGAAGTTCACGAGGGTTGCGGCGAAGGGCACCAGAGGCTGCCAGGGGCCATGTCCACGCGGCTCGATCAGGGCATTCGCCGAGGTCATGATGGCGATCAGCGTCCAGAACCCGAGGATCAGCAGCAGCTCGGTGCGGCTCAGGGGCTGGTAATCCGTGGCATCCGCGCGACTGTGCGCCTGCACATCGGCCCTCGCATCCAGGGCGGTGCTCGACAGGTCGACCGACGGGACTGTCAGCGTGGTGGAGTTCACCCCCGCAGGATAGGCCGTCGGGCGCTCCGGGAACAGCCTGCGTCCTGAGCCGCACCGGCCGACCCATGAACGGTCGGCGCGACGGGATCAATGGCGCTCTAGTCGGTGGGGGGCAGGGTCTCCTCGAGGGTCTGCCGGAACGAGGCCGGATCCTTCGCGCTGCGGTCGTAGACCCGGATGACCTTGATGGCCTGGTTGCGGCCCTCGCTGCCGACTCGGATCGTGACCGTCAGGTGCTTGCCGTCGGCCGGCAGGGTGTAGGTTTCCTCCACGGAGGGCCCGATCTGCGGCTTCAGGTAGACCCGGAAATCCCGGCCCGACCAGCCGGAGTCCTGGTCGGCCACGCCGCTCGGGACGGACACCACGCTGTGCTCGCCGGGTGTGTAGCTGCGGGTGGTGGCGGCATTGGCGATGCGCACCTCGGTATCCGTCTGCCGGATGATCAGCCACTGGCCACCGAGCAGGGCGTTGGTCTGGAAATCGATGGGCGGACGGTAGGCGTTGCGATCGTTCTGCGCGCCCGCAGCGAACATGCCCCCACCGCGACCGCGACCGCCGCGGGAGGCATCCGCCGGCGGCAGATCGGTGGTCGGATCGTTGATGATCACGGTGGCCGGCCCGGCCACACCTTTTTCGGCCAGTGCGCCGGGGCGCGGCTTGGGCTGCAGCGCGGCGAGAACCTTGTCGGCATCCGAGCTCAAGGCGGCATTGAGTTCCCAGACACCCGCAATGCTGTAATTGGGCGGGGGCTGATCGGAAACCCGGATGCCCGTGCAACCCGCCATGCCGGCAACTGTCAGACCCATCAGGAGAGTGCCCGCGGGGGAACGGAGGTGATGCAACATCGCAGTTCAGAGTGCCGGTCGGCGCAAAAGTTTCAAGGGCTTGGCGGATTCTAGCGCACTCGGCCCACACGGCTGTCGCACTTTGGTGCGCCGGTCGCGGGAGCTGCCCGATCCCGATGCAGGATTTCCTCAGGGCGTGGATTCCTGCGGCCATCCCGCCGCGGGTGTCCTGCGGGTGAGAGTTCGATCACAACCG
>DATJPN010000142.1:0-13815 GCA_035506335.1 Steroidobacteraceae bacterium | reverse complement strand
GGACCTCGCCGGGGCGCATCTCGCGGCCCTGGACTACCTGCGACGGGCGGGCGCCAGCACGGTGCTCAACTGCGGCTACGGTCACGGCTACAGCGTGCGCCAGGTTCTCGAGAGCGTGCAGCGGGTGTCGGGCCGCAGGCTCACGACTCGCGAAGAGCCCCGTCGTGCGGGCGACCCGGCGGTACTGGTCGCGAAGGCCGACCGGATCCGCACCGTGCTCGGCTGGACCCCGAGGCTCGATGACCTGGACACGATCGTGCGCACCTCCCTCGACTGGGAGGCGAGACAGCTGCGCGAGCCCTGGTGAGGACGATCGCAGCGCGACAACTGTCACGCCGGGGTCAGCCGGGCGTGGCGTAGAATGGCCAATATGCGGTTTTTCTGGCCCAAGTCCTTGAGTGGTCTGATGCTTCTGGGCGTCGCGGTGATCGCGGTGCCGCTGCTGGTGGCCATTTTCACTGCTGCGCTGCACATCCAGCAGCTGGCCGATTCCAGCCGCACCGTGGCCTCCGAGGGCATCGGATCGGCCCGGGCGAGCGAAGACCTGATGTCCGAGGTCCTGCTGCTGGAACGGGCCACCCTCCAGCATCAGGTCCTGGCGGATCCGAAGCTGCTGGAGGTCTACCGGGAGCACGACGCCCAGCTGACCCGCTCGCGCGAGCAACTGGCCCACCAGCTGCGCTCCGCGGCCGGCCGGGAGGCCCTGGCGCAGCTGGGCCCGCCGCAACCTCGGATTGCCACCGAAGTCTTCGCTGCCACCGCCAATGGCAGCACGGTCGATGCGACCCTGCCGCGGTTTGCCGAGATGAGCGCCCTCGCGCAGCGCATCGCCGTGCAGAGCAAGGCCGAAATCGACGCCCAGATCGCCGGTATCCAGCGACGCACCAGTGAGTCCCAGCGGCTGTTGCTGTGGCAGAGCGCGCTGCTCGTGCCACTGGCCGTATTCGCCATCGTCGTGCTCACCTTCGGCGTGGGCCGGCCACTGCGCCGGATCGACCGGGCGATCAGTGAGCTGGGTCGCGGGAACCTCTCTCATCCCATCAGCGTCAGCGGTCCGATCGACATAGAGCGCCTGGGAAGGCAGCTGGAATGGCTGCGCGGCCGGCTGCTGGACTTCGCGGCCGAGCGAAACCGGTTTCTGCGGCACATGTCTCATGAGTTGAAGACGCCGCTCGCCAATATCCGCGAAGGCACCGAGCTGCTCATGGACGGCGCGGTGGGCGAACTGGATTCGAGTCAGCGCGAGGTCACCGGAATCCTGCGCGAGAACGGTCTGAAGTTGCAGCGATTGATCGAAAACCTGCTCTCCTTCAGCGCCTGGCAGACCAGCAGCGTCGGTCTGGAGGCGAGCGAGTTCCGGTTGCGCCCGCTGGTGAAGCAGGTACTGGAGAACCAGCAGCTCACGCTGCTCGGTCAGCGGGTACGGCTGGAGGTGAAGATCGAGGATGTCACCCTGACGGCCGACCGCGGCAAGATGCGCCTGATCCTCGACAACCTGCTGTCCAACGCCATCAAGTACTCGCCCAAGGGCGGCGCCATCTATCTGTCCGCCCAGACCGGGGGTGATCAGCTGCTGCTCGATGTGGCGGATTCGGGCCCCGGCATACCCCATGACGAGCGGGCCCACATCTTCGAGGCGTTTTATACGGGTAAGGCAGCCCGAGGCGCCAGCGTCAAGGGCACCGGCATCGGCTTGTCGGTGGTTCTGGAATTCGTCGCCGCCCATGACGGGACCGTGCAGATCGTGGACGGCCAGTATCCCGGGGCGCACTTCCGCATCACCATGCCGCTGCGCAGCCACAGCCGCCAGAACGCCGGGGAGCAGGCCGATGCCGCGTAGCGGCCGACACCTGATTACACTCCTGTGCGTGGCAGTCGCCGCGCTGCTCGGTGCGTGCACCACCTTCACCGCCGGTCACGAGGTGCCGCCCCCGGAGCATCCGCCCACCATCGATCGGGCCGTGACCCAGGCGGCCCTGCTGGCGAGCTACCTGGAGGCGCTGCAACGCGTGGTACAGGGAACGCCCGCCGAGCAGGCGGAAATCCTAAGCGGCGCCCGGCGGGATTTCGAGGCTGCGCCGACGCCGAGCCATGAGCTCAAGTATGCGATGGTCCTCGCGACGCCCAATCACCCCGGGACCGACGCCGGCAAGGCCCAGAAGCTGCTGCAGGAGCTGATCGCGACCCAGGAAACGCTGCTGCCGGCGGAGCGGGCCATGGCCTTTCTGACCCTGCAGAACGTGGACCAGACTCTGTCGCAGGCCGCGACGATCCAGCGCCTGCAGGCCCCGGCCGAGCACACCGACCGCGACCGGTATGCCACCCTCAACCGGCGGCTTCAGGCCGAAATCGACGACAATGCGCGGCTGCACAAGGAACTGGACGACGCGCATGCGAAACTGGACGCCATCGCCAACATCGAACGGACCTTGAGCAAGCCCAAGGCCGCCGGGGGAACACCGCAGTGACCATCGCCAGCAAACGCAAGGCCCGCATCCTCGTCGTCGATGACGACCCGGGACTGTTGCGACTTCTCACCATCCGCCTGCGCGCGGAGAGCTACGACGTGGAGGCGGTGGAAGGCGGTCCGCAGGCCGTGGCGGCGGCCAGCCGCTTCCGGCCCGACCTCGTGATCACGGATCTGCGCATGGAACCCATGGACGGCATCGCGCTGCTCAAGGAGCTGCAGAACCGCTGGCCGGGACTGAAGGTCATCTTGCTGACCGCCCACGGCACCATCCCGGATGCCGTACAGGCCACGCAGATGGGCGCCTTCGGTTTCCTGACCAAGCCGGTGGACAAGCAGGAGCTGCTGGACCAGGTCCACAAGGCACTGCGCATCTCCGGGTTCGGATCCTCGGATGAGGACTGGCGCTCCGAGATCGTGACCCGCAGCTCGGTCATGGAGGAGAAGCTGGCCCAGGCTCACATGGTCGCGGGCACCGACGCGCGGGTTCTGATCACCGGGGAAAGCGGCACCGGCAAGGAACTGCTGGCGCGCGCCATTCATCGCGCCAGCCCGCGCCGCGCCAAGGCCTTCGTCGCGGTCAACTGCGGCGCGATCGCCCCGGAGCTGCTCGAGGCGGAGCTGTTCGGTCATGAAAAGGGCGCAGTCGCCGGCTCAGCCGAAGCACAGGAGGGGCTGTTCCGCGCCGCCGACGGCGGCACCCTGATGCTCGATGAGATCGGCGACATGCCGATGCCGCTGCAGGTCAAGCTGCTGCGCGTTCTGCAGGAGAACGTGGTGCGGCCCGTGGGCAGTACCACTGCGGTCCCGGTCAACGTGCGGGTGATTTCCTCCACCCATCGCGATCTGCAGGCGCTGATGCAAAGCGGCCAGTTCCGCGAGGACCTGTACTACCGGTTGAATGTCGTGCATATCGAGATGCCGCCATTGAACCGCCGCCGCGAAGACATCCCGCTGCTCGTCGCCCATTTCCTGGCGAAACTGACCCGCGAGGGCGGGGCGCGCAAGATCTATGCTCCGGAGGCGGTCGAACTGCTGGCCAGAGCGGACTGGCCCGGCAATATCCGGCAGCTGCAGAACGTCGTGCGACAGAACGTCGCCCTGTCGCAGACACCGATCATTCCGGTGGAGCTGGTGCAGCAGTCACTGGGCGGCGGCCAGGGCAAACTGCCGTCATTCGACGAGGCGCGCGATGAGTTCACCCGCAGCTACCTGTCGCAGATCCTGCAGATCACGGGGGGCAACGTCAGCCAGGCGGCGCGCCTCGCCAAGCGCAATCGTACGGACTTCTACAAGCTGCTCGGGCGGCATCAGCTCTCGCCCGAGGAATTCAAGCAGCGCTGAAGCATCCGGCCGTCGCCCCGCCTCACGGGCGCTTGTCGCCGGCGCGGCTGAAGCGCGCCGGGTCTATCTGGTGCCTCGTCAGCAGGTCATAGAGCGTCGGCCGCGTCACCCCCAGCGACTCGGCGGCACGCGACAGGTTGCCTGCGCAAAGCGCGAGAGCCTGGCGCAGCGCCTGCGCCTCGGCCTTGCGCCGTGCGACGCGCAGATTCAGATGCTCCGGATCCGCCTCCGGATCCGTGAGCCCGAGATCGGCCGCCGTGATGACCGCCCCCTCGGCCATGATCATCGCCCCCTTGATGCGATTTTCCAGCTCGCGCACGTTGCCCGGCCACGGGTGCGCCTGGATGGCGCCGATGGCCTGCGGCGAAAACGCCCGCGCGCCCTTGCCGAGCCGCTGCGCAATCTGCTGCTGCAGCCACTGCGCCAGCAGCACGCTGTCGCCACCCCGCTCGCGCAGCGCCGGGATCCGCAGGCTCACCTCGCTGACGCGGTAGAACAGGTCTTCGCGGAACCGGCCAGCGGCGATGGATTGCTCGAGGTCGCGGTTCGTGGCGCAGACGATGCGCGACTTCAGCGGCACCGGCGTGCGGCCGCCCACCCGTTCGACGCAGCGTTCCTGCAGCACCCGCAGCAGCTTCGCCTGCAATGAGGCCGGCATTTCGCCGATCTCGTCCAGGAAGACGGTACCCTCGCCTGCCAGCTCGAGCTTGCCCAGTGTGCGTTGCGCGGCCCCCGTGAAGGCGCCTTTCTCGTAGCCGAACAGCTCGCTCTCCAGCAGATTCTCCGGGATGGCGGCACAGTTGATGGCCACGAAGGGCTCTCGCGCCCGGCCCGAGAGCCGGTGCAGGGCCTGGGCGATCAGTTCCTTGCCGGTGCCGCTTTCTCCGAGCACGAGCACGGTGGCGCCGGTTGGCGCCACTTTCTCGACGGCACGACACAGCGCGCGCATGGCGTCGCTCGCGCCGATGACGCCTTCCAGCGCCATGGACCCCGTCTGCTCGCGCAGCCGGGAGTTCTCCGCCTCCAGCTCCCGCATGCGCAAGGCCCGCCTGACGATAGTCGAGAGGATCCCGGCATTCAGCGGCTTATGGAAGAAATCGCTGGCGCCGATGCCCACCGCCTTGACCGCGAGATCCCGGCCGCTCTCGCCCGTGATGGCCACCACCTTCATGTCGGGGCTGAGGTGAAGGATCCTGCGCAGCAGCTCGAGCCGCTGCGCTTCATCCCTCCCTTCGGGGCCATCCAGATCAAGGAGCACGACATCCGGCTCGAGGCGGCGGACCAGGGCCAGCGACGCGGCGCCGGCGCCACTGCAGGTCACGTCGAGATCGGAAAAGACGGCCGCGAGATCGCGGCCACTGGCAGGGTCATCTTCCAGAATCAACAGTTTACGGCGCCGGCTCAAGAGGTGACCCTCACAACAGCGGCAATGCCCCGGAACCTTACAGCGCGGATGTAAGATCTGCCGCCGGGTGTGCTGAAAACTGTGTCGCCGCTCACACCACGGCGCGCTGGCGATGTACCGGAACATTCCGTTGTCGTGAGAATCGTTGCTGTGATCATTCAAGAGTGGACGCCGGCTTCCTGATGGTGATTCTCGAAATCCTCCTGATCGCGATCGGCGCGATTCTCACGGTGCCCGCGCTGATCCTCTTCGCGCAGGTCACCGGTGCGCTTTTACACCGCCATTTGACGCCGGAAATTGCCGGGCCACGCCCGAGAGTGGCCATCCTGATGCCCGCGCACGATGAGGCGGTGGGCATCGGCCGACCGCTGCAGCTCCTGCTGCAACAACTGCTGCCGACCGACCGGCTCGTCGTCGTCGCCGACAACTGCTCCGATGAGACGGCGCGCATTGCATCCGCGGCCGGTGCCGAGGTGATCGAGCGGCAGGACCCGACGAGAAGGGGCAAGGGATTTGCACTGGACTTTGGCGTCCGGCACCTCGAACGCGACCCGCCACAGGTCGTCATCATCGCCGATGCCGACTGCGATTTCGCACCCGGCGCCGTGGACCGCCTGGCGCGCGAGTGCCAGGCGCGCGGGCGTCCGGTACAGGCGCTCTACCTCATGCTGTCGCCGGAAGACGCCGGAACGCGGACGCGTATCGCGCAGTTCGCCTGGTTGGTGAAGAACCTGGTCCGGCCCTCGGGCTTCAAGGCGCTGGGATTGCCGTGTCACCTGATGGGCTCGGGAATGGCCTTTCCGTGGGGCTGCATTCGTTCGGCGCAGCTCGCGACCGGCCATATCGTCGAGGACATGCAGCTGGGATTGGAGCTGGCCCGAACCGGGCAACCCACACTCTTCTGCCCCGATGCCCTCGTCACGAGTTCCTTTCCGAAATCCGAGGACGGCATCCGCTCCCAGCGGACCCGCTGGGAGCACGGTCACCTGGGTCTGATCCTCACCGATGCGCCGAAACTCATCCTGAACAGTGTGCGCCGTGCGGACATTGCGACCCTGGCGCTGGCTTTGGACCTGCTCGTGCCCCCGCTCGCCCTGCTGGTCATGTTGGTCACGTTCAATACCGTGCTCGGTGCGGTCTTTGCCATGGCGAGCGGCCGCCATGCGCCGCTCATCAGCGCATTGACGGCCCTGGCGCTGGTCGCGGGCTCGGTTCTGCTGGCCTGGTTCAGATATGGCCGGCGGATTCTTTCGCTGTATACGCTGGCGTCCGCGCCGGTGTACGCGCTGCGAAAGATTCCGATTTACATAAGCTTCATGTTGTCGCGGCAGCTCGACTGGGTGCGTTCGAAGCGGGATCCGTGAGGCAACGGTCTGCGGGCCGGCCCGGCGATGCGCTCGGTTATGTAACGTATGCATTTTGCATACGCTCCGTTTCGGCGCGTCGCACGGGTGATGAAAGTCCTGCGCCTGCATGGAGTTGGCGTCCGCCAAGGTGACCGGCGCCAGAACGTGCCGCCTGTCTCATTTCCCGCAAGCCTGCGTAATCGTCTATTGTACCGTCATGCCAGCGTCAGTCAGACTTTCGCTTTGAGCGGCGCCCTCGCACGCCGCGAACCGGTTGCACACGATGCGATAACTTGCTTCAAGCGTGCGGCATGCGAGTTGCATGCATCCCCGATTGAAGCGTTACGTTCGCACCGGGTACGATGGTGCAGGGATAAGGCATGACGAGTCAGACTCAGGGTCCAGTGTGTCGGCGCTAATGGAATCCGTTTCCCACCGGCGTGTGCGGCTCGGAGATGTCGAGCCCGCGGTCGTCGCGCTCCTGAAGCAGCTCGATCCGCTGATCGTCATCTGCACGCTGTTTCTCGTCGAGTTTGCCTATCACGAGCCGCTGACTCCGCCGCTGGGCGCTTACGCCGCACTCGCCTTCATCCTGGTCGGCCAGCTCTTCAGCCGGATCAATATCCGCGAGTCCGGTCAGGCCTTTTCGAATTTCTCGCGCACTTACGGACCGGTACTGCTGCAATGGGCATCGGTTGCTGCCGTACTGCTGTTCGCCGCATTCGCCTTCAAGGTCAGTTCGAACATGTCCCGCAAGGTGGTGCTGACGTGGTTCGTCGCGACCCCGGTGGCATTGTCGGCGGCACACGCCGTGCGTCAGCGGGCACGCTGGTTCGCGGCCAATGGCTCCTCGGCGCCGCGCCACATCATCGTCGGCGCAAACTCGGTCGGCTTCGAACTCGCACGCCGGATGTCGACCAAAGGCTTCCTCGGCTACTTCGATTTTCGCAGCGTGGACCGCCTCGCGCAGACCGTGGAACCGGAAAAGCTGGCGGGCCATTGCAAGGACGTGGCTGATTTCGTCCGCCGTCATGGTGTCAACCTGGTGTACATCGCGCTGCCGCTGTCGAACGTGCCGCGGATGAGCGATCTGGTGAATGCGTTGCGCGACACCACCGCCTCGGTGTACTTCGTGCCGGACGCCTTCGCATTCGACCTGATCCAGGGACGCCTGGTCGAAATCAACGGCATGCCTGCCCTCTCGGTCTGCGATACGCCCTTCTACGGCATCGATGCGGTCCTCAAGCGCGCTTCCGACCTGATCATCGCCAGTATCTCGATAGTCCTGCTCAGCCCCCTCATGCTGGCTTTGGCCGTCGCGGTGAAACTCACCTCGAAGGGCCCCGTCATCTTCCGGCAGCGTCGTTACGGCCTGAACGGTGATGAGATCATCGTCTACAAGTTCCGCTCCATGAAGACGATCGAAGACGGTCCGGTCATCATCCAGGCCACCAGGGAGGATGCCCGCGTCACCCGCTTCGGCCGCTTCCTCCGCAGGACTTCGCTGGATGAGCTGCCGCAGCTGTTCAACGTACTACAGGGCAAGATGAGCCTGGTCGGACCGCGCCCCCATGCCATTGCGCACAATGAGATGTACCGCAAGCTCATCAGCGGCTACATGATCCGGCATAAGGTGCGGCCGGGGATCACCGGCCTGGCACAGGTCAACGGACTACGGGGAGAAACCGAAACCGTCGACAAGATGCGCGAACGGGTGCGCTACGATCTCGAGTACCTGCGGCACTGGTCGCCGTGGCTGGACCTGTGGATCCTGATCCGCACACTCGGACTCATGATTCGGGGCAGCAAGAGCGCTTACTAGGCGCCGCCCGGCCCTGGCGCCGGTTGTATGCGTCCGATCGGACGTGTACCCTTGCGACCCCTCTCGGTCGTGCAGCCCGCGTCCCCATCGTCTAGAGGCCCAGGACATCGCCCTTTCACGGCGGTAACACGAGTTCGAATCTCGTTGGGGACGCCAATAGAGTCAAGGGGTTAGACCGGTCCCGCGGCGGCTTGCCATCCGGCGATTCGACGGCGGCATTCAATCCCTGTGTTGCTGGCGGCGTCGGGCCGCGAGCGCCTCCCGCTGGCGTTGCGCACGGGTCGTGGCTGACGTCGCGGCATCCGGGGCGGCTTCGCGCCTGCCGAGGTGCTCGGCCAGTGCCTCAACCGTCGTGTGGCTGAACAGCTCGACGATCGGAATTTCGCGATCGAAGGCACGCTCGAGGCGCTGATGAACCTCGGCGAGGGAGATCGAGTCACCGCCGACATCGAAGAAATTCTGGTCGAGGCCAACGCGCTCGACATCGAGAACCTCCTGCCAGATGTCGGCGATCAGCCGGGCCGCTCCCGTCCGGGCCGGTGAATCGGCCGCCATGGGCGCGGGCTCTTCCCTGGCGGGAGGCGGCAAGGCCGCGACATCGAGCTTGCCATTGACGGTGAGCGGAATGCTGTCGATGAACGCGAAGCCCGATGGCACCATGTATTCGGGGAGGCGGGCCCGCAGCAGCGCTCGCAGCTGCGTGAGACTCGGGGGCGCGCCGCCGGCCTTGATCAGGTAGGCGACCAGGATCTTCTCGCCACCGGCTGATTCGGTTGCCACGACCACGCTGTCGCGGATGCCGGCATGGGAATTGAGCACGGCGGCGATCTCCCCGAGCTCGATCCGGAAGCCGCGTATCTTCACCTGCCGATCGCCGCGGCCGAGGTACTCGAGGCCGCCGTCCGGGAGCCGTCGCGCCAGATCCCCGGAGCGATACAGGCGGGCCATCGGATCGGCGCTGAACGGGTCGGGCAGGAACCTCGCCGCCGTGAGCTCCGGACGCCTCAGGTACCCGCGTGCAACGCCCGCACCGCCGACATGGATTTCCCCCGTCTGCCCGTCGGCCACCGCATGGCCGTCTTCGTCCAGCAGGTGGACCTGCAGATCGGGTATGGGAATGCCGATCACGCTCCCGGCGCGAAGATCGGCCTTCGACAGCGGCCGGTAGGTCACGTGAACCGTGGTCTCGGTGATGCCGTACATGTTCACGAGCCGGGGTGTCTGATCCCCGTGGCGGCCGAACCAGGGCGCAAGGCTGGCATGATCGAGGGCTTCGCCCCCGAAGATGACCCATCGCAGGGCAAGCTCACCGCCTCCTCCTGCGGCCTCCTCGGCGTTGACCAGTTGCCGGAACGCGGAGGGCGTCTGGTTCAGGACGCTCACCCGTTCGTCGCGCAACAATTGCAGGAAGAGAGAGGGGGTGCGGGTAATTCCGAATGGCACGACCACGAGCCGCCCGCCGTGCAACAGCGCACCCCACATCTCCCAGACGGAAAAGTCGAAAGCACTGGAATGGAACAGGGTCCAGACGTCGTCCTCCCCGAAATGGAACCAATCGCGCGTAGCCGCGAACAGCCGCACGACGTTGCGGTGGGTGATGAGCGTTCCCTTCGGAGTGCCCGTCGACCCCGACGTATAGATGACGTAGGCCAGGTTCTCGGGCGACACGCCGGCTTGCGGATTCACCTCCGGTTGCCCGCCGAGTTGCCCGGTCGCGTCCTCGATCACGATTACCGTCGTCCCGGCGATCGGCAGATCCGGCGCAAACGCGCGCTCCGTGACCAGAACGGGAGCCTGTGCATCCTGCAGCATGAACTGCATGCGCTCACGGGGATATTGCGGGTCGATGGGCACGTAGCAGCCGCCGGCCTTGAGGATGCCGAGAAGGGCGACGATGAGCTCGGGGGTCCGATCGAGACACACGCCGACGAGCACTTCGGGCCCGACGCCGTGCCGGCGCAGAAGGTGCGCGAACCGATTGGCGCGTGAATTCAGCTCCCGATAGGACAGACGCCGTCGGCCGAATGAAACTGCAATCCGCTCCGGCGTTGCTTCCGCGCGCTGCTCGAACAACTCGTGGATGCAGCGGCAGCCGGCCGGTGGACTCATTCGCCCGTCCCGCGGTGCGGACGCCATTGCGGATATGCGAGCGCCTCCGCCGGGACCGCCGTGCGTGGATGCCGCCACTGGCGCACCACTTCAAGCCCGGTACCGAGCCGGCGTTTCAGCATGTCTCTCACCGCCGATGTGCCCGGCGCCGACGGTTCGATTCCGAACCGGCGCATGACCCGATTCACCTGATAGATCTTCTTCAGATCGTGGTGCACTGACTTCAGGTCGTAGTTGATGTTGATGGAGATCGATACGTCGTCCTCATTCTCCACCCAGTGCGGTGCGGTACTCGGGAAGTGCACCCCATGCCCTGGTGTCAATCGATGCTTGTGCGCGGCAACCTCGAGCTGCGGCTTGTAGATCGCGCCGTTGTAATCGCCACTGCAATGATTTTCCAGCTCCTCATGCGGAGTGACGTTGCGGTCGGCGCGGTCGAAGACGTGGATGAGTTTCACGCCGCGGATCTGCAGCAGGAAGTTGGACTCGAGATCCATGTGATAGGCGGTCTTGCGGCGCGGCGAATTCAGGAAGATCAGGGACTCTCCCAGGACGATATCCGCTTGCGCGGCGGGCGACAGAAACGAGAATATTCTCTGCAGAATTTCCTGCAGCACCGGTCCGTAGACGGGATCCTGTTCCGCATGCTTCAGGATCACGAGCGAATTGTTGTGCTCGATGCCCTCGATCGTGTCCTCCAGCGTCAGGCGCGGCGCCGGATTCTCGTCCCATTTGCCCCCGACGTCGACGCGGCCGTTCTGCCAGTACACGAAGTCACGGATCCTCGGAATGCGCTTCGCAAGCTCAGCGAGGGCGGCCGGCTCGAACAGCGGATGGAACGCCAGACCGTGGTCGAAAAGAAAATCGGTGCGATTGAACTTCGCCGCGAACTGGGGATCTTCCGGCAGCAGGGCCGCACCCGTGGGCAAGCGCCGACCGGCGTCATCCGTATTGGAAAGGTTGTGCATAGCAAAGACCGCGGCAGATCAGGTGGCGGGCAAGAGGTGGCCGACGGGGTCCGATTCGGTGGACCGGCCAATCCGTTCCCTCATGGCAGCCGCCATCTGCGTCACTCCGGGCTCCTGGAACATCGTGAAATGATTGCCTTCGACCATCGTCAGATCGACTCCCCCGGCGGCGAAGGCGCCCCAACCCGCATTCGGGTCGAACAGCCACCCCGTCGGCTCCCGCGTACTGCGGATCAGGCTGATATGTCCGCGGTACGGCTTCGGTTCATAGCGCGCATTACAGCTCTTCAGGTGCTCCAGCAGCCAGCGGTCGTAGCTTTCGGGCGTTTCGTCCTGCTTTGCGGTGCCGCTCACGGTACCCGACCAGGCATCGGGGAGCAGCCGCTTCAGCGTCGGGCGGCTGGCAAAGAATTCAGCCCGACTCAACCGCCCCCTTCGCCAGGATCGCCAGTCATCTGCCAGCAGCTGCCACTTCAGCGTGTAGTTGCCGATGAGACCGCGGATAACGGAGAGCCGGTCGAAATAGCCCGGTACCCAGGAATCGACCAGGAACAGGTGCGCCACCTGGTGACCCGCGGCTTCCAGCTGCCGCGCAATCTCGAAGGCCAGCGTTCCGGCCACGCACCATCCCATGAGGACGTACGGGGTCTGCGGCTGAACGCGCCGGATGAGCTTCACGTACTCGGCGGCAATCGCCTCGAGGGTATCCGGACAGTCCGAGCGCTTGTTGGCCGGATCGAACACCTGCAGGGAAGTCACCGGCTGATCGGCACCCAGCCGCTTGGCGAGCAGATAGTAGACACCCGTATTGTTGATCGCGATGAGCGTCGGCCGGTGGCCGCCCGCATGCAGCTTCACCACCTGGCGGAAGTCGAAATCCCGGCAGTCACTGCGCAGCAGGCGGCTCAGGCCGCGGATCGTGGGTGAGCGAAACAGCGCCGAGAGCGTCACCCGCCGCCGGAACTCCGTTTCGACGCGGCCCAGCATGCGTGCCGCCAGCAGCGAGTGTCCGCCCAACTCGAAGAAATTCGCGTTGGGATCGATCCTGTCGACCTTCAGCAGCTCGCTCCATATGGCTGCGAGACGCTGCTCCATCTGCGGATCCAGCGCGACCGTGTCGTGCAGATTCTGCGCCGGCAGCGTCGGGTCGAGCCGCCGCAAGTCGATGCTGCCGTCGGCCGCCCTGGGCAGGGAATCCACGGTCACTATGGCGTGCGGCTGAGCCGCTCGCGGCCATACGGCCGCGATGCGTGCGCGGACAGCCTCTTCGCCGGCCCGCGGATCCAGGCCCTGCCGCCACTTGATGTATGCCCTCAGGCCGCCTGTTGCCGGCGCGGCGCTGACAGCCGCCTCGGCAACCTCCGGGTACGCCAGCAGCGCGCTGACCAGCGTGGTCGAGGAGAAGGTGTGTCCATCCACAACGAACAGCCGCGGATCTTCCTCGATTATCTCGATGGCGCCGTCGGCGACACGGCGCGCGGTCTCACCGGTTCGGAACAACAGCCTGCCGGAGCCGCCGCCGGTCGCGATGCTGGCAAAGTCGGCAGACTGCCCCGCATCGGCGCCATCCGGCGCCGTACCCCAGCCGAGCGCGTACAGGTCGCCTGCGGCGCCGACAGGAGGCACGTTCATGTGACCATCGAGCACGCACAGCCGCACATTGTCGAGTGGCGCTCCCAGGAACCGCAGGTCAAACGGCCGCTTCACGAGCCTCGCCGAGGTGCAGCCACCCGTCTGTGGATAGCCGTGCAAGGCCCAGAATTCCTCGGCGCCGTCGAGAAGCCGGGCGGCGGTCTCGGCATCGATCGTGTCGCGGCGGCACAGCGCCTTGCGGATGCGTTGGCCGGGCACGAGGAGCCCGAGTAACCGGGCCCAGCCGGCACCCTCGGCATAGACGACCGTGGCATGACCGCTCGCGATCAATCTTGCGGCCCGTGCCGGATCGCGGGCTTCGCTTGATTCCGGTATGAGGCAACAGGCACCACCCAACAGCGGCATCAGGGTATCGATGGGACCCAGTTCGGATGTCGCCGCACACAGGGTTGCCACCACGTCGGTCTCCACAAGACCGATGGCGCACGCCAACGACTCGCACCCGTTGACGAGCCCGGCCTGTGAGACGGTGACGGCGTCCGGGCATAACAGGTTTCGCGCCGAGAACCACACGATCGCATCGTCTTCCGGTCTTGCGTGGATCGGCGCCGACAGCGCGGCGCCTTGCACGTCGTCCTGATATCCAGTGATGACGATCGCATCCGTGGTGATGCTTCGCGACTGGGTTTCGCTGAGGAAGGCAACGTCGGCGCCCGAGGTATTCAGTAGCCGCTGCAGGAACTGTGGCGGGTCGTCGGCAT
>DATJPN010000141.1:0-12602 GCA_035506335.1 Steroidobacteraceae bacterium | reverse complement strand
GACGCGATCGAGGTCGACCAGCGCGAAGTCCGAGCCCGTGAGGGTCGCGAAGTACACATCGTCGATGTAGATGCCCACGCCCGGATCCACCGCCGGATCGAGGTCGGTCTGGCCGACGCCGCGGATCTGCGCGCGCATGGAGTTGCCGGAGCCCGCGGGATTCTGCTGCAGGATGACGTTCGGCGCCTGCGAGGCCACGTCCTGGAGGCTCGTCTCGTTGCGCTGCGTGAGCATGTCGCCGGTGATGGCCGTGATGGCCACCGGGGTCTGCTGCAGGTTCTCCTGGCGGAACTGCGCCGTGACGACGACCTCCTCGAGTGAACCGGTATCGGATTTCGCGTTGTCGGTGCTCGGGGCCGTCTGGGCCCAGGCACTGCCGCTGAGCAGCGCGCCGGCGATTGCCGCGGCTACGTATCCGGAAACGGTGATGCGCGAAGTGCTGCCGGGCAGCGCGAAGCGCCGGGTGTAGTATCTGGCCATGGGGTCCCCCTGTAGACGTAGGCCGCCAATGCTAGTGGCGCGGCGGCGCGCCCGATTGACTGAGATGGCCCAGCAAATTGACTGTCGTGGAACCTGCGAGCGAGATATGAAAAATCGTTTTCCGTTTCGGATTGCCGACTCACTGGGCATCGTGCTGGCCGTCGCGGCCGGCCTCCTCGCCACCGCCGCGGCGCAGGCCCAGTCCGCGTGCGACCACGAGTGCCTGATCGGCTTCACGCACCGGTACATGGATGCGCTGTTGCACAAGGATCCGGTACGCGTCCCGCTGGCGGCCGACGTGAAATTCACGGAAAACGACGTGGTCATGCCGATCGGCGAGGGCATCTGGGCCTCGATCAGCGCCGTCGCGAGCACCGCGCTGACCGCCGCCGACGCCCACACGGGCAATGCCGCCTGGATGGGCACCGTCGAGGAGCACGGCGAGCCGGCCTACTACGCCATGCGACTGAAGGTCAGCGACGGCCGGATCACCGAAGTGGAGACGGTCATCGAGCGCAAGCCGGGGCTCCCCGCGCCGTTCGGCGACGTGACGAAGCTGGTCCACGATCCGGCCTTCTCGCAGCTGCTCGCGCCGGCGGAGCGCCGCGGTCGCGAACGACTGCGCGATGTCGCGTACGGCTACTTCGGCACCGTCTCGCGCAATGACGGGGACGTGCTCACGCTCTTCGACAATGACTGCCAGCGCATGGAGAACGGCATCAGCACCACCAGCGGCAGCTATGGTTCGGCCGCTCTCGCCCAGGGATGCGAGGCGCAGTTCAAGCTCGGCTATTTCAACATCAACAAGCGGGTCCGGCAGCGCCACTTCCCGCTGATCGACACCGAGCGCGGCGTGGTCGTCGCGACCGGCTTCTTCGACCATGACAACAGCTACGACACCTATCAGACCACCGACGGCAAGTCGCACGCGACGCTGCTGAAGTACCCGAACTCGCTGTCGCTGATGGAGGCCTTCAAGATCCGCAATGGCCGGATCTATCGCATCGAGGCGATTTTCACCTACGTGCCGTATTACATGCACTCGCCCTGGCCCGATCCGGACGAGTAGCCATCGGTGCCGGCCCGGAAGTCAGCGAATCCCGGGATTGCGTTGCTGGCGGCGGCCCTCGGCGCCGTGGGCGCGGCCGCGGCGACGGATCCGGCGCCCCCCGCAACCGAGCAGTCCGCTGCGCTGCAGGCGGTGGAGGTGACCGGGGAACGCGCCGGGCCGCGGCTGTGGCGGGTCGCGAAGGGCGATCACGTGCTGTGGGTGCTCGGCACGCTCGATCCCCTGCCGCGCCGGATGACCTGGAAGTCGCGCGAGGTCGAATCGGTGCTCGGCGAGGTGCAGGAAATCATTCCGACGAACCCGTCGGTCAGCGTGCACGCGAACCCCTTCACCTGGATCCGACTGTATTTTCAGTGGCGCGGCGTGCAGGTACTGGACGCGAACGCCCGTCTCAAGGACGTGCTGTCGCCAGCCCTCTACGCCCGGGTCGGCGCGCTGATCGGCCGCTACGATGCGGGCGATCACCGCATCGAGCGTCTCAAACCCGTGTTCGCCGCGCTGCGCCTGTACCGGCAGGCGCTCGATGTCGCCCATCTCGTGCCGGGGAACCAGGCCGAGGATGCGGTCCTGAAGCTCGCCCGACATCACAAGGTGCCGATCCGCCAGTCGAAACTTTCGATCGACGACCCACGCGACCTCGTGACCCAGCTGGGCCAGATCCCGCAGGAGGCCCAGGTCGAGTGTCTCACGGCCATCGTCGAGCGCCTCGAGACCGGCGTCGAGCCGATGCAGCAGGAAGCCCGGGCCTGGGCGCTCGGGGATGTCGAGGCGCTGCGCCGGCTCATGGTGCCGAAGACCATCGACGTGTGCACCGCGGCCGTGTCGACCTCGGCCCGCACGCGACAGCTGATCGAGGACTCGAATGCCGACTGGAACCGTGAGGTCGAGGAGGCCCTGGCGAAGAACTCCTCGACACTGGCCCTCAAGCCCATCCATGACCTGCTCGGTCCGCGCGGCGTCCTCGCGGGCTTCAAGGCCCGGGGCTACGAGGTCGAGGGCCCCTGAGGGCCGCGCACGGCATCCTGGAGCGCCTCGTCCCAGCGCCAGTCGATGTGGCCGGCGCCGATCTTGACGCCGCCGACCCACCGCAACGGGGGATCGAGACTGCGGAAGTCCACCTCGCCGCGCAGCACCGCGCGGCCGAGGTCGGTGATCGCCAGCACGTCGGTCCAGGGAGGCCGCTCGTTGCCGTTCGAGTCGCGGCCGGCGCGGCGGGTGAACACCGGCCGGGTCGCTTTCTCCATGGCCAGCACCCGATCGCGCACGCCGAGGTCACCCTGTCCCGGCAGCGGGTCGGCAAACCGGTTCATTCGGGTGAAGATTCCGTTCAGGTTCTCGGGCCCGTCCGCCAACAGCGCGAGTGCCAGCTGTTCGCTGAGCGAGAGCCCGTTGCGGACCGACGGCAACTCGCGGAGGTGGCGATCCAGAGCGCGGGCGAGCAGCGGCAGGGCCGGCGTCCCCGTTCGCATGATGGCGGCGAGCGGCCGGGGGTCGGGATTCGCCAAAGCCCGCCAGGCGGCGAGACCGAGTTGCAGTTGAGCCGCTCCGGCGCTGCGGCGTGTCGCCCACAGCAGCCGCAAGGCCTCCGGCGGCAGCTGCCCTAAGCCGATGAAGCGCGTGGCGCCGGGGAAGTCGCCGCGGTTGATCAACTCCAGCCGCGGCGGACGGCGTCCTTGTGCGAAGTGTCCGAGCAGGCGGATCAGCACGAGCTGGTCGTGGACGTCCCCTTCGGACCAGATCACCACGCGTTCGTAATCGGCTGACTCCATCAGGCGGCGCTCGTCGCGTTCGAGCACCGGACCGATCGAGTAGGGATAACCGTGTTCCAGGAAGTCGCCGTGAAAGCCAGCCTGCCGCAGCGGGACTTCAAGGTCGCTGCCGCAGCGGATGTGCAGGGTCCTGAGATCGGCGTCGGGGACCGATGCACCCATGCCGGCGCGCTCCTGCGCCAGGGCCGCGATGTGGTGCTTCAGCGCCGCCCAGTTCTCGAAGCGCAGCTCGCGGGCGATGAGCCATTGGGCTTCGGCGAGTTTCGGTGGCGAGCGGAAGCGGGCGAGCGCGGCCGCATCACCACTGCGCGCGGCCTTCAGCAGGTCCTTGGCGCGCTTCTGCTGCTGCTCGAAGTCGAGGCGGAAGGCCCCGTATGGATCGTTCATGGCGAAACCCCTTTCATTGAGCCTGCATCCGCTCAGGCAGAAAAGGATTTCTCAAACCTTCCCGGGGAGGTCCGATCCTGTCGTGGGCGCAGCCCTTTCCGCGGATGTGGAAGCTTCGACGCAGCATCCGCATTCTGCGATTCCCCCGCCCCGCGGGTCAACGCGGCGCTTGACACCATGGTCATACGTGTCACAATACGCATGTGACACTTTTGCGGTTCACGCTCCGTCCGGGCCAGTCGATCGTCGAGCAGCTGCTGTTCGCGGCGCAGAAGGCCTTCCTGAGCGGTGAATACCAGCCCGGGCAGCCGTTTCCCTCGGTCCGCGCGCTGGCCGCGGACCTGAAGATCCACCCGAACACGGCCCACAAGGTGGTTCAGCACCTGATCCAGGAGCGCTGGCTCGAGGTGCATCCGGGCATCGGCACCGTGGTGGCCGTGCCGCCGAAGGCCCGCAGCGGCGACCGGCAGCGGCTGCTGCAGGAGGAGGTCGAGCAGCTGGTGGTGGAAGCGCGCCGGGTGGGCGTGAGCCTCCAGGAAGTCATCGCAGCGATCGGCAACGAGTGGTCGAAAATCGACCAGGCGCGCGAGGCCAACGAAACATGATCATCGAAATCGAGAACCTGCACCGGGCTTTCGGGCGACACGAGGCCCTGTGCGGCCTGAGCCTCGCGGTGCCCGAGGGCAGTGCCTACGCCCTGATCGGCGCCAACGGCGCGGGCAAGACCACGGCCATCAAGGTGCTGATGAACATCATCGAGCCCACCAGCGGGACTACCCGGATCCTGGGCGTGGATTCGCGCAGGCTCGGCGTGGCGCAGCTGCAGCAGGTCGGCTACGTCTCCGAAAACCAGATGCTGCCGGCCCGGCTGACGGTCGCGCAGTACCTGGATTACCTGCGGCCCCTGTATCCGACCTGGGACCGGGCGCTCGAGAAGTCGATTCTCGAGGAACTGCAGCTGCCGCCGCAGCGCCGGATCGGCGACCTCTCCCATGGCATGCGCATGAAAATGGCCCTGGCCAGCGCGCTGCCCTACCGGCCCCGGGTGCTGGTGCTGGATGAGCCCTTCAGTGGACTTGATCCGCTGGTGCGCGATGAGTTCATGGAGCGGCTGCTGCAGCAGGCGGGCGAGATGACCGTGTTCATCTCCTCGCATGAGCTGTCGGAGATCGAGGGCCTGACGACCCACGTGGGCTTCATCGACAAGGGGCGGCTCCTGTTCCAGGAGTCGATGGCGGACCTGTCGGATCGGTTCCGGCAGGTGCGCGTGACGCTCGAGGCTCCGATGCCCGCGCCGGGCCGGTGGCCTGCGCGATGGCTGCTGCCGGTCACCTCGGGCAGTGTCGTGAGCTTCGTCGACACCGCCTACGGCGAGGCGCGGCTCGCCGCGGACCTCGCCGCCGTGTTCGCGGGCGTCAGGAATCTCGATGTGGAGCCACTGCCGCTGAGAACCATTTTTACGACGCTGGCGCGCGCCGCCCGCGGGGAAGGCTGAGTATGATCTGGCATATCCTGAAGAAGGACCTGCGGCTGCTGTGGCCGCTTGCGGCCCTGGTTGCAGGCCTGCACCTGTGCGCGGCGATGGCCCATCACTTCTGGGACATGGAATCGGCGACCGTGCAGCTGCAGGTCATCGGCGACCTGCTGTCGTTGCTCGCCCTGCTCGGAGTCGCCGTGCTCGTGCTCGCGGCGCTGCACCAGGACGCCATTCCCGGCGTGCGGCAGGACTGGCTGACCCGGCCCATCCGGCGCGGCGACCTCATCATCTCCAAGGCCGTGTTCGTAGTGCTCCTGGTCCAGGCGCCGCTGTGGCTGGTCGATTCCGGCGCGGCCCTCGCGGACGGCTTCGACCTCAAGGCCGCGCTTGCCGCGGCGACGGGCCACAACCTCGCCGTGCTGTGCAAGCTCGCGCTCCCGGCGCTGATGATCGGCGCGGTCACGCGCAGCCTCGTCGAGGCCTTCGTGGTCGCGGCCGTGGGTCTCGTGCTTTGTGCCCTGTTCTTCTGGGTGGTCGTCGTCACGCTGCTCGGCATCAAGGCCGGGGTGCCCGAGACCGGTGCGGGCTGGCTGGTCGAGGCCGCCTTCTACATCCTGGCCATCGTGGGCGCGACCCTGATACTGAGCCTGCAATACCTCGGACGCCGCACGCTGCTGTCCCGATGGCTGATCGGGCTGGGCGGCGCGACGGTGATCGCCAGCGCCTTCATGCCCTGGCAGCTCGCGTTCGGATTGCAGCGGGCGGTGTCCGCCGAGCCCCTCGCCGACCGGGGCGTCGAGCTGCACTTCGATGGGCAGCTCGGTCCCTACCGGCTGCCGCGCGGCGCGGCGCCGAATCTCACCGCGGCCCTGTACCTGCCGCTTCGAGCGACCGGCGTCCCCGACGGCTACAGCGTGCTCATGGACCATGCGGACGTGGTGATCACGGCGCTCGATGGCACACCCCTGTACCGCGGCAAGTCGAACATCAGCGTGGATGGATTGGGATCGATCGTGGATGCGCAGTTCGAAATCCGCGGCGGCCGCAGCCCGGTTCCGGGCGTGTATCAGCGCATCTATCTGCCCGCGGGAGTGCGGGCGCGCCTCGGGGATCGGCCGGTCAGAATCGCCATCGATGAGTCCATGACCCTGTTCCGGCCGCAGCCGGATCAAGCGTTGCCGGCGATCGGCGGGCATGCCGCGATGGGAGATCTCGGACGCTGCGCGACCCGTATCGACGCCGAGGGGGATGACGTCGCGATCCGATGCCTGGGCGCCACGCGGCAGCCCTCCTGTCTTTCGGCCTGGCTCGAGGATCCCGCCGCCGGGGTGCGCAATCCGGAAGTCCACCGCTGCATACCCGACTACTCGCCGTCCCTGATTGCGCCGCTCTACCCCGACGCCTTCAACCGCGTGGGCGGCGAACTGCCGTTCTTCGACCGCTCGGGTCTGGTGCACTATCCCATCGACGGTTCGCGGCTCGCGACCTCGCATCTGGTGATCCACACCTACGTCCCGATCGATCACTTCACGCGGCACATCGACACCCCCGCCGTCACGGTCTCGCAGTTGTCGGGAATGGCATCCTCCGCGGCCGAACCGCCCGGGTGGGACTTGCATCGGGACCGCTGAGCATCCGACACTGCCACCCTTCGATAAGGGGGGCGGCGTGAACAAGCAGCTGTTCGGCGACTACATCGCGAGCTTCAACCGCGACGACTTCGAGGGCTTCAGCAAGTACTACGCGCCGGATGTGGTGCTGCAGCTGGGCACGCGCAAGACCCTGCATGGCCGGCAGGCCATCATCGACTTCTACCGCGAGGTCAAGGCCAGGATCCGCGAGACGCTGGTCATCCGCACGGTCGTCGCCGACGAGGAGGGGCTGGCCGCGGAGGTGGCCACCGAATTCCATGCGCTCGAGGACTGGCCGGACTTCATCGCCGGTCCGATCCGCAAGGGCGAGAGCATCCACATCGTGAGCTGGGTCTTCTACACCATCGTCGACGGCCGCTTCAAGACGATACGCTCCACGCGCCTGCCACCGGGTACGCCATGACGGATTTCGCGAAGAGCTACGACTACGTCATCGTCGGCGGCGGATCGGCGGGGTGCGTACTGGCCGCGCGCCTGAGCGCCGCGACCGACCGCAGCGTGCTGCTGCTGGAGGCCGGCGGACCGGACGATCACTGGCTGCTGCGCATGCCGCTGGGATTCCTGCGCGCGCTGCTGCGCCCGGAATTCTCCTGGGGATACTTCAGCGATCCGGAGCCGCATCTGAACGGCCGGCGGCTGTGGCTGCCGCGCGGCAAGGTGCTCGGCGGTTCGGGTTCGATCAACGGCATGTTCTACATGCGCGGGCACTCCGCCGATTTCGACGGCTGGCGCGATGCCGGCTGCGAGGGCTGGGGCTATCGGGACGTGTTGCCGTATTTCCGGCGCATGGAGACGAGCTGGCGCGGAGCCGGCCCCTATCATGGAGCCAGCGGCCCCCTGCCCGTGGTGCCCATCGATACGGCGAGGCTGTTGCACGAGCCGCTGATGCAGACCGCGGTCGCGGCCGGGTTCGGCATCACGGAGGATCTGCACGCGCAGGTTCAGGAGGGCTTCGCGAGAGGCGAGGTGAACGTCGACGCCCGGGGGCGCCGCGCGAGCACCTCGCGGGCCTACCTGCATCCGGTCCTGGGGCGGGAGAATCTCAACGTCCGGATGCGCGCGCTGACCACCCGGGTGCTGTTCGCGAATGGCCGTGCGAACGGCGTCGAGTTCGTGCAGGACGGGCACGTCGAGCGGATCTTCGCCGACCGCGAAGTGATCCTCTGCGGCGGCACCTACAACTCACCGCAGCTGCTGATGCTCTCGGGGGTCGGACCGGCCGCCCACCTGCGGGAACACGGGATCGAGCCGGTGCTCGACCTGCCCGGCGTCGGGGGCAATCTCGCGGAGCATCCGCACGTGCCGGTGGAGTTCGCGGTCCGCCAGCCGGTGACGTTCCTGAACGAACTGCGCCTGGACCGGATCGCCGCCTCGGTCATGCGCTGGGTGCTGACCGGCACCGGCCCGCTCGCGACGCAGATCAACAGCTGCAATATCGTCATCCGGACCCGATCGGACCTGCCGCAGCCGGACGTGCAGCTGATGTGCAATCCGGTGCGCATGGATGCGAAGATCTGGTTTCCGGGAGTGTCGGCGCGGCAGGAGGATCGCATCACGGCCGGTGTCGTGATCCTGCACGGGAAGAGCCGCGGCCGTGTGTCGCTTCAGTCGGCCGACCCGACCGCCGCGCCGCGGATCGCCCTGAACCTGTTCGAGCATCCGGATGACCTGGAGACGGCCAAGCGCGGCATCGAGGCCGTGCGGCATATCTATGGCACGCGGCCGCAGGCGGACCTGGTGGCGAAGGAAGTGAGTCCGGGTGCGGCGCTGAAGACCGACGCGCAGCTCGAGGCCCATATCCGCGCGACGGCCAGCGTCACCCAGCATCCGGTGGGAACCTGCGCCATGGGCATCGGCGCCGATGCGGTCGTGACTCCGCAGCTGCGCGTGCACGGGCTCGAGGGCCTGCGGGTGGTGGATGCCTCGGTCATGCCGGCCATCGTCGGCGCGAATACGAATGCCGCCGTGATCATGATCGCGGAGAAGGCCGCCGACATTATCCTCGGGCTCGCGCCGCTGCCGGCGGCATCGGTGGCCTAGCATGCGGCTGTACCTCGTCCGACATGCCATCGCCGCAGAGCCCGATCCGAAGCGCTGGCCCGACGATCGGCAGCGGCCGTTGACCGCGGCCGGTGCGCGCCGCTTCCGGCGCACGGCCGCGACCCTGGTCCGCATCATGTCGGTCGGCGGCGCGCCCGAGCGTCTGATCACGAGTCCCCTGGAACGCGCACGGCAGACCGCGGCGATCCTGCACCGGGCGGGGCTGCCGGAGCCGGTCGAAGAGTCGGTACTGGCGCCGGGTCGCACCGCGGCGCGGGTGCTCGCGGTGCTGCGCGCCCACGACGCCGAATCCATCGTGCTCGTGGGTCACGAGCCGGACCTCGGCCGGCTGCTCGCGGTGTGCATCGCGGGCCCCGAGGCGAAACTCGCCGTGGGCTTCAGGAAGGGCGGGGCGGCCTGCCTGCGTTTTGCCGCCGCGCCGCGTGTCGGGGAGGCGACCCTGGAGTGGCTCTTGCCGCCGAAGGCGATCAGGGCTTTGCGCGACTAGGCCCCGGCAGCGCCTTGATCCACTCGAGCAGCGGCGCCGTGAGCTGCTGATCGGGCGTGCCGATCGCCATGCCTTCCGAGAAATGGTTCGAGTCCTTCAGTTCCACGGACGCGGGGCAGCGGCTCCGGGTCCGGCATACGCCTTCGATCACGGCGGCGGCCGTGGCCTTCATCGGCGGCGGATCGAACTCGGCATAACCGTAGAAGAGCGCGTAGGGACTCGCGGTGAGGCGCGTGATCTGTCCCGATGCCGAGCCCAGATCCGCGTCCTCACCATAGTAGGCATTCGGCCGGGCGCCCGGGGAGGTGGAATAGGCGGGCGAGAGCATGATCACGCCCCGCACCGAGGACGCCTCGGGCCCCCGCACCTGCGGATGGGCGGCATAGTCGGCGACGTGGTTCGCGCCGGCCGAGTGGCCGAACAGCACGATGCGATCGGGGTCGCCCCCGTAGCGCGCGATATTCGCGCGGGTCCAGGCGATCGCCGAGGCCAGGTCCTTGACGCCCGCCGGCCAGGGATCCTTCGGCGCGAGCCGATAGTCGATATTGACGCCGACCATGCCGCTGCGGACCGCCCACAGCGTGATGTTGTCGGGGTAGAAACCGCCGTGCTTGTCGCCGCGCGTGAAGCCACCGCCGTGCACGAACAGCAGCACGGGCCGCTTCGCGCCCTGGGCCCCGTCCGGGGTGTACACGTCGAGCTTCTGCAGGGGGTCGGCGCCGTAGGCGATGTCGCGTTCGATGCTGACACCGGCCCAGGCCTCCTTCGGGAACATCGGCGCGTAGAGCTGGCTGATCGTCGGGTCCATGGCCTGGCCCGCGGCACGGACCTTCGCGGCGATGTCGGCGGGAACCTGTGCGCTGCCTGTGGTGGCGACCGCGGCCAAACCGCACGCTGCCGCGATCAATGCTGTCTTCATTTCAGATCCCCCTTGAGTTCCGGTCTGCGGCACCAGACCGAATGAGATGTTGCATTGTGTCAAGCAGGCCGACGGACGTGACGCCGCGCGGAGGGCCTGTTAGCGTAAGAAGCAATCGACGCGAATGATTCGTCGTGGCGGGCCTTCGATGCCAGACATCTTTCTATCATATGCCCGCGACGATCAGCCTACTACCCGGCGATTCGCGGCAGCGCTGGAGCGGGCTGGCTTCAACGTCTGGTGGGATCAGTCTCTGAACCCCGGGGAGTCCTTCGACACTGCCATCGAGGCACAGCTGCGGGCGGCGAAGGCCGTCGTGGTGTTGTGGTCGAAGCAGTCGGTGCAGTCGCGCTGGGTGCGTGCCGAGGCCAGCCAGGCCGCGCGCTACGGCAGCCTGATGCCCGTGATGATCGAACCCTGCGAACTGCCCATCATGTTCGAACTGACGCACGCCGCCGACCTGTCGGGCTGGAGAGGTGATGAGGTGGATCCGCGCTGGCGGTCGTTCGTGGAGGGGCTGCGGCGATTGACGGGCGCTGGGATGGGACCGGGCGCCGCGGCGGCGGCCACTCAAGAGGCGCCGCGCCACTGGGTCCGCTGGATTGCCACTGCGGCGGCGGCGGTGCTGATGATTTCGGCCGGGGTCGGCTGGCAGTGGCTGCAAGGGCGCGGTGCCGGCAGCGCGAACGGCGGTGAAGTCTCCATCGCCGTGCTGCCGTTCGATGACCTGAGCCAGGCCCGCGACCAGGGCTATTTCGCCGACGGCGTGGCCGAGGAAATCCTGAATTCCCTGGCGCGCATCCCGGACCCGAGGCTGCGGGTCATCGCCCGCAACTCCTCGTTCGTGTTTCGCGGAGCGAAGAACCTGGAGGAGGCCGGCGCCGCGCTCAAGGTCGATCATTTTCTGGAGGGCAGTGTACGCAAGAGCGGTAACCAGCTGCGCGTCACCGCCCAGCTCATCAATGTGAAGACCGATGCACATCTGTGGTCGCAGACCTACGACCGGCCGCTCGCCGACATCTTTGCCGTTCAGGAGGACATCGCGCGCTCGGTGGCCGACGCACTGCAGGTGTCGCTCGGGGTGGGCATCGGTCAGCAGCCCGGCATGACGCGCGACGTCGCTGCCTACGATGCCTACCTGGCCGCCGCGGCCCTGGCCTCACAGTTATCGCTCCAGCTCAATGGCCGCGCGATCGAATTGCTTCAGCAGGCAGTCGCCGCCGACCCCGGCTTCATCAAGGCACGCCTGATCCTCGCCGACGTATATGGCCGGATGCCGGAAATGGGTGCGCCGGACAGCCAGGCGTGGCTGCAGAAGGCTGACGCCGCCATCCGCGAGGCCGGCAAACTGGCGCCGGACTCGCCGCTGGTGCTGAACGCGCTGGCGCAGCAGAGCATGGTTCGCGGTCGCTGGCTGGACGCCGGTCGTCAGTATCGCCTGTGGGCGGCGGCGGCCCGTCAGTGCGGCTGCGTGGGACACGCGGATCCGATCGGTGAACCGTTGTTCGTGCTGCTGGTCGGCCGCGCGCGTGAGGCCCTGGCGGGTCTGGAGGATCTGAAGGCGCACAATCCGCTCGATACCGACTCCGCGTTCTGGAGCGCCCGGGCCGAGGCGATTACAGGCGATTTTGCGGCAGCGTCTGCCGAATCCGAGCGGGCCTACGGCCTCGTTGCCTCCTCGGCCTTCGTCGGACGGTACCTCATCGCCGCAGGGGCCCTGACCGATGCGCTCGGTTCCCGGGACCGCACCCGGATCGATCACTGGATGAGCGCCACCATCGCATCCGGTGGTCCGGCAGCGCCGGGGCAATCCGATACGGCGATCCTGAAGACGCTGCTGGACCGCCCGGAGGCGGCATTGGCGTACCTGCGTCCACTGGTGCGCAATCCTGCGGCCTCCGGCCTCGACCTTTCTACGGTGTTCCCGTGGCTGGCCTACTTCGGTGCCCCGCAGGATGCGCTGGAGGCACTGCGGGTCGCCGCCCGACGGGGCGCTACCGTCGAGGTCACCGCCAATTTCTGGAGCCCGCTGTTCGGCGGCGTACGCCAGCTGCCGGGTTTCAAGCAGCTGGTACGGGACATGGGGCTCGTCGACTACTGGCGGGAGTTCGGCTGGGGCGACTTCTGCAAGCCGACCACGCGCGACGATTTCCAATGCCATTGAGGCATCGGCCGCCTTCCCGGGGTCGACCTTACTCCGCCAGGAAGCGTTGCACGATTTGCGTGGGATCCACGGCGATATGTCCTGCCTCAGGCACGACCTGAATCGTCACTGCAGGAACGAGCTCCTGGAGGCGGTGA
>DATJPN010000140.1:0-6468 GCA_035506335.1 Steroidobacteraceae bacterium | reverse complement strand
GGTTCAGCGCGATTCCACGCGCCCCTGGCATAGTCGTCGCAGCTGGCGGGTTTCTCGAGCGGGTACTCCTCGATCGGGTCCCTGGCGAGGTTGTAGAACAGGCATCCCGCCGCTGCGTAACCATTGGTGCAGACGAGCTTGTAGGCACCATTGCGGGCGCCGGCCTGGCGGGTCCTGTCCGCCGTCATCAGGTTGACCGTTTCAGCCAGAAGATAGCCCGTATGTGGATCACGGGTTTCGCGGGCACCGTGAAACAGGATCGGCGCGAGCGACACCGAGTCGAGCGCGACGGTGCCGGTGCCGCCGCTGTTCGGCACCATCCTCGGTGCCTCGATTCCGGCGAGATCCAGTATCGTCGAGAACAGATCCGTGGTATCCACGTAAGCGCTGCTGGTGCTGTTCTTCCTGATGCCAGGACCACGGATTGCCATGGCAACGCGGGTCCCGCTCTCGAATACCGTTCCCTTGCCGCGCCCGGACCTGGTGAGATACAGGTTGTCGATGAAGTCGAGGTTCGGCCGCCCGTACATCGGCGTGCCGTTGTCGCTCATGTAGATCACGTAGGTGTCCTGGTCGAGTCGGTCGATGACGTCGAGCACCTTGCCGATCACCGTGTCGACGGAACTCGTCATGGCGCGCATCAGCTGCTCGCCCTTGCACCGCCCGACGTTGGCCGAGCCGAAGATGCCGCCGCAGTCCTTCATCTCCTGGTAGGCGGCGGCATTGAGCGTGTCTGCGTTCGGCACCACCATCTGACTCGGCGTGGTCTGGATGGTCGCATGCGACAGATTGAACGCGAGCCACACGAACCAGGGCTTGTCGGGGTCGGCCTTCTCCCGGGCGGTGATCCAGTCGATGGTGTCGGCCGCCTTGACCACCGGCGCGTAGTCGGTCGGCGCGATGCCGGGCAGCGACCGCACGGGCGGTTTCTCGCTGCGCCATCTGTCGGCCGGCGTGTCGGCATCCTGGATCTGGTAGTCGTAGTCCCAGTAGCTCTTGATGGCGGCGCTCAGGGCGCCCTTGTACAGATCGAACCCGGCCTGCTTGGGCTTCATGCCGGGGTAGTCGACCGGCTTGCCGGGCAGGCCGGCGATGTGCCACTTGCCGAAGACCGCCGTGCTGTAGCCGGCCTTGTCCTTCAGCAACTGCACGAACGTCTGGTGATGCGTATCGAGCGGGTCCGCATACGTCAGCACCCGCGTTTTCGCCGAGAACAGGCCAACCAGCACCGATGAGCGCGTCGGCGAACAGAACGGCTCGGCCCAGGTATTCGAAAAGGTCATGCCCTGGCGTGCGAAATTGTCGAGCACCGGAGTGGCAGCGGGTCTGCCCTTGATGGCCCGGTAGTCCGGATGATTCAGACCCAAGGGCCCGTACTGCCTGAGGAGGCCGTCGATCAGTCCCGGATACATGTCGGATGTGACATCCACGCCGAAGTCATCGCCGATGATCAGCAGGATGTTCGGATGCCGAGCGGTGGACCTTGCGCCATCCTGCGCCGCGGCATTCGCAGCCATGACGCCACAGGCCATGGCGCAGAGGGTGGCGACCTTCAGCATCCTGTGCATACTTCCCCCGGGCTTTCCGAAAACTGGCATGGAAGCGCCTGGCCCGGATCCTGTCAACCTCGGGACCCGCGGTCCGCCGCCAGACTTGACTGCGGGACCCACGAGGCGCCATGGATACCCGATCCGCCCTTCTCATCGTTATCCTGGCCCTGACCCGGGACGCTGCCGCGGCCTGCGTCGCGGATGGTCCCGTCGCGACCGCGCGCTGGATCTTCGCCAACGAGAAGGGATTTTCCCACTATCAGTTTCCGCAGGAGACGAAGCTGATGAAGCGTTTCCTGTCTCCCGGGCTTTTCGGCCTGCTGGAAGTGGAATGGCCGTGCCAGGTCGTCAGCGAAGGCTCCTGCGCGGTGGATACGGATTCGTGGACCAACACCGAAGATGGCCGGGCGCTGGATCCCGCCACATTCGAGCTGGCCTCGTCGCAGGGAATCCGTTCAACCGTACGCGCGCAATTCCGCTTCGCAGCCGGTGCTACGGCGAAGCCCGACACGGGGCGCGCGACACTGACTCTGGTGAGGGACGCCCGCAGCGGATGCTGGCTGCTGGACGATCTGGTCGGCATGAAGGGGCAGTCCCTGGTCCGGCAGCTGCGCAGCTACGCCGCCTTCTACCCCTGATCCCTCAAGGGCCCCGTTCAAGCGCCGCCACCAGGGACTTGCTCGGCACCGACAGGAACGACCGGGTCGCCAGGACGTCCTGCAACCGGCAGAAGTGCCACTCGCGCTCGGCAGGGGTCAGCTTGCCGCTGCGGTAGTCCGCGCAGCTCGCCGGCTTCGGCAACGGATACTCCTCGAGCGGGTCATCCTTCAGGTCGTAGAACGTGCAGCTGGCCGCATCCGTCTTCTCGTCGCAGAGCAGCTTGTACTGCCCGTTGCGCGCGGCGGCCTCGCGAACGTCGTGCTTGATCGGGTTGGTGGTTTCGGCGAGCAGGTAACCCGCGTTCGGGTCGCGCGTCTGTCTCGCGCCCTTGAAGAGGATGGGCGAGAGCGAAACGCCATCCATCGCAACCGTGCTGCCCCGGGTCAGGCCCGGAACGCGCTTCGGCGCGTCGAGGCCCGCCCAGTCCATGATGGTGGGGAGCAGGTCCACGACGCTGATCGGTGCGTCGCTGGCCGAACCGGCCCTGATGCCCGGACCACGGATGGCGAACTCCACGCGCGCGCCGGCCTCGTAGGATGTGCCTTTCCCACGCCCCTGCCGGGTGATGAACATGTTGTCGATGAACTCGCGTTTGCTGCCGAACATCCAGGTGCCGTTGTCACCGAGGTAGATCACATAGGTATTGGGGTCGATCGAATCGACCGCCTGCAGGAGCTTCCCGACCATGGTGTCGAGAGCGTTGGTCATGGCCCGCATGAGCTGCTTGTCGGTGCAGTTGCCGACATTCGCCGAACCGAAGGTACCGCCGCAGGACTTCATCTCCCTGACCGAGGCCGCATCCAGCGTGTCGATGTTCGGCACCGCCATCGGATTGGGATTCTGCCGGCCGGTGATATGCGAGAGATTGAACGCGAACCAGACGAACCACGGCTTGTCCGGGTTCTTCTTGTGCTGTGCGGTAATCCATTCGATGGCGTCGGCGACCTTCACGACCGGCGCATAGGTGGTCGGCGCGACGCCCGGCAGCGAGCGGGTCGGCGCGGGCTCCGTGCGCCACTTGTCGGCTGGCGTGGTGTCGTCCTGCACCTGGTAGTCGTACTGCCAGTACGTCTCGATGCCGCCGTTCAGGTTGCCCTGGAACAGGTCAAAGCCGGCTTCCTTCGGCTTCATGCCAGGGTACGCACCGCCCTGACCGCCACGGCCGTCCAGGCCCGCGATGTGCCACTTGCCGAAGATCGCGGTGGCGTAGCCCGCCCGGTCGTGCAGGTCCCTGACGAACGAATAGTGAAACTGCGGCAACCAGCCGGTGTAGTCGAGAACGCCCGTATTGGCGGGATACTCGCCGGTGAGAATCGCCGAGCGGGTGTTGGCGCAGAACGGCTGCGCCCAGGCATGCGTGAAACGCATGCCGGCCTGTGCCAGCGCGTTCAGCGTGGGCGTGGAGGCCGGGTGGCCCTGAATCAGCTGGTACTGCGGATGGTTGTGCCCCGACGGGCCGTACTGCTTCAACAGCCCATCGATCAGGCCCGGATACATGTCGGTGGCGACATCGATGCCGATATCATCGCCGATGATCAGCAGGATGTTCGGGTGCTGCGATTTGCCGCCGGCGGCATGGACCGTATTCATGCCGGCGATGGAAGCAAGACCGACGACGGCGATCAGGGCGAGCAGGTGGGGCCTCGAGTTCGCCTTCGTTCGGCACATCATCGTTGCATCTCCCGCGATTGCCCGGGTCTGCACCGGGCTGCCGGGCATTCTATCTGGAATGGGCCGCGAGGGCCTGCTGCAGCGGTGCGTCGTGGGGGAAGCGCTCGGCCGCAGCCCGCAGCGCCTTGATGCCCTCGGAACGCTTGCCGGATTCCACCAGTGCGAGCGCGTAGACCAACGCGTAGCGGGGGTTGTCGGGCGCCAGGCGGCTCGCCTGCTCGAACAGCGGCAGCGACTGCGCGAGCCTGCCGGTGCGCACCAGCAGCAGACCGAGCGTCTGGTGGGCTTCGGCCGAGTCGGGATATTCGGCCAGTGCTTCACGCAGCAGCGGCTCACCCCGGTCGTCGCGGTTCTGCGCCCGGTAGATGTCCGCCAGGTCGAGCATGGCGGGGAGGTAGCGCGGCGCAAGTCTGCGCGCCCGCTGCAGCGAATTCTCGGCGGCAGCGAGGTCACCCTGCGCGGCCTCGAGCAGACCGAGGTTGTTCAGCGATTCGGGCATGTCCGCGTTGTAGAGCAGGCTCTCCCGGTATTCGCCGAGCAGACCGCCCAAGGCGGTCTGCAGCGGCGCCGGGGCCATGGCCACCGGCACCTGGGCCAGCTGCTCGGCCACGGCCATCCGCACCGCCTTGACCGGATCTGCCAGCAGCGGTGCGAGACGCGTGAGGCGTTCCTGCGCATCCACGCCAACGAGGGCCGAGACTGCTCCCACGCGAATGAGCGGATCGGGCGAACGCAGCGCGGTACTGACGGCATCCAGCTGCTGCGGCGAGGGGAAGCGGCCGCTCTCCAGCAGGGCGGTCGCGCGCAGGATGGCCGGACGGGTCGCGTCCCCGGCATAGTCGAGCAGGCCCGGTGCCGCCGATGCGTCGCCCTTGCGTGCGGCGCTGAGCAGGGCGGTCTGCGGGTAGTAGGGCTGTTTGCGCCCCGTGCGGGTCGTGATGATGTCCGCGGCCCATTCATCGCTCTTGTCCGCGTGGCATTGGGTGCAGGTATTGGGCACGCCGAACCGGACGCTCGCGACCGGATCAGGCACGCGGAAGGAATGATCGCGCCGGGCATCCACGACCATGTAGGTGCGCTGCGGCATGTGGCAGCTCACGCACTGGGCGCCCGGTGAGTCTGCCGGATGGAAGAGGTGTGCGGAGGTCTGGTAGGTCTGCGCCTGGTGGCATTGCAGGCACAGGGCGTTGCCGGCCCTCAGCAGTTTGCCGGTGTGCGGATCGTGGCAATTGGTGCAGGAGACGTGGTTCGCGTGCATGCGGCTCTGCAGGAAGGAGCCGGTGACGTAGACCTCCGCGCGCATCTGCCCGTCGGCGAAGTAGCGTCCGTCCAGCAGCGGGCTGATGGAGTAGTCGTCGAAGAAGCCCCTCGCGGCATCGGGTTGCTGCAGCTGCGAGCGCAGCGAGTGGCAGCCGGCGCATACCTGCACCTGTTGGCTCAGGGGGTTGTCCGGCAGCCGCGGCACCGAAACCTGGCCATCATGCGGTTCCCAGATCTTGCCCAGTTTCGTGGTCAGTCCCTTATCCGGCAGTGAGCGACTGCCGTTGGCCCAGGCCGCATGCCGGGATCCTGGCCCGTGACAGGCCTCGCAGCCCACGTTGATGTCCTGCCAGTGCGTGTCGTACCGGTCGGCCTGCGGCGAATAGTTCTTGACCAGATGGGTCGAGTGGCAGCTCGCGCAGCGCGAATTCCAGTTCTGGAACGCGCCGGTCCAGTGCAGCGCATCATCGTGCGGGATCTTCCGATCCGGATACAGGTGGAACCAGCGCTGGCCTCCCTGCGCCGCCGGGCGGCTGTCCCAGCTGATCGATAGCGCCTGCAGGCGCCCGTCCGGAAACGCGATCAGATACTGCTGCAGGGGATAGTGGCCGAAGGTGTAGGCGATCCGGAAGGTCTCAAGGTCACCTTTGGCATTGTCGGTCTGCACGTAGTAGTTGCCGTCACGCTCGAAGAACCGCGAGGTGGTGCCGAAATAGTCGAATCTGGCGTTGTCGAAATTGCCGAGCACGGATTGGCCCGTGGCTTCCTCCATCGCATGCCGGTGGTCGCTCTGCAGCCAGGCGCGGTAGGCCTCCTCATGACAGCCGGCGCATGCCGCGGTGCCGATGTAGGCCAGCTCCGGAAGTGGCTGGCGCGCATGGCGCACGGCCAGGAAGCCCGCGACGGCCAGCGCCAGGCAGGCAGGACCGATCAGCAGGAGGCTGCGCTGGGTAATCAAATTTCGTGCAGTCCGGTTGTCATCGAGCCGCTCGCCAAGACATTGACGTTCGGTCGCCTGGCCCTGCAGAGAACGCCAAACGAGACGTCAGTACCCGGCCGCTGAACCCGCCGACCGGCGGTCATCGCTCGCGCCGTACATCATTCCGGCCCGCAACCGGCCGCCGAGGGCCGAGTCGTTGCCCGAGGAGGGCCGATCGGGTGCTGAGCTGACCTGGGGGATCACGATCAGTTCGGCGGCGCCCCAGGGGGACTGCTCCACGACGGTGTAGCCGCGGGCCTGCAGGGCCTGGGTGGTGTCGGCTGACAACGCATACGGTTCGGCGAACACCAGATCGGGCAACCACTGGTGGTGCAGGCGGGTCGCGTT
>DATJPN010000139.1:0-9546 GCA_035506335.1 Steroidobacteraceae bacterium | reverse complement strand
ACTCCGCCTCGCTCCCGGCCGTATCCCCGCCGCTCCAGTGCGCGTCCAGCCAGAACAGGGCCGCGGCCTTGAGCTCGGGCACGATGGCCTCGAGCACTTCGACCGAATGCCCCCGCAGTGCGCGCACGCCGGGGGTCGCCCGGAAGCGCTGCTGCGCCGCCGCGTGGTAGGACTCGGCCCATTCGATGGTCGTGACGCGGGCGAAGTGGCGGGCGGCCCAAGCGGCAGTGTCGCCCCGGAAGGTGCCCGTCTCGATGAACTCCTGCAGCCCGAGAATCTCCTTGAGCCTGAGTACGAGATCCTCGGGAGGTCCGGTGCGCACTGTGCCCATCCCTGACTCCTCACCGCGCCGCGGGCGCCGGAATGCCCGCGTGGATCTCGCGCCGGGCGAACAGCCAGTGCCCGGCCTGGCGCACGAGGGTGTCCTGGTAGGACACGAGGAACACGATCCGCGCGCCGTTGTTGGTCGTGTCCGGAACCACGTAGGCGCCCTTGCTCTGCGCCACGGCGTGATCGCCGTCGACCTGGATCGAGGGTCCGAAGAACAGGTGGAAATCCGGGGTCGGCAGGTGGGAAGGATTGCTGGTGAGGGTCTTCTCGAGCGAAGACTGGATGGCCGTGCGGCCGCGGACGGGCTCACCGGGACCGCCGACGAAGACCGCATCCTCGGCGAACAGCCGGCCGAAGGCATCGAAGTCGTGGCGGTCGAGCGTGGTGCCGTAGGCGGCGAAGAGTTCCTCGATCTCCTGGCGGTCCTCGAGGCGCCGCAGCCGGCCTTCATCCGGATTGCGAGCGTCGGCTCGCACGAACTGCGGAGGCGACAATGCGGCCAGGCCGACGATGATTCCGGCCGCGAACCACGCCAGCATCCTGACATTTGCTTGTTTCACGGAAAGCTCCTGCACGCGCCTACGGACCGGGAGCGGGTGCCGGAGGCGGCTCACCCTTGATCTCGCGCGGATCCTGGAACGGGATTTCCATCATCACGACGCGGCGCTGGAACTTCCAGTGCCCGTTCTCGCGCACGACGATGTCGTCGTAGTGACCGCCCATGGCCGGGGACGGCTTGTCGTCCTTGTTCCGCACCATGTAGATGATCCGGGACCAGACCTTCGCGTGATCCCCGTCCAGGTGGATGACGATGTTCGTGAGCAGATGGAAACCCTTCACGTTCCGCGGATCGAAGGGCGTGGTGCCGATGTACTTGTTCATCATCGCCAGGATGGCCTTCGGGCCCTTCGCGCGGCCGAAGCCTCCGATCCACTCCCCGTCCTGCGCGAACAGGTTCGAGTAGCCGACGAGGTCGTGGGTATCCAGCAGATGTCCGTACTCGACCACGAGCTGCTGGATCTCGAGGCGGTCCTGGACCTCCTGGACGCGTGCCTTCAGGGCCGCGAAGTCGGCTTCCGAAGGAGGTGCCGCCATCGCAGGCGTTGCGGTGGCCGCCAGCAGCGCGAGGAGCAGGAGTGCCCGCCGCGCCACGGCGCGCAGAGTGGTGATGTCTGACATTGCGATGTTCTCCTCGTCGGGAATGCGGTCAGTTTTCCTGCCATGGCGTCTTCATGTCGAAGGGGCTGCGCATGCCGTAGGGCACGCGAGGTCCGAGCACGACTTCGACCTTGCTGATCTGCCCGTGCACGATCCTGAACATTTCGACCTGCTCGATCGTGAACGGTACCAGTTCCGGCGCATCCGCGGTCAGGACCTTGCCGCCGCGCAGCGTGATATTGCGGACGTTGCCCGGAACGTTCGGCGTGAAGAGCCCGACGACCAGGCCATGCTCGCGGTCCACGGCCCACACCCGCCGTGGACGGACCCTGTTGCCGTTGTTGAATCGCCCGGAGTTCATCTGCCCGAAGCAGCTGCGGTCCTTGAGGTCACCGCCGGAGTCCGGCGCGTTCGGACCGGGCGAGGATCCCTGGGTCGTCTTCTCGCCGTTGTCGTAGCGTTCGCAATCCACGGCGTAGGGCGCGGCGCGCCCGTCGCCGCGTTCCATCGCATCCCAGTTCGAATCGGCGATCGCGATCAGCCGTTCGCGGCTGAGCCGTTCCCCGACGGGTATCACCGCGGCGAAATCGGGGCGCGGGCCCGGCACGGTCTCGGCGGCCGACAGGGACGAGCGGCCGACGAGGGTCTCCACCTCGACGAGCCTGCGTTCCGCGACCTTCAGCCGCGCGGCCAGCATCACCGCCTTGCCGTTCTCCCGGACGATGCCGATCCACACGACATTGCCGGTGTCGGGATCGGCGGCATAGATGTCGAAGTCGCGCCGCCCGTCGACGGTCTTCCACAGACCCTCCGCGCCGAAGCGCAGCGGAACGAGGTTCTCCGTGAATCGGACCTGTCGGGCGAGCGGCAGCCGCGACGGCTGGTGATCGACCAGGGCGCCGGCGTACTGCCGGGCCATGTCGATGAGGCAGTCCCGGTCACACGAGGGCGCCGATGCGCACAACGCGAACTGGGCGTACCACGCCGCGGCGCCGCCCAGCGCCACCAGCGGCCAGGACCTCTTCATCGTCTCTCCTGCGTCATGCGCGGTGCCGTGGCTCCGCTGTCGGGGCCACAGGATACGCGCCCGCCGGTCTCGACGCATAGACCCGGGCGCGCCCGGCGGAGGCGATCGTCGCGGCGACTTTATATTAGTGATTGCTTAATTATCAGGCGGCCCCTAGAATCGCCGTATGGATGAGAGTCGCGATCGGGGAACCCGATGACTGCGCGGACGGGCACGCGCGCCGGCCGGGTATCGCTGGCGCGGGCGGCCCGGGAGATGCGGCCGCAGGCGGCAAGGGCCGCGCGGCTGCTCAAGGCGATCGGCAATGCGCAGCGGCTCATGATCCTGTGCAGCCTCGTGCCCGGCCCCTTGTCGGTCGGTGAGATCAATGAGCACGTGGCGCTCAGCCAGTCGGCGCTGTCCCAGCACCTGGCCGTGCTGCGCGACGCCGGGGTCGTCGTGACCCGGCGTGAGTCGCAGAGCGTCGTCTATTCCCTGCCCACGGGGGTCGTGACCCGGATCATCGGCGAGTTGCACGGGGAATTCTGTCCACGCCGGCCGCGGCCGGCCATCGGGAGCGAATCATGAGCTACTACATCGCGAAAACCGTCGCGGGCCCGTTCGATGCCGTGGTCGCGGACGTCACGGCACGTCTCAAGGCGCAGGGCTTCGGTGTGCTGACGGACATCGACGTCCAGGCAACCCTGAAGGCGAAGCTCGGCGCCGACGTGCCGCCCTATCGCATTCTCGGGGCCTGCAATCCGCGGTTTGCGCACGAGGCCCTCAAGATCGAGGACAAACTCGGGGTGCTGCTGCCCTGCAACGTGATCGTGCGCGCAACGGCCGACCAGCGCGTCGAGGTGGCGAGCGTGGATCCCGTCGCGGCCATGGAACGCACGGGAAATCCGGCGCTGAAGGCCACTGCGGAGGAAGTGCGGCGACTGCTGTCCGCCGCCCTCGCGCAGGTGGGGACCTGAGCCCATGCATCCCTATCCGCACACCTACACGGCCGCGGCCGCCGCGCAGGCGAGCGGACCGGTGGCCGTCACGTCGGCGCAGTTGCCGCAGCTCACCAGCGCGCCGCCGCCCGAGTTCGACGGGCCGGGCGGTGTCTGGTCGCCGGAGACGCTGCTGTGCGCCGCGCTGGCCGACTGCTTCGTGCTGACGTTCCGCGCGGTGAGCCGCGCGGCGCATCTCGAATGGCTTCGTCTGGAGTGCCGGGTCGAGGGCACGCTCGAGTCGGTCGAGCGGGTGTCGCAGTTCACCCGCTTCACGACATCCGCCCGCCTCGAGGTCGCCCCGGGAACCGATGCCGCCGCCGCGCGCGGGCTTCTGGAGCGGGCCGCGCACGGCTGCCTGATCAGCAATTCCCTGCGCGGTGCGCACACGCTCGACGCGCAGGTCGTCACCGCCGCCTGAGGCGACCGGGGCCCGGCGCACGGCGCGCCGGGGTCCGGTTACGGATTGGCGCGCAGTTTGCCGACTTCCTCCGCCGTGATCGAGGAGGGCTGGGCGCCGAAGCGCGCCACCACGTAGTTCGAAATCTCCGCGATCTGGTCATCCGTATAGACGGAGCCGAACGCGGGCATGGTGGCGATCGCGCCCGAGGACGGCAGGGGACTCGCGCCGCGCAGGATCGCCAGCGCCACGTTCGTGGCCGACGGATCGTTCACGGCCCGCGTTCCCGTGAGGGTCGCATAGGGCACGTAGTCGTTGGCCCCGGCCCAGGTGTGACAGCCGCTGCAGGTTCCGGCGTACAGGGCGCGGCCCGCCGCGAGCTTCGGATCCAGCGCCGTCTCCTCGTCGGGATAGTCGGAGGAGCGCGCGACCTTCGGCGCCGGCAGATCCGGGCTCGCGACCGGCGGCACGCTGCGCACGTAGACCGTGATCGCATGCACGTCCGAGGGAGTCAGGTTCTGCAGGCTCAGGTGCACGGCCTGCGCCATCGGCCCGAAGGCCGAGCCGCGGTTCATCGAGTGCCCGGTCGAGAGGTAGTGCTGCATCTCCTCCTCGCTCCAGCTGCCGATGCCGGATGCGGTATCGCTGCTGAGGTTGAAGGCGCGCCAGCCTTCGGCCATGCCGCCGGCGAATTTCTTGTGGTTGTTCAGCGCCTGCAGCATCGTGCGCGGCGTGTGGCAGTCCCCGCAGTGCCCGAGCGCCTCGGACAGGTAGGCGCCGCGGTTCCACTCCGCCGGGCGGTCGGCCACCGGCTCGAAGCGCCGGTTCGGGTTGTAGAGCATCGACCACACCGCCATCAGAGCGCGGATGTTGAACGGGAACCGCAGGGTGTTCTCCGGCGCGACATTGCTCACCGCCGGCACGCTGAAGATGTAGGCCTTGATGGCGAGCACGTCCTCATCGGTCAGATAGGAATAGGCGGCATAGGGGAAGGCCGGGTACAGGTGCGCGCCCTCCTTGTCCACACCCTCATGCACCGCGCGCAGGAAATCCGCATCCGACCAGGAGCCGATGCCGGTCTTCGCATCCGGGGTGATGTTCGGCGAATAGATCGTGCCGAAGGCGGTCAGGAACGGCCGTCCGCCGGCAAAGGACTTGCCCCCTTCGGCCGTGTGGCACGCTTCGCAATCGGCGGCCTGCGCGAGGTAGCGGCCACGCGCCAGCGGATCCGTCGACGCGAAGTCGGCCGGAACGCCCGTGGGTTTGCCCTGGTACTGCGCGAGCGCGACCCGCTGGCCGCCCGCGAACGCCATCGGGCCCGGAATGATGGCCAGCCACGCCACGATCGCGGCAACCGCGACCACCACGACACCAATGACTACCGTTGAGCGTTTCATCCCCGATCCCCCTCTTGTCTTTCTCTCTGACCCGACCGGCGCCGGGGCCCAATAATGAGTGCGCAGGGGGGGTGAACGCCAGTCCGGCGTGCGCGGAAATTTCCGCAATATTCAGCCGTATATAGCCGTTTCGTCCCTCCGGGGTCCGGGCCCCGGCGAGGCGTGAAAATCAATGTGCCTTGACGTGAAAGGCCAGGAACAGATTGCCGGGCGTCTCTCCGCCGATGATGCCGTAGCCGGAATTCACGAACAGGTAGCCCCGGGCCGCGACGATGGATGCGTTGTCGAGCGCGCCGCCGATGCCGGGCACGCCGTTCGCCGTCGTGATCGGCTGAGTCGTATCGAACTGGAACAGCAGCTCGCCGGTGTTCGCATCGAAGGCCCGCAGGAAGCCGTCGGCGCTGCCCTCGACCACCGCCCCGGCGATGACGGCCGGTGCGCCGGTCATGCCGGTCACGGTGGCGCAGGTGCGCACGCGGGCCTGCCGGCCGCCCGAGCAGTCCGGCTGCGGGTAGTAGGACCACAGCACGGTCCCCGTGTCGACCGCGACGGCGTGCAGTCCGGCCACTTCGCCGGGGTCCCTGCCGTCGGGTCCCGGGAAGGTGTTCATGGGTACGAACACGCGCGCGCCGTCGAAGGCCAGGCCCCAGTGGATGCCCCCGATGATCGAGCCGGCGCCGAAGCTGCGCTGCCACAGCAGCCTGCCCTGGGCATCCGGGTCCAGGGCATAGAGCGTCCCGGACTTCTGCCCGGCCAGCACCACGTCATGTCCGGACGCAGTCCTCGCCAGCACGATCGAGGCCCCGAAGTCATGATCGAGCAGCCGTCCTTCGTGCGGGCAGTTCAGGCCCTGCTTCACGAGGCAACCGGTCAGGAAGATGTCATCCGCCGTCGCCTGGAAGCGCCAGCGGATCGCTCCGCTGGCAAGATCGATGGCCAGCACCGAATCCGTTGTCGGCGCGGCCGGCGCGGAGGTGGCCTCGCCCGTGCCCACGTAGAGCACGCCGCGTTGCTCATCGATGGCCGGCGAGGTCCAGATCGGGGCCCCCGAGGGCCCCCACATCATCTGGCCGTCGCCCCGGTCGCGAACGGGTTTCGCATCCGGCATGGTATGCGCCGTCCAGATCTCCTCCCCGGTCCGGGCATCGAGCGCGATGACCGCGCCGTGGGTGGTGCAGCACAGGTGCTTCGGATCGGCGCCGACATTGATCTCGGAGGCCGAGAGCGGCACGTAGACCCGTCCGCCGAGCAGGACGGGGGTGCCGGTGGTGTTCGACAGCGAGGTCAGGTGCACCGCATGCTTCCACAGCGGCGCGCCGGTTGCCGCATCCACCATGTGGATGCGCGTGCCGACATCGGCGAACACGAGCACCTTGCGTCCGGATCCGGGCAGCGCGCCGTAGCCCACGCCGGTGCGCAGCGGCACGTCGCTCCGGTAGATCCACTTCAGGCAGGGCCGCTCGGCGATGTCGATGGCGTACAGCTGCGCGGCGTCGGCGACCGGCAGGAACAGCGTCGAGCCGACGACCGCCGCCTGCGCGCGCATGGTCGTGGCCCGCGGAAAGGCCAGCGCCCAGGCGAGTTCGAGGTGGCGGAAATCCGCGGTGCCGATGCCGGCCTGCGCGGCCGTGAGGTGCCGGTGGTTCTGCAGGTCGTAGCCGAATCCGGCGACCGTCGCGCTCATGCCGAGGTCGACCTTGCGCCGTCCCGGAGCGCAGCGCATCGGTGCGGTCCAGGCATCGCTCACCCGTGCCCGGCCAATGAGGAAGTCGATGAGTTCGGAGCGCTCCGATCCGGTCAGGGTCTGTCCCTGGGCCCGCATCTTGCCGACGGTCAGGGCATAGTAGACCTGCTGGTAACGCATGGCCTTGAGGGTCGCGAGGGTGGGTGCGCGCAGCGCTTCGGCGTGGTCGTGGCACATCGCGCACGCGCGCCGGTAGATCGCCTCGCCGGTCCGCGCCGCATCCTGCTGCGGCGCGGCGCACGCGCCGGTGGCCAGGGCCAGCATGACCAGCAGCCCGAATGCCCGGTTCCCGAATCCCATAGGCGCCCCCTCTTCCCCGGTGCAGAATACCGCGTCAGGGGGAGCCTCGAACATGCAGCGAACGATTCTCGTATCCCTGGCGCTGGCCGTGGTGGCCTGCGCGCAGGCGCGTGCGGATGATGCCTATCTGCGCACCTGCGCGGCCTGCCACGGCCCGCAGCTGCGCGGCGGGGAGACGGGGCCTGCGCTGATCGGCAGCACCTTCCAGCAGCACTGGGGCTCGGTCCCGCCCGTGGGCCTCGATGAGTTCACGCGCCGGACCATGCCGCCGACGAGTCCCGGCTCCCTGAGTGCCGATGACTACACGGCGGCGCTCACGCGCGTGCGCCAGGCCAACGGCTGGGTGGTGCCGCCCGCGCCGCCGCCGGTGGCCGGCGCCACCCGCATCCCGGCGACGGCCGAGTGGCTGAACAATCGCAACGACCTCGGCAGCAGCAGCTACTCGCCGCTCGATCAGATCAATCGCGACAATGTCGGCAAGCTGCGCATCGCCTGGCGCTGGAAGTCCGACAATTTCGGGCCCGTCCCGGAGTACTACTACCGCCCGACGCCGCTCATGGCCGACGGCATCCTCTACGTGACGGCCGGCATCCGCCGCGACGTCGTGGCCATCGATGCGACGAGCGGCGAGACGCTGTGGATGTACCGCCTGGATGAGGGCGAGCGCGGCGCGGTGGCACCCCGGCGCAATTCCGGTCGTGGTGTCGCCTACTGGCGCAGCCGGCGCCGCGGCGAGCGCAGCCGCATCTTCACGATCACGCCCGGTTTCCAGCTGGTCGCTCTCGATGCGCTGTCGGGCCGGCCGGTCGCGGCCTTCGGCAAGGCCGGTATCGTCGATCTGAAGGACGGGCTGCCGCGGGTCGCGCAGCTGCCGAAGACCCCGCCGGGGTCCAGTTCCCCGCCGGTGATCGTCGGGGACGTGGTCATCGCCGGGGTCTCCTTCTCCGCCGGCGGCGCGCCCCCGTCGAAGGTCGCGGTGCCGGGCTGGATCCGCGGCTACGATGCGCGCACGGGCCGGCAGCTGTGGGCCTTTCACACGGTGCCGCAGCCCGGTGAATTCGGCGCGGACACCTGGGACGGGAACAGCAATGCCTACACCGGCAACACCGCGGTGTGGGCGCCCTTCAGCGCCGATGCGGCGCGCGGCCTCGTGTACCTGCCGGTCGAGGCGCCGACCGCCGACTTCTACGGCGGCCACCGCACCGGCGACAACCTGTTCTCCGACGCGCTCGTGTGCATCGACGCGCGGACCGGCCGGCGCCTGTGGCATTACCAGATCGTCCACCACGATATCTGGGACTACGACCTGCCGGCCGCGCCGGTGCTCGCCGACATCACCGTGAGCGGCCGGAAGATCCCGGCGGTCGTGCAGGTCACGAAGATGGGCCTGATCTTCGTCTTCGACCGGGTCACCGGCAAGCCCGTGTGGCCGATCGAGGAGCGGCCCGTGCCGCAGACCGACGTGCCCGGCGAGAAGACCTCGCTCACCCAGCCCTTTCCGACACGGCCCGCGCCGTACGAGCCGCAGGGCCTGAAGACCGAGGACCTCATCGATTTCACGCCCGACCTCAAGCGCCAGGCCGAGGCGATCGTCAAGGACTACCGGTTCGGCCCGGCCTACCTGCCGCCCTCGGTGGTCGTGGAGGGTGGCAATCTCGGCACGCTGCTGCGACCGTGCCTGTCGGGGGGTTCGAACTGGCAGGGCGCCGCGGTGGACCCCGAGACCGGCATGTTCTACGTGAGTTCGATCTCATCGGTGTGTCCCATCGGGCTGCACGCCGATCCGAAGATCTCCGATGAGCGTTACGTCGGGGTGTATGGGGAAGGCTTCCCGCACGGATCTCTCGGCGGACCGAACGGCCTGCCGCTGATCAAGCCGCCCTGGGGCCGCATCACGGCGATCGACCTGAACTCGGGCGATCATCGGTGGATGATTCCGAACAGCGCGACGCCGGATTGGGCGAGCGGCAATCCGGCGCTGGCGGGCATCAGGCTGCCACGCACCGGATCCTTCGACCAGGTCGGGCTGCTCGTGACCCGGAGCCTGCTGTTCGCGGGCGAAGGCAGCGGCCTGTATCGCGCCGGCGGCGGCGGCAACCAGTTCTACGCCTACGACAAGGCGACCGGCGCCCTCATCAGTCAGCTGACGCTGCCGGCCAACCAGTCCGGAGTGCCGATGACCTATGCGGTCTACGGTCGGCAGTACATCGTCG
>DATJPN010000138.1:0-13640 GCA_035506335.1 Steroidobacteraceae bacterium | reverse complement strand
GCCCGCGGACGTGTCCGTCGAGGCGCTCGTTCAGCGGCCCTGACCGCTTGGGGTGCGGCAATGCCCGGGACGATTTTCAGCAAGATCATTGCGGGCGGCGTCCCCTGCCACAGGGTGTACGAGGATGCCCGGGTGCTCGCGTTCCTCGACATCGCGCCCCTGAGCCGCGGGCACACGCTGCTCATTCCGAAGGAACCCGCGGCGACTCTCGATCAGCTCTCGGACGAATCGGCGGCCGCGCTGGGCCGGATCCTGCCGCGGCTGTGCCGGGCGGTCATCGCGGTCACCGGCGTGCGCGAGTACAACGTGCTGCAGAACAACGGCACCGGTGCCCACCAGGAGGTGCCGCACGTGCACTTCCATATCATTCCCAAGCCGGACGGCGGCACGGGGCTCGGCATCGGCTGGCCAGCGGGGCGGCTCGGCGCCGATGCGCAGTCGCTGGCCGGGCAGCTCGCCCGGCACCTCAGCGCGGCCGAGCGTTGACCGCAGGCGCCGGGCCGCGGCGTGCGGCGCTGCCGTAGTAGTTCGGGTAATCGGGCGTGAGGCCCTTGAATCGGCGGTGGATCCACCAGTACTGGGCCGGAATGCGCTGCACTTCGGATTCGACGAAGTGGTGGAACTGCTCGGCGTCGGCGGCCGCGGATTCACCGGGATAGCCGGGCGGGGCGGGGTGGATGCTGACGCGATAGCCGGCGTTGCCGGGAAGGCGCTCGTGACCGACGAACAGCACCGCGGCCCCGGTCATGGCCGCGAGGCGTGAGGTGAACACGTTGCTGGCCGCGGGTATGCCGAAGAAGTTCACCATCTGCGCGCCCTTGTTCCGGTAGCTCTGGTCCGGCGCATACCAGACGCATTCATTGTCGCGCAGCGCCCGCACCATCCCGCGAACGTTGTCGCGGCTGAAGATGCGCAGCGCATGGCGTCCGCGATGGCGCTCGAAGAAGTGCGCCAGCAGCGCGTTCTTCGGGCGCTTGTGCATGGCATTGAGCGGTACCTGGATGTTGAGCACCCGGGCGCCGATTTCCAGGGTCGTGAAATGGGCGGTGAGCAGGATCGCCCCGCGACCCTGGTCGAGCGCGTGCCGCAGGTGTTCGAGCCCGGTGACCTGCGCGAGGCGCGCGATCTGCGCATCGCTCCCCCACCAGGTCAGCGCCGACTCGCACAGCCCCATGCCGAGGGCTGCGAAGTGCTCATCGAGCAGCCGCTCGCGCTGCGCCGGGGTCAGCTGCGGCAGGCACAGCTGCAGATTGCAGCGCGCCACCTGCGCGTAGTGCAGGGGCAGGCGCCGCAGCAGCGCGCCGATCATTCTTCCGACCCACAGCAGTGCGGCATGGGGCAGGAGCTCGACCAGCCGCAGCAGGCCGAGCGCGAGCCAGGTGGGCCAGTAGCGCGGCGCGAGCAGGCGCAGCGGCAACCCGGCCCGGCACTCCGGCGCGTCGCTGTGCGCCGCCGGTGAGTTCAAGGCGGTGTCGGCCCCAGGCTCACGCGTACGAAATCACCGGGCCGGATCCATTTGCGGAACGCATCCTGGATCTGCTGCGGCGTCAGGTCGATGTAGTGACGGGCGGCGATCGTGGGCTCATCCAGCGGCAATCCGAGGTCGTCGCGTCCGATGATGCCCTGGGCGATCTCACCGATGCTCGCTTCGGAGAGCGGGATCTGGCGCAGCATCAGCGCCTTGGTGCGCAGCAGTTCCTCGGTGCCCGCCGGCTGGTCCTGCAGGCTCTTCGCATCCTGCACGGCCATCGCCGCCGCCTTCGCGACATTCTGCGGGTCGCTCGCGAAGTCGATCATGTAGACGCCGCGGGTGCGGCCGATCTGCAGGTTCGAGTCCACCGAGTAGACCAGGCCCGCCTCTTTCCTGAGGTGTATGGACAGCCGCGAGGAATAGAAGCCGCCGCCGAGCAGGGCGCTGCCAAGCTGCATCGCGTAGTAATCGGGATTACTGCGGGTCAGCGCGAGATTCTCGGCCAGCACCACGATGTCCTGGACGCGGGTGCCGTCGGGCACCGCGATCGTCGCGCTGGCATTGGCCGGCACCGCCGGCAGATCGATCTGCGGCCTGGGCCCGGTGGCCGTCCAGCTCCCGAAGTACTTCTCGATGGTGGCGCGCGCCTGTTCCGGCGTGACCTTGCCGATGACGACGATCGTGGTCAGGTCCGGCCGGAACGTCGCGGCATGGAAGGCCCGCACCTGATCGATGCTGATGCCCTGGATGCTGACCGGCGTGGTCTCGCGCAGGCTCGGATCGGTCGCCGGAAACAGCGCGCCGCGCAGCGAGCGCTGCCGCAGGTACCCGGGGCTGCGGTTGCGGCCCGCCACGATCTGGGCGAACTGCGGCCGCATGATTTCCAGCGCCTGCGCGGGCAGGGCCGGATGCAGCTCGTTGTCGGCCAGCAGCTCCACGGCGCGGTCGAAGCCGCTGCTGAGCGCCATCGCGGAGAACTCCGTGCCCGCATGCGCCTCGGCGCCGATCGCATCGAGGGCCCGCTGGTAGGCGAGCCGGTCCAGATGCTCCGACCCGTAGGACAGCAGCTCACCCAGCAGTCCGCTGATGCCTTCCTGTCCTTGAGGTTCCTGCAGTTCGGCGCGGTTGCGGATATGGCCGAATACGCTGATGGTGTCGCTCACGTCCTCAGGCTGCACCACCAGCGTGAGCCCATTGGGCAGCCGGCTGACCACCGGATGGGAGGTCACGGCCGGAACGCTCAGGCGGGTCACGGCCGCCTGCGCCCAGCTCGGTAGCGGCGTTGGCTTCGCCTCTCCCAGGGAAATGTTCTCCTGGCCGCCGAAGCCGCCGCCGCCGCTCACCGGCTTGCCCGAGCCCTTTGGCAGCATCACGGCCGTGATGGCCTGATCGAGCTTCAGGTACTGGCGCGCGACCCGGTTGACATCCGCGACGGTGACCTTCTCGATGCGCGCCAGATCTGCTTCGGGCGAGGGAAGTCCGTACAGCGCCAGCGCATCCGCCCACACCGAGGCGAGGCCGGCGATGGAGTTCTTCTGGAATTCGGTCTGGCGGCGCTCCTGCAGTTTGGCCGCGGCGACCAGCTCGGGCGGCACGCCCTCGCGGGCCACCCGGGCGAGAATCGCGCGCACCTGCTGTTCCAGCGCCTTGTGGTCCGCGCCGGCCGGGAAGGAGACGGTCGCGAAGGCGAGGCCGGCGTGTGGCAGGGGATCCACGGAGAAGTCCGCAGCGACGGCCTTGCCCTGGGGCACGAGGCCGTACAGGTCGAAGCGGCGGCTCGACAGCACATCCGAGAGCACCTCGAGCGCGGGCGTGTCGGGACTGTCCAGCCCCGGCACTCGGAAGGCGATCATCTGCGTGCCCTCGGGCCGGTCGGTGTCCACCGAAAACGAGGTCGCCTTGAGGGGTTGCAGAGTGACGGGTTTGCGCGCCGGCAGCGTCCTCGCGGGAATGGCGCCGAACAGCGCCTTGACCTGGGTGAGGGTGGCTGCGGGGTCGACGTTGCCCACTATCACCAGCAGCGCATTGTTCGGTGCGTACCACTGGTCGTGAAAGTCCTTGAGCATCGCCGCCGTGGTCTTCTCGAAGGACGGTCGCGTGCCCAGTGCATCGAAGGCGTACGGCGTGCCGGCGAAGGCGATGCTGCGCAGCCTGGCATACAGCACGTAGGCCGGGTTCGACAGATCCTGCGCCACCTCCTGCTCGATGGCGCCGCGCTCATGGTCCCATTCCGACTGGGCGTCCGTCACCCCCGCCATCCGCAGCGCCTCGATGTGCAGCGCCACGTCCAGATCCTCCGACGGCACCGTGTACAGGTACTGGGTGAGACTCTCGCGGGTATTGGCGTTGAAATCCCCGCCCATGATGCTGCCGATGTTGGCGAGCTGGTCGGCAGTGAGGCCCGGGCTGCCGCGGAACATCATGTGTTCCTGGGCGTGGGCCGTGCCGGGAAATCCGGCCGGCGTCTCCTGTGATCCGACCATGTAGTTGACCGAGGTCGCGACGACCGGCGCGAGGGTGTTGCGCACGATGACGACCCGCAGCCCGTTGGCGAGAGTCGCGCGCGTGACCGTGGGTGGGGCGCCGGAGTTCGCGGTCAGGGTCTGGGCCTGGCCGTTCAGCGCCAGGCCCGAACCGACCAGTAACAGGGCCGTGACACGCAGTTTCAGCAGGAACGACATGGGAAACCCCTATAGGGTGCTCAATGACGAGTTGGCGGCAAGGATACCCGGACGCCATCGCACAAACCATGAGGGGTCGACTATCCTTGGGCTCCATGAACAAGTGGCTGATCGTGCGACTGGCCGTGCTGGCGCTGGCGGCGGCGCAGGGTGCTTTGAGCGGGGACAACTGGCTGCCGGCCCGTCCGGTGAGCGCCGCGCTGCTGGCCGGGATGCTGGCCTACGGGGTCATTGCCGTGCCCGTCGTGGCCTGGGCGCAGCGGCTGAATCCGCGCAACAGGCCAGCGTGGCATTTTCCATCGTGGCGGCGCAATCCGCTCACCCTGCGCGATCCGCTGCAGTTCTTCCACATGGTCGGCTTCGTGTTCGGCGCCGCGGGCCTCGGTGTCGCCGGTCGGGCCCTGTGGCTCGGGGAGCCATTGCGGCTGCCCTATGCGGTACTGCCGGCCTTCGGGCTCGGCATGATCATCGGGTGTTACGTGGCCGCGCGGCTGTTCCGCAGGCAGCTCGAAGCGGTGGCGCAGGAGTGAGGATGATGAACCGGCTGCTCATGACGGGTTGGGTCCTGGGACTCGCGATGGCCACGACCGGGGCTCCGGCACAGGATGCCGCGGACGCGGACGCAGCCGCGCCGAACCCGTTTCTGGCACCGACCCCGACGCGGCTGCCCTACGACACCGAATACCCCGTGATGCACTATGAGCGCACGCCGACTCACAACGCCATCGCACGCCTGCAACAGCGGCTGACCGCGGGCGACCTCACGCTGACCTACAGCGCGCCGCGCGGGTACCTGGATTCACTGCTGGCCGCACTGGGCATCGACCGCAGCTCCCAGGTGCTGGTGTATTCGAAGACCAGCCTGCAGAAAGGACTGATCAGCGCCGCCACGCCGCGGGCGCTGTATTTCGATGCGGATACCTACGTGGGCTATGTCCAGGGTTCGGCGAACCTGGAGCTCGGCACGATGGACGCGGAAATGGGGCAGGTGTTCTATGTCCTGCCCAACCGCCCCGCCGCGGGCGCCGTCCCCGCGGTGCAGCGCGAGACGCTGACCTGCCTCGCCTGTCACGATACCTATGAGATGTCGGGCGGCGGCGTGCCGCGGTTCCTGCTGTCCTCCTCCTACGTCAATATCCGGGGTGACCAGATCACCCATGAGGATTCGATTCTCACCACCGACGAGACGCCCCTGGAGTCGCGCTGGGGCGGCTGGTACGTCACCGGCCACACCGGCCGGCAGGTTCACGTCGGCAACATTCTCGTGCGGGACGTGCAGGAACTGGTGAAGCTCGACAGCGTCCGGCGCGGGAATATCGACACGCTCGCGGATCTGTTCGATACGACGCCGTACCTGAGCGACAAGAGCGATGTCGTGGCCCTGCTGGTGCTGCAGCACCAGGTCACGGTGCAGAACCTGCTCACGAGGGTGAATTTCGAAGTCCGCAACGCGCTCGCCCGGGTCGGCGGCAGGTCCGGCGCATTCAGGCCCAAGGTCCGGGACGCGTTGCGCGAATATCTCGACGATCTGGCGAAGGCCATGATGTTCGGGGACGCCGTGCCGTACGTCGATGCCATCAGCGGCAATTCCGGGTTCGATGCCTGGTTCCAGCAGCAGGGCCCCCGGGACGCGAACGGGCATTCACTGCGCGAGCTCGACCTGCACACGCGGCTGTTCCGCCATCCGTTGAGCTTCCTGGTCTACTCGGCTTCCTTCGATGCCCTGCCGCCGTACGCACAGGACTACCTCTTCGGCAGGTTCGCGGCCGTCTTGCGGGGCCGCGACCACTCGCAGCTGTACGCTTTCATGAGCGATGAGGACCGGCGCGAGACGCTGCAGATCCTCGCCTCGACCAAGCCTTCGTTCGCGCAGTATCTGGCCAGGCATCCGTGACCGGGCGCTGCACGGCCGCCGTGCTCGCGGCGGTGCTGCTGCTGCTTGCGGGCTGCCGCGTTGCGCCCCGCGTCGAGTATGTCGCGGGCCGCTGGAGCGAGCTTCCCGGGTGGCGGCAGGACGCGGTGGGCGAGGCGTGGCCGGCGCTGCTGTCGAGCTGCCGGGTGAGAAGCAGGCCGGAATGGGATGAGGTCTGCACGGCCGCGGCAGCGCTGTCGCCGGCCTCGGATGAGGCGATCCGCGCGTTCCTCGCCGCGAAACTCGTGCCGCTGCGGGTGATCCGCAGTCACCCCGGGGCCCGGACGGGCCTGCTGACGGGCTACTTCGAGCCGCAGCTGCGCGGTTCGCGATCGCATCTGCCCGGATTCGATACACCGTTATACGCCCCGCCGGATGACCTGCTCACGGTGGACCTGGCCGCGGTCGTCCCGGAGCTCAAGGGCAAGCGTGTGCGCGGGCGGCTCGCGGGCAAGACCGTCGTCCCGTACTTTTCGCGCGAGCAGCTGCCCGATGCCCCGGCCCTGAAGGGGCGCGAGATCGTCTGGGTCGACAATGCGCTCGATGCCTTCCTGCTCGAGGTCCAGGGCTCCGGCCGCGTCAGGTTGCAGGACGGGACGGTGATCCGCCTGGGGTTCGCCGACCAGAACGGATACCCCTACCGCTCGATCGGCCGCTACCTCGTGAGCCGTGGGGAACTGACGCTCGAGCAGGCGGACGTGCCGGGCATCAGGGCGTGGCTCGATGCGCATCCGGGGCGATTGCGTGAAGTGCTCGACGCCAATCCGAGCGTGGTGTTCTTCCAGGAGCTGCCGCTCGGCGATCCGGCGCTGGGTCCCCGCGGTGCCCAGGGCATCGCCCTGACCGCGGGCCGCTCGATCGCGGTCGATCCGGCCTACATACCGCTGGGTTCGCCCGTGTACCTCGCGGCCGGCGCGGCGAATCTGCGGCGGCTCGTGATCGCGCAGGACACCGGCGGGGCCATCGCCGGTGCGCCGCGCGCCGATCTGTTCTGCGGAGTCGGGGACGCCGCGGCGAGCCTCGCCGGTACGCTGCGCGCCCAGGCCGATGTATGGCTGCTGTGGCCGCGCCATGTGATGCCGCCCGGCACCGCGGTTGTGCTTCAGAACTCCAGGCAGATCTTGCCGAAGTGACGGTTCGATTCCTCGTAGCGGAAGGCTTCCGCGAGGTCGGCGAGCGCAAAGCACCGGTCGATCACCGGACGGATGCCGGTGGTGTTCATGGCGCTCACCATCTCCTGCTGCTGCTCGCGGCTGCCCACGATCAGGCCCTGCAGCCTGATCTGGCGACGCATCATCGCAGCCGTCGGCACCTGGCCCGCGAATCCGGTCAGCACGCCGATCAGTGAAATATGGCCGCCGATGCGGCAGGCCGCGATGGACTGGGGGAGCGTGCCCGGGCCGCCCAGTTCCAGTACGTGATCGACGCCGCGGCCGGCGGTGAGTTTCGCGACCTCGGCCCCCCACTCGGGAGTGCTGCGATAGTTCAGCGTGTGGTCGGCGCCGAGCGCACGGGCGCGCGCGAGCTTCTCATCGGAGGAAGAGGTGAGAATGACCGATGCGCCCATGGCCTTCGCCAGCTGCAGTCCGAAAATGGCCACTCCGCCGGTGCCGAGCACCAGCACCGTGTCCCCGGCCTTCAGGCCGCCGTCGCCGACCAGTGCCCGCCAAGCGGTCACCCCGGCCGTCGTCAAGGTCGCGCTCTGCGCCGCCGACCAGCCCCGCGGCGCCTTCGTGAACCAGTGCGCCGGTCGCACGACGCGTTCGCGCGCATAGCCGTCCACGCCGTCGCCGGGCACCGTCGTGAAATCCCCGTTGACGGGCTGGCCGGCCGGCCACTGCGGGAAGAAGACCGAGACCACGGCGTCGCCGGGGGCGAATTCGGTCACGCCCGGACCGACCGCTTCGACCACGCCGGCGCCGTCGGCCATCGGAATCCGGTCCACCGTGTAGGGCGCATCGAAGCGCACCACCGCATAGTCGTGAAAATTCAGCGAACTGCCGTGCACGCGGACCTGGATTTCACCAGTACCCGGCGCCGGGGGATCGGGCAGATCGACCAGCTTCAGACGGTCCAACCCGCCGCTCGATCCAAGTTTCATGGCCTTCATCATGTTCTCCATTGCCGTGCGCGGCGGCGCCCGCCGGGCGCCACCGCTAGCATAATCGTGTCGACGCAAACGCGCTTCCCCCTTGGGGTATGCTTGCTTCCCATGACTACCGAAAAATTTCCCATCGATCTCGGCAAACTGCTGCCCCTGAAACTCGATCCCGCGCAGGCGACCCTGAGCGACGAACAGCGCGACGCCTTGCGCCACAACCTACAGCTGGCGCGTGACACCATCGTGTTTTTCACGGCGCTGGCCGGCGCCCGCGGGCTCTCCGGCCACACCGGCGGCGCGTACGACACCGTGCCGGAGGTCATGATCGTGCGTGCCTTCATCGCCCAGGGCGCGCCGATCGTGCCCGTGTTCTACGATGAAGCCGGGCATCGCGTTGCTACCCAGTACCTGCTGTCCGTGCTCGACGGCCACATGCCGGCGGAGCGCCTGCTGCACTACCGGGAGTACGACTCGGGTCTCCCGGGGCATTCGGAGAAGTCGGTCACCCCCGGCGTGGAATTCAGTTCCGGCCGCCTCGGGCATATGTGGGCGTTCTGCAATGGCGTGGCGATGGCCAACCCGGGCAAGGCCGTGGTGATGCTCGGCTCGGACGGCAGCCAGATGGAAGGCAACGATGCGGAAGCCGCGCGCCTGGCGGTGGCGCAGCAGCTGAACATCAAGGTCCTGGTCGACGACAACAACGTCACGATCGCCGGGCACCCGCAGGAGTACCTGCCCGGGTACGACCTGTCGCGCACGCTCAATGGCTACGGAATGACCACCGAGACCACCATGGGCGAGGACCTGGATGCCCTGTACGTGGATCTGTGCCGGGCCTTCAGCGACGCACGGCCGCACGCCCTGGTCATCAAGCGCACGATGGCCGTGGGGCTTGCCGGCGTGGAGGGCAGCCCGCATGCCCACGACGTGGTGAAGGCCGATGTGGCCATCAATTACCTGCGGCAGCGCGGCGGGTATGAAGAGGCCATCGCGCTGATCAGGGCGGCCGTTCCGGACAGCTCGCCCCTGACCTTCAAGGGTTCGAGCGGCGTGGGCAAGAACCGCGATGACTTCGGCAGGATCATCAACGGCATCCTCGATGGCATGACTCCCGAGCAGCGCCTGTCCTCGGTGCGCGTCTTCGACAACGATCTGGAGGGCTCCTGCGGCCTGCATCATGTCCGCAAGCAGCATCCGGAAGTGTTCGTGCGCGGCGGCATCATGGAGCGTGGCAACTTCTCCGCGGCGGCCGGCTTCGGCGCGGCGCCGGGCAAGCAGGGCGTGTTCGCCACCTTCAGCGCGTTCCTGGAGATGTGCCTGAGCGAAATCACCATGGCGCGGCTGAACTTTTCGAATGTTCTGGCGCACTTCAGCCACAGCGGCGTGGACGACATGGCGGACAACACCTGCCACTTCGGCATCAACAGCATGCTGGCCGACGGCGGGGTCGACCCGCGGCACGGTTCGGACACCACGCGACTGTACTTTCCGGCCGACCAGCACCAGTTCGCGGCTTGCGTGAAACGCATCTTCAACGACCCGGGGCTGCGCTTCGTGTTCAGCACCCGTTCGGCCGTGCCCGACATCCTCGATGCCGACGGCAAGCCGCTGTACGCGGGCAAGCCCTTCGATCCGGAGGCCGACACCCTCGTGCGGGAGGCGCCGGCCGGGGGCGGTTTCATCGTGGCCACGGGCGAGACCGTCTACCGGGCGCTCGATGCCGTGATCACCCTGCAGGGCCAGGGCATCCGGGTGGGGCTGGTCAACAAGGCGACGCTCAATATCGTGGACCGCGCGATGCTCGCACGTCTGGCGGCTGCGCCCTTCGTCCTGGTCGCCGAAGGCTGGAACGTGAAGACGGGCCTCGGCAGCCGCTTCGGCAGCCAGCTGTTGCAGGCCGGCTTCAAGGGGCGCTACAACCATCTGGGTGTACATCGCGAAGGCTCCGGCGGGCTGTGGCAGCAGATGGGTTACCAGGGGCTCGATTCGGCGGGCATCCAGGCGGCGGTCAAGGCGCTCGCCTGAGCGGCACCTGACACCCGTGATGCGTCGCGCGGTGGTCGCTGGCGCATGGCTCACCTTGGCGCTGGGCGCCGCAGGTGCGGTCCGGGGTGCCGATCCGCTCACCTACAAGGTGCGGCTCGAGGGCGCGGCGCAGGGTGAGGTGGCCGACACGCTCATTGCCAGTTCGGATCTGGTGACGTTGCGCACTGCCGCGCCCGTGGGTCCACTGGGTCTGATCCTGCGCGCCCGCGGCGATACGGTGCGACTGAAGGTCGTGCTGGAAAGCTACGGGTACTATCAAAGCGCCGTGACCGCGACCATCGACGGTGAGGCGCTGGTCAACGCCGATCTTGCGGACCGGCTGGCGGCTTTGCCGGCCGGCAAGGCCGTGAGCGTGGTCGTCTCCTACATTCCCGGGCCGCTCTATCACATCGGAAGCATCCGCTTCGAGGGGGACCTGCCGCAGTCCCTGCGTTCGCAGTTCGAATTGCGCGCGGGGCAGGCAGCCATCGCCGCCGATGTCCTCGCCGCCGGCGCCCACCTGCTGACGGCGCTGCAGAACGCAGGGTTCGCCTTCGCGAAGGTGGGGACACCCGTGGCCTATGAGCGCCCGGATGCACGCGAGCTGGATGTCAGCTTCCAGGTGGACACGGGCCGCGTCGCGCGCATCGGGGCGATCCGCGTCACCGGTCTGCAGCACACGCGCCTCCCGGCCGTGCTCGCGCGGCTGAAACTGCACACCGGAGACCCGTACAGCGCCCAGGCGCTGGATCGCGCGCGGCGCAGCCTCCTCGACATGGGCGTGTTCGGCACCGTGGATGTCCGGGTGGCGACGGTCGCGGACAGTGATGGTTCGGTGCCCGTGACATTCAGCGTGACCGAACGCAAGCGCCACGCCGTGAGCCTCTCGGCCGCCTGGTCCACGGACCTCGGCGGCAGCGGCGGGGTGACCTGGTCGGACCGCAACGTGTTCGGGAACGGCGACCAGCTGAATCTGTCGGCCTCGATCATCAACCTGAGCGGCAGCGCCACCAATGGCCTGGGCTATGACACGGGCGCGCGGCTGGTCGTGCCGCAATTCCTGCAGGCGCAGCAGACCCTGCAGATATCGCTGGATGCCATCAAGCAGTCGCTGCTGGCCTACGATCAGACCGCCGAGACCACCGGCGTGACCCTGACGCGCACCCTTTCCCGGTTCTGGAGCGCGAGTGTCGGCTTCACGACCACCCAGGAAACCATTCACCAGCCTCAGGAACTGCCGTTCCTGGGACGTGACACTTTCTATTACACGCTGTTCGCGCTGCCGCTGTCGCTGCGCTATGACTCCACCGACCTGGTCTCGCCGCTGGTGGATCCCACGCACGGGTTTCGTGCGGCCCTGACCGTCTCCCCGACGCTGTCGCTGGGACCCCCGAATGCCACCTACATCATCACGCAGCTGCGCGCCTCGGCCTACCTGGACCTGCACGACCTCATCGGGAGCGCGCCGGGACGAACCGTCGTGGCGATGCGCGGGCTGTCCGGCTACGCGCAGGGCGCCCGGTACATCGACCTGCCACCCGACCAGCGCTTCTACGCCGGCGGCAGCGGCACGATTCGTGGCTACCGCTTCCAGTCCGTGGGGCAGCAGTTTGCCGACGGCACGCCGGTGGGCGGCACGGCCATCGATGCGGGCAGCGTCGAACTGCGGCAACGGGTCGGGCGCAGTTATGGCTTTGCGGTCTTCGCCGATGGCGGACGCGTGGCGCAGACGGCGCAGCCTTTCAGCGGCCAGTACCAGTTCGGCGCGGGCGCCGGAGCGCGCTTCTACACGCCCATCGGACCGCTGCGCGTGGACTTCGCGCTGCCCCTGGAACGCTCGGCGAATGCCGACCGCTTCGAAGTCTACATAGGCCTGGGGCAATCCTTCTGATGAAGACCCGCTGGTTGCGCATCACGCTGATCGCTGCCGCCGTGCCGGTGCTGCTGTGCGGGTTGCTGCTCGCCGTGATCGCGACACTGGGCAACACGGCAGGGGGCCGCCAGCGCATCGAATCGCTGGTCGCCTATCTGACGGCGAGCCAGGTGCGCCTGCAGGGTCTGGGCGGCGATCTGCCCGATCATCTGACCCTGCGCACCCTGCAGCTGTCCGACACGCACGGCGTGTGGCTGACGGCCGCCGACATCGACCTGCACTGGCACCCCTGGGCCCTGCTGCAACGGCATGTCGCGCTGGAGACGGTCCACGCGCGGCGCATCGACTGGTTGCGTGCACCGGTCTTCGGGTCGCGGGACGCCGGACCACGCCGCATTCCCGACATAGACGTTCGCGAACTGACGGGCGATACCGTCAATCTCAGCGCGGCCCTCGCGGTCACGGCCGCGACCCTGAACCTGCACGCCAGCGCGCATCTGCGCACGCTCGAGGACATGCAACTGGCTGTCGCGGCGACGCGGCTGGACGGTGAGGGCACCTACTCACTGCAGCTGGCGTTCGACAAGGCGCGGATGGACGGCGCCTTTCGCCTGCGCGAACCCCTGCATGGACCGCTCGCGGGCCTGCTCGGTGTCCCCGACGTCGGCGCGGTGCAGGTCGCGGGTGACCTCGGCGGATTGCGGCAGGCCGAACGGCTCGCCGTGCACGCCGATGTCGGCGCGCTGCATGCCGATGTGACCGGTGCCGTGGATCTGCGGCAGGGGTCCGCCGATCTCGACTACGCGGCCGATGCGGGCGCGATGGCCCCCCGCGCGGACCTCTCGTGGCGCCGCCTGCATCTGCGCGGCACCTGGCGCGGGACGCCGGCCACGGCCCTCGCGACCGGCGAACTGCAGGTCCTCGACCTCGCGGCACCCCATGCGCTGCGGATCGCGAGCCTCGACGCCGCGCTTCAGGCCCACGGCGGTGACCTGCGCGTCCAGGGAAAAGTCTCCGGACTCGCCGCACCCGGACTGCCCACGGGCCTGTTCGAGGTCGCGCCGCTCGACCTTGCGGGCGGCATCGATTTCGCTTCGCCATCGCGACCCTTCTCCCTGCACGCGTCGCATCCGGTGTTCACGGTGCGCGCCACCGGTCAGGCCGCCGGTGAGCGGTTCGTGGATGCCGCGTTCGACACACGCGACGTGGCCGTACTGTTGCAGGCCCTCCCGGGGCAATTGCGCGGGCCGCTGCACCTGGCGGCCCGGGCGCAGCTGACGGGCGAGCGGGTACAGATGCGGGTGACCGCGGCGGGAAACCTGGACAGCGGCCTCATCGGGCTGCAGCCCTGGCTGCGCGGTCCGCAGAGTGCGGATATCCGGGCCAGCTACCAGGAACACGAGCTGACATTCTCGCCATCGGCGGCCGCCAGCAAGGCCCTCGGCCTTGCTGTGTCCGGCCGACTCGCGGCGCCGACCCGCCCGGATGAGCCCTGGAGCGTGGCCGCGAAGGCCCGCGTGACCCTCGAGGATCTCGCGCTGCTGCTGCCGTCGTTGTCCGGCAAGGCTGCCATCAGG
>DATJPN010000137.1:0-20741 GCA_035506335.1 Steroidobacteraceae bacterium | reverse complement strand
TTTCCCGGGTGGGTCAACGCCGACGATTACGCTCCAAAGCGACGATTGCGTGAGTCGACGTTCCGTCCCAATTGGACTCTCGACATCACTCGCGCATGGAGGTGTCCCGACGACTACTGGGATGGAATCTTCACCGAACATGTCATCGAGCACCTCAGTTACTCCGAAGCCGCGAACGTACTGCGTGAATGCTTCCGTACACTGAAACCCGGCGCATGGCTGAGAGTGAGCGTGCCGGACATAAGGCGATTCGTATTGCATGACGGCTCACATCCGATTTCGCCCGGCGCCCCAGCGCTTCCGTTTCAGGCGCTTGCCATATCCTTCGCCACGCAGATGCACTTCCATCGTTCCACCTGGGATGCGGAACTGCTGGTTCGTGTGCTGTCGGACGTGGGTTTCTCGAACGTCCGGCCCGTCGCGTATCAGGCAGGAACCGACTCTCGCCTGATCAAGGACGACCACGACAAGGCGAACGAGAGTGTCTACGTAGAGGCGCAGAAATAGGGGAATTCGGGGAAGTCCGGTGCCCGGCTCCTACAGCGAGGGTCGCACGCGCGTGAGCAGCTCCCGCAGGAAATCCGCGGGCCGATTCATGGCAATGAAGTGATGACAGCCCTCGAATCGTACGAATTCCTTCTTCGGCGCCGTGATGCTTGCGCAGTAGCGCTCGGCGAGCTCCATCGGCGTGTAAGGGTCGTGAGTCCCGTGAAAGAAGAACATCGGCTGGCTGAATGCGAGGCCGAGGGCGGGCAGATCGATCGCGCGTATCTCCTGCAGGAGCCGGGTTCGGGAGAACTGCAGGCCCTTGAGCAGCGTCGGCACCTCGTCCGGCTTGAAATCCGGAGAATGAGGCCGCGGCCGGGGCTCGACCGGATCGCCGTCACCCCCCACGGTCCGATCAGCCCACTCCTGGACCTGCCTGAGCCGGCCCCAGTCCGAATGCGGCGGCGGACCGAGTTCTTCGAGAAGCTGCAGGATGTCGCGGGCGCCAAGTTCGGTGGCGCGCGCGATGTGGCGTCGATAGACCTGCAGTTCGTTCTCCCGGCCATTGACGAGCTGTCCCGTTCCGACGAATGCCGCGAAGCACTCCGGGCGGCGCTTCAGCATATGCACCCCGACAGCAGAGCCCCACGAGTGCCCGACGAGGAGCAGCGTCCTCCGATTCCACTCGGCCTGGAGGAACTCGACGACTTCCAGTGCGTCCCGGACGATGCGATCCAGCGAGAGCGCACCGCAGCCCTCTTCGCCATTGCGTGCGAAGGTGCGTCCGGCGCCGCGCTGATCCCAGTGAACGACCCGGAAATGCTCCTCCCAGGGCCTCCAGGCCTCAGCTGCCGACACCGTGGTGCCGCCGGGACCACCGTGCAGGAATAGCAGGATCGGGCGGTCGGGCCCCGCCGTGCCGAACTGGATCCATTGCTCTATGCCTCCGATTCGGACGTACATGGATCGGAATTCTCCCCAAGGCCGCCCGGACGCGGCGCCGTTCAGCCAGCGCCACCAATCGTATGACCGACCCGTTCCAGAACCTGCTTGATCAATGCGGCCGAAATTGTCCCGAGCTTCGTCGCATCGGATGCCTCGATTGTGGCGATTTTCGCTGGGCGAATCACCGAAGGCGCAGGCAGGCCGGCGCGGGAGAGTGCCGTGATCGGAACATCATCCGGCCAGCCACGGTTTTCCGCGCTGGTGATCATGACCAGCCAGAGCAAACCGTGAGCGTCCTGCAGAGCAGGAACCGAAACGACCAGTGCCGGACGCGCCTGCCGGGTCGCCCGATCGGTGTACGGAAATGGAACCTTGACGACGTCCCCTTGGCTAAAGGCCGCCATAAGCCTTGCGGTCCGCGGCCGAGCTCCACTCGCCGAACGTGCGGAACGGATCATCGCGCTCCGGGAGTTGGCGCGACTTTGTGAGGATCACTTGCTCTCCCCGGATCTCATAGACGAGTTCGTCCCCTTCCTTGAGTTTCAAGGCCGCGCGGATGGATTGTGGAATGGTCGTCTGCGCCTTGCTGGTCAGCTTGCTCGTAATCATGCCGGTCTCGCTGGTAAGGATATTCCTTACTGTATGGAATTTCCTTACTGGCGTCAACCGAGCTGGAATGCCGCGCTATTTGAGAGCGTCCAGAACATCCTTCGGAACGGCGGCATCGGCGGGCTTGTCCCAACCCTGTTCGAACCACTTCTCCCAGTTCTGGGCCCAGGGCCGGCCGTAGTAGTCGATGAAGTTCGGGTCCGACTTGCTCAGCTGCTGCGGCCGGCCGTTGACGTTCTTGATGTTCGAGAGGCACTCGATGAACGTGTATCGTGCCGTCGGGTCACCCGAGGGAGCCCTTTGCACGAAGCGGTCCCTCGCCCGCAGCGGCTGCACGAAGGCCTCCGGGTCGTACCAGACCGCCTCGTGATCCAGACCGATCAGCTTGTGGTCCGGACCATAGATCGGCTTGAAAGTCTCCACGCTCTCCAGGCGATTCGAGTAGTCGAACAGGGTGTGCTGCGACCAGCCCTGGACATTCGCCGTCCAGGCCACGAGGGTCTCCCCGTCCCAGAATCCGACCGTCTCGCCATACCATTGCGGGACTTTCTGGACGTGCTCGCGGCCGATCAGCACTTCGCGCAGGAAGTTGGCGGCGATCCCGGAAAGGAACTCGACCCGGGTCGGCGTGATCGTGAGCTCGAAGTTCGCGCCGCGCGAGGCATTGGCCCACCAGCGCAGGAAGCCCTCGGGCAGGCAGAACGAGGCATTCCACTGCTTCGAGTTGTTCACCGTCTCGTGATAGAGCATCTGGACATAGCGCTTCTGGTATTCGGGGGTGAGCAGTGAAAGTATCGTCGGAGCCTGCTCGATCCCGCCCCATTGCCAGCGCTCGCCGCGCCCCGGCCCGCCGGCCTGGCGATCCGCTCCCGTGAACCCCGGGGAGTCCGTGCCGTTGGGATCGCGGATGTAGAAACCATCCCAGTCCGGCGTCGTCGCCTTCGTGTAGACGGTCGGGCCGCCGTGCGCCCTGGCCTGGGCCAGCAGCGCCTCGTAATGTTCCTTCGCCGTCTTGTAGGGATAGGGGCTGACGATGCGCTCGCGCGGGAAGTCGATCCGGCAGTCTCCCCAGGATGCCGAGGCCGGGGGATTCGCGCCCATGCGGCCGCGTTCCCACATGGCTTCGACCATCTGGCGCGGCGTGTTGCAGCGGTAGTAGCGCGGGTCGCTCCAGTAGGCCTGGTCCTTGTAGAAATTCTTGCTCGTGAACATGTCCACGGGCAGAGGCTGCACCCCCGGCGGCGGCGGCTCGGACACCGGCTTCGGCGGCTCGCGCCGGCGAAACAGCACCCCGGGCGGAAAGACCTCGGGGTCGCCGCGCTGCTGGGGAGTGAGGGTCGCCGGCGGCGGCTCGGGTTGGCCGGTCAGCACCGGGTTCACGCTCGCTCCCGGGGATGGTGCCGCAGCGCCCGGTGCGGATTGCTGGGCCGTGGCGAGGCCGGCGATGGCGATGACCAGTACCGCGCCGCTGCAGGCCGAAAGAAGTCGCAGATTCATTGCCCCCCCTTGACCGGAGGACTTCCGGCAGGACGTGTTTGCGCTATCGTAACGCAGGCAGCGCCGGGTGTCCCCGGCCTCACTCCGTGACGCGCATCCCGGTCACGAAGTACTCGGTCTCGCCGAAGCACGAATTCGGGATCCATCGATGCTGCTCGTAGTGCAACGCCATGCGCTTGCCGACGCTGGCGTTCAGCTGGGCCGCCAAGGCCTCGTCCGGTACGGTGAAATAGAACTTCTCGGACACCGTTCCCGGCATCGTGACCATCGCCATTTCGCCTTCCCAGGTCTTGCACACCCACCCCTTCTTCGAGAGCTTCTGCACGTAGCCGGCCCGTTCGCCTTCGGAATAGGACCAGTGCAGCGTGAGCCAGGTGAATCCGGCGAGGCCGACGATCCCTGCGATTATCACAGCCACGACAACCTTGATCACTGATCCGTCCTCCAGCCAGGCATTGGAACGCTTCTAATCGACCGCATCGTTCTTGCGTGATTCTTCCACGAATCCGGGCTCGACCGCGGCCATGGCCTCCATGAGGTGAGTCGCCTTGTTGAACAGCTCCAGTTCCCCATAGCGGCCCTCGCGCACCTTGTTCACGAAGTCGTTGTTGGCGATGTGCATGCGGCCGACGCCGACCAGGTCGAGGCTCCCGCGACGGACCCGATCGGCCAGGAAGCGCAGATCCCGCTCGAGGGTCAGTTCCGAGGGCTCCTCGTCATCGAACAGGTTGGCGAACATCTCCACGTTCAGTCCCACGCTGCCGCAGGTCATGACGGCCGCGTCCGTCATGGACTTGACCCACTCGGCGATCGTGAACTGCGGGTGGACACTGTCCGGCCACTCCGCCTTGTGGAAGCGCCGCGAGGAGACATTGAACAGATCCACACCGGCCGCCCGCAGCAGCTCCAGCATGCTGCGCAGATCCTCGGGACTGTCGGCCACGGCCGCCCCGTAGTCGACTTCCTTGAACTGCGAGAACCGGAAGGAAATCACGAACTGCGGTCCGACGGCCGCCCGGATCGCAGCGACGATCTCGGCCGGATACCGGGCGCGCTCGGCCAGGGACCCACCGCCGTACTCGTCGTCGCGCTGGTTCGTCTGCGCCCACAGGAACTGGTCCAGGAGATAGCCATGCGCCGCGTGCACCTCCACGCCATCGGCGCCGAGCAGCCCGGCCTGCTCCGCGGCCCGCACGTACGCGTGCTTCAGGTCCTGAAGATCCTGCCGTGTCATCGCCTGACCATGTGGCCGTCCGGCCTGGATCACTCCGGAGGGGCTCCACGCCGGATGGCTCGCCAGAGGATGGCCGGCGGCGACCTTGCGCATGGCACCCGGATGCCACAGCTGCAGCAGGAATCCCGCGCCCTGCCCGTGCACGGCCTCGACGACCGGGCGCCATGCGGCAAGCGTCCCGGCTTCGAGCCGCCCCATGATGGGCTGCCAGTACGCCGAAGGGTGATCGGGGGATGTCGACTCGCTGATGATGAGCCCGACCCCGCCCGCCGCGCACCGGCGCAGGTACTCCACCATCTTCGGCGTCGGCGCGCCGTCGCTGATGAACCCGCGCTGCATGCCCGGCATCACGAAGCGATTTCGCAGGTTCAGGGTGCCGACCCTGAACGGTGTGAACAGGATATCCAGCCCGGGGGCCTTCACTTCGCTTTTTGCGCCAGGGACTCACCGAGCATGCGGGCGATCAGCACACTGACGATCCCCCCGCTGCTGTCCGCCCCACCGGCCACGATGTCCGGAACGAGCTTGTTTCCGGAGGACGCGAGGGCCTGCGCGATCTGCACGGCGGCGTAATTCCCCTGATCCATCGAGGCCACCTTGAGCTTGATGACTTCCGCGTCGGCCGTGCCTACGGCCAGCGTCTTCGCGGCCGTGGCCTCGCCGACCGTACGCAGCACCGTGGCATCGGCCGTGGCATTGATGGTCTTGGATTGCGCTTCGCCCTCGGCGGCCTTCACGACCGCCTTGGCGTTGAATTCCGCGATCGATACCGTACGCTCGGCATTGACCACCTGGGCCTGGGTCGCGGCCATGGCCGTTGCCTGCTCGAAGCCCTGCCGGATCACCTGGGCCTGACGCTGGGTCTCGTAGGTGACCTGCTCCTGCTCGGCGATCTTGCGGTCGGTGAGCGTCTTCATCAGCTGTTCCGGAGGCACGATGTCGCCGATCAGGGTATCCACCGCGCCCACGTTGTATTCCGTGAGCGCCGCCGAAATCGCCGCCCGGGCTTCGTCCTGGCGCGCCGTGCGCTTCTTCAGGAAGTCGATCACATCCGAGTTCTGCGCCGCATTCCGGAAGTAGTTGCCGATGGTCGGCTCGAGGACCTGCGTCACCAGCTCCGTCATGCCGCCGAAGCGGGCGATCACCTTCGGTGCGTCGTTCCTCGGTATGTGGATGATCTGCGAAACATCCAGATTGAAGGTGAAGCCGTCGGCCGAACGGACCGTGATCGTCGAGAGGTTCTTGTCGAGCTGGTGGGCCTCGCTCTTGCCCGTGGCCCAGTTCAGCACGACATTGGCCGTGGGCACCACCGATACCTTGTGCGTGTAGGGATTGATCGGGTACTTGCCCGGGTCCAGAGGATCGTTCCAGACCCCCTTTTCCCCCTTGCTCACCAGGTTGCCGTGCTTGAACGAATCGCCCGTCACGTCGTGGCCTTCCTTGCCCACATAGGCGATCACGACCCCGACATTCGCGATCGGTACCTCCGTCATCGGCACCGTCTGCACGGTCGCGAACATCGGATTGATGAAATACCGGCCGGCCAGCAGCACCTGCTCCTGAAGCCCCTTGTTGCCGCCGGCATCCAGGAACGCCTGCGGGTCCTGGAACGAATTGTGGCCCGCCACCACGGGACCCGCGATCTCGCCGGCATTGAGCGGCCGGCCCTCCCGGGCGGTGACGATGCCGACCATGTTGTCCGGCACATCCGCGACTTCGGCGACCGTGACCTGGAAGATCGACGGATTGATGAAATAGGTGCCGGTCGTGATGACGGCGCCCTGCAGTCCGCGCTCGCCGCCACCGTTGATGAACGCCTGTCCGTCCTGGTAGGAATTGCATTCGACTTTCTTGCCGAGGATCCGGCCCGCGGGCAGGGCCGCGCCATCGCGCGCCGACACCACGCCGAGCTTTCCGGGCTGGATGATGATCGCATCCATCAGCTCGGTATTGAACAGCAGCGTGTTGATGCGCCAGCTTCCCGGCGGAATGATTCCGATCTGCGGGCCGCGCTCGCCACCGGACATGAGGAAGGCCCGGGCATCCTGGTAGGTATCGCAGGCGACCTGCCTGGCCACCACGCGGCCGCCGCTCAAGGGTGCACCGTCGCAGGCCTGCACGATGCCGATCTTGCCCTGCGGCACCACGAAGAACTGCACGATGTCGACGGTGTACTGCCAGGGCCACAGCCCCAGATGCAGGCCCGGCGCCAGTGTATCGGCCTGGTATCCGGCCTCGCCGTTCAAGGCAATGATCTTCCCGGCCGGCAGGGTCCGGTTGCGACCGAAGATCACGAACTTCTTCGTGACCACACCGAGACTGTCATCCGGCACGATGACGACGCCGAACAGCTTCAGGAAGGCCCGGTAGAACACCACGATGGCAAGGACCACCACCGCGGCAGCCACATAGAGGTAGACCGAGCCCGGAATCGTCATGGGACTTGCCTCAGGATTTCTGTGTGGGGCGCCGCGCCGCGTTGCGCGCCGCCGTACGGGCGGCGAATTCCTCCCGCGTGTTGGCCCGCGGGAACGGCACCCCGGGTACCGGAACGCCCAGGAATTCGCACAACGGGCCCCAGCCCTGGGTCACTTCATAGACCAGCAGGCGCTGCGGCGGAATGCTGCGGATGACCTCGGCATTGTGGCGCTTGAAGTAGTCGATCATGAAGCCGCGGTCGTGAATGCCGCCCATGAAGGGACGCGTAGCATGCGCAAAGAAGGGCCCGAAGGGCGGATCCGGATCGAAGGTCACCGAATCGGGCGCGAAGATGCTCGCCTGGGTGGACTCGAACCAGGCGTCCGGATCCCGCACCGAGTGCAGAACCTTGGCCTCGGGGTAATAGGCGGCAAGCTCGCGATAGAACCCACAACCCGGGTGGTCGATGACACTATGGTAATTCGCGAAGATGGCCGGCCAGTCCGGACGGCCTTCGAACGCATCGATCCACTTCGGCACGCTCTCGGGATGCTGGATGACCTCGGCCATGTGGTGGCAGGGCCCGAACCCGAGCTGCTCCAGCGCCAGTTTGAGCGACAGGGTCCCGGTGCGTCCGAGACCCGAGCCGATCACCTTCAGTCCCATGTCGCACCTACCAGCCGGATTCCATCCGGAACGGCACGGTGGTCAGCACGGCTTCGATCTGCCGGATCTGGCCGTCCATCACCTTGAACACCTCGGCGATATAGAACGTGATCGGCTGGCGGAACGTCGGGCTCACGTCCGCCTGCTGATGATCCAGGGTGCGCGAGAACTTCGCGTGCGTGCCATCATGGTCGAAGTATCCCCAGCCGAAGGCGAGGCCGCGGGTCCGGTCCACGATCGCGAAGCGCCGCTCGCGGATGTTCGTGACGATGACCGAGAAGCCGGTGTCGAACTGCGACTTGCAGTCCAGCCACTGCATCGAGCCCTTCGGCGAGTCGGGATTGTTGGCGGTCACGGTGCCGTTCTCGCGCCGTTGACACAGGGGCGAGAACGGCACGTTCGCCGAACTGTCCTCATCCGCCATGCCGGTGAAGTAGCTGTTGCCGATGCGCGCGAGTTCCGCACGCGGCAGCCGCCGGTCGGCCGGGATGAGCTGCGACATCAGCGCATGGGGCTCGGTGTTCGCCTTCGCGCCCCCGGGCGGACCGGCCCCGGGTCCGGCGCTGATGCTGCGATTGATCAGGGCCTCGATCTCGGAGATCTTGTGGTCCTGCTCGACCTTCAGGCGCACCGCGAACCAGTTGTTGTTGCCGTTTTCGCTGATGCGGCCGAGCAATCCGACCTGGCCGGCCTCATCGTCGATCACGTCCAGCCGGTAGGTCGGCAGGGCCGCGGCCGTCTGCCACAGACCATCGCCGAGGTTCAGTCGCACGCCGTTTTCCGTGTACTTGATGTTGCGCCGGGCGGGCAGGCTCCCGGGATCGTGATGCACGAGCGCCTGCAGGTAGCTGTTCATCACAGCCGCGAGACAGGCGCGGTCGCAGGCGGGCGCCGCGGCGCCGGCCCCTGTCGCGAGGCACAGGGCAAGGGCCGCGAAAGATCCGATGGCTGCCGGTTTCATGGAGTCCCCCTTCTCTATCTCTTGTCTGCCGCGAGGCTATCCCTTTGGGGATTCGGGCGCCACCATCGCCTCCGGATTGGACTCGGTGCAGGCGTATTCCTTCAACCTCGCTCCCGGCTGGCGCCGCAAGGTGACGCGCGTGCTCCACGGTTGCAAATAGGTCTGCGGATCAACGATCGTAATGACATCCTCGAGGGTATCCGGGTCGAGCTTGCGGATCCGCTCGGCAACACGCAGCTGCGTCGAGTGCGGCAAGCCCGCCGCATCGAGCGTGGTCAGGTCATTGAAGCCCTCGCTGTCGACGATGAGCGTGTCGCCGTCCCAGCGGCCGACAGACAGGCCCATCCAGTTCGGATCAATGTCCTGCAGCGGGGGCAGCGCCTCGCCGAGGTACACCATCCGGGGCATGTGCTGCACCTCGTGGATGAAGGTCACCTGGCGGGGTTCCTGCAGGATCTCGATGGGATAGGCGGCGAAGAGAATGCGCGGCAGCCCATGGGGCCGGCAGGTCTGGATGGTGTCGAAATCGGGCTTCCCGGCCCGCCGGGCACGCACGGCAGCGGCATAGCGGGCACGAGCCTCGCGGGTCATCGGGGGCAGCCTGCCGTCGTCCGTCCGGACCGTGGAGTGATCCCCCTGCAGCAGCCAGACGCCTTCGAAGTTCCGCGCATCAGGCGGGACATAGATTCCGTCGGCGCGGCTCACCGGCGACACACCCGGCCCCGCGACGCCGATGCACAGCGCCAGCGACAGCCAGGCCCTGCGCATCACCGGGCCACCGTGTGGCCGGCAACCGGCATGTTGCGGTTGTTCTCCTCGCAGATGTACTCGGCGAGTCGCAGGTCCGGCCGCCAGGCATAGGTGATCCGGGCGTACCAGGGCTCGGTGAAGAACTCGGGATCCTCGATCCTGATGAGGTTCTCGAGGGCGTGACCGTCCTCGATCTTGCGGAGCCGCTCGATCACGTGCAGCTGCCGGCCGTGGATGACGCCGATTTCGTCGATCCAGGTGCGGTCATTGAAACCGATGGTGTCGATGACCAGCGTATCGCCCTCCCAATGTCCCGCCGAGTCACCCATGTAGGTGGGCGTCAGGTCCCGCGGATGAGGCTGGTCCATGTAGATGTGGCGGATGTTATGGGCCACCTCGTGCACGATCGTGGTCTCCCCCGGCGTCTGGATGATCTGGATGGGATAGGGAGAATTCATGACCCTGGGAACCCCGTGGGGCCGGCAATAGGAAGACGCATCCGCGATGGGCGAGCCGTCCTTCTCGGCCTTGACGCGCGCGTCCCATTCGGCCTTGCCGTGTCCGGTGAACGGCGGCAGCCGGCCGAGCGTGGAGTTGATCTGCGGATTGTAGAGCCGGATGAACCACACGCCCGAAAGGTCGCGCGCATCGCTCGAGGAGACCGCGGGACGCCGCAGCGGGCCGTCGATCACGTCGGACTGTGCCGGCAATGCCGCGCTCGCCAGCAGGCCAAGCCCGAGCAGGCAACCTTGCATCAGGCACCGCATTGTCAGGGTCCGCGTCATGTCTCGTGGCTAGCTTGGCGCGAATGCGGGTGCCCGGCAAGGCCGGCGGTCCGCGATGCCGGGACCGCTTGCTTGATGCGGTGCGTCTGCGTGCCGGACAGATGCGGCCGTATGCCTCAAGGGCATAGACTTGGGCCCGATGAAGACCCTGCTGGTGTGGACCGGAGCCGATGACGGGCCGCTGTGCGCGGCGTTGGCGCGGATTCCGGACCTGAGGATCGTGCAGGCGGCCAGCGCAGCCGAAGCCGCGGCCACGATGCCCGAGGCGGATGGCATGGTCACGTCGGTCGTGCCATGGGACGCGGTCCTGATGGCCGCGCTGCGGTCCGCGCCGCGCCTGAAGTGGCTGCAGGTGCTCAACGCGGGCTACGACAATCTCGAGGCGCTCGGGCTGCCGGCGCGCATCGACCTGTCCACGACCGGTTCCCTCGGCAGCGAACTGGTGGCCGAGCACGCCCTCGCGCTGCTGCTCGCGCTGTTTCGCGAACTTCCCCGCTCGTTCGCAGCCACGCCGCCGTCACCCTCGCACACCGCACAGTTACGCGCGGGGATCCGCACCTTGCGCTTCCAGACCATCGTCATCGTCGGGTTCGGTCCCATCGGCCGGTGCCTGGCACGCCTGCTGCTTGCGGCCGGGGCGCGACCGATTGCCCTGGCACGAAGGCCCCGTACCGAAGCGGGGATCGAAGTGCGCGCACTTGCTTCGCTCCTCGCGACGCTCGCGGATGCCGCCGGGGTCGCGATCTGCGCGCCGCTGAACGCCTCGACACGGCGACTCATCGACCGGCGCGCCTTCGCCGCCCTGCGGCCCGGAGCGGTGCTGGTCAACGTCTCCCGCGGTGCCGTCATCGACACGCAGGCGCTGTGCGAGGCCCTGGACAGTGGACACCTCGCCGGAGCCGGTCTTGATGTGACGGATCCGGAGCCTCTGCCGGCCGGGCATCCGCTGTGGGGACGTCCGAACGTCATCGTCACGCCACACGTCGCCTTTGCCGGCGGCGGCGCGCGCGAACAGCAGCAACGAATCGAATTCGTCCTCGACAATGCCGCCCGCTTCGCCTCCGGCACACCGCAGCCTCATGCGCATCGCTGATCTGAAGATCTTCCGCGCCGACGGGGGTTGGCGCCCGCTGTCCTTCCTGCGCGTCCGCACCGACACGGGCCTGTGCGGCTGGTCGGAGTTTGCCGAGGCGCTGTGGGCACCGGCGCTCGCCGAGAGCATCCAGGCCCTGGGCAACCACGTCGCCGGCGCGGACCCCCGGGCGTTCGGCCGGCTGTCGGCCCGATTGCGTGCCATGACGCAGTTCACCGCCGGCGGGCTCGTGCAGCAGGCCGTCGGGGCGATCGAGAATGCCTGCCTCGACATCGCGGCGAAGGCTGCCGGCGTGCCGGTCTACGCGCTCTTCGGCGGCGCGTTCCGTCAGGAGGCGCAGCTGTACTGGTCTCACTGCGGCAGTTTCCGCCTCCGACATCCGGAGCTCTTCGAACAACTCATCGGTCAGCCCCGGATCCGGGGACTGCCGGACCTGACCGAACTCGGACGGGAGGCGCGCTCGCGCGGCTACCAGGCCGTCAAGACCAACCCCATGGCATTCGGCGCCGGCGCCCCGACGCTCCTGAATCCCGGGTTCGCGCCCGAGGGTCTTCAGCTGGAGCGCACGCTTGCGGATGGCACGCTCCGGGGCATCGTCGCGCAGTGCCGGGCCCTGCAGGAGGGACTCGGCGCGGACTGCGGCCTGATGCTCGACTGCAATTTTTCACTGCACGCGGGAACCTTGCGTCACCTGGCGCAGGCGCTGGAACCCCTGGATCTGAAGTGGCTCGAGGCCGATCTCGCCTCCCCGGCGGCCCTGGCGCAGCTGCGCGCCGCGGTGCGCATCCCCATTGCCTCCCTCGAGTCACTGTACGGTCGACGCGCCTACCTGCCCTACCTCGAGGCCGGAGCCGTCGACGTCGCGGTCGTCGATGTACTCTGGAACGGCCTCGCCGAATCGGTGCGGATCGCCGCGCTCGCCGAGAACTGGGACGTGAATGTGGCACCGCATAATTTCTATGGCCCGCTCGCCGACCTGATGAGCGCCCACTTCTGCGCGGCCGTGCCGAACCTGGAAATCATGGAAATCGAGGGCGATGACGTGCCGTGGAAGTACCAGCTGCTCACGCGCCCCCCGCAGATCGAACGTGGCCGCCTGCGGATTCCGGAAGGACCCGGGTGGGGCGCGGACATCGACGAACGCGCCGTCGCCACTCATCCGTGGACGCAGAACACCTAGGGAGAACACCTCATGATCCGCCGCTCCGGATTGCAACGTCTCATGGTCCCGGCAGCGATGCTGCTGGCCGCTTCGCTCGGCTCCGGGACGGCACCGGCGGCGCAACTGCTGGTGCTGGAAAAGGGCTCCAGCACGCTGGCCATCGTCGATCCGGTGAGCCTTGAGGTGAGCGCGCGCGTGCCCTCGGGCCCGGATCCGCACGAGGTCATCGCCTCGGGCGATGCGACGCGCGCCTATATCTCCAACTACGGCGGCGAGGGCGGCAGCCTGAATTTCATATCCGTCATCGATCTGGTGATGCGCAGGCCGCTGCCGCCGATCGACCTGGGAGCGTTGCACTCCGCTCACGGGCTGGATTTCCAGGGGGGTGAACTGTATTTCACCGCGGAAACGAACAAGGTGATTGGCCGCTACGATCCGGCCACGCAGCGCGTCGACTGGGTACTGGGCACGGGCCAGGACCGGACCCACATGATCCGGGTCGCCCCCGACCTGGAGCATATCTACACGTCCAATGTGGCCTCCGGCACCATCAGCATCCTGCGCACGCAGATGCGCGGCTTCGGCCCGCCGCCCGGCGCTGGGCGTCCCCCGTCCGGGTTCGGCCCACGCAAGGTGTGGGAAGTGACGAACGTTCCGGCCGGCAGGGGCGCGGAGGGTTTCGATCTGTCTCCGGACGGGCGGCAGCTCTGGGCCGCCAATGCCCAGGATGGCACGATCACGGTCATCGACGTGGCCGGCATGAAGGTGCTGGCCACCTTTGCGGTCGCGGTCAAGGGCGCCAACCGGCTGAAGTTCACCCTGGACGGCCGGCGCGTCCTGGTGACGGGACTCGGCGCCTTCGGGCCCGCGCCGCAAGCCGGCGGCAACAATCTGGTGGTGCTGGATGCCGCCTCGCACCGGCTCATCAAGGCCTTCGACCTGGGCGGCGGGTCGGCGGGAATACTCATGGATCCCTCCGGCACGCGCGCGTTCGTCGCCGTCAACCAGGGTGGCAAGGTCGCCGTGATCGATCTGCGCACGCTGCAGGTCGCCGCCGAGATACCCGCGAATCAGCCCGATGGCATGGCCTGGGCCAGCGGTCCCGGTGGACACTGATCGATTGACTGGCGCATGACCTTGGGCCGATGATGCGCGGGAAAACGACCCGCACCCCATGCTGCGGGTGCAAAACATAAAGTAAAGCAAGAGTCCGGATCAAAGGGGGAACGATGTCCAACGAGAAGCCCTGGGATGTGTCCTACGAGTGGAAGGCGCTCCTGACGCTGAGCCTTGCCTTCGGTCTGGTGGGCATCGACCGCTTCATCCTGCCACCGCTGTTTCCGGCCATCATGAAGGACCTGCCGCTCACCTACCAGGATCTCGGCAACCTGGTGGCGGTGCTCGGCATCTGCTGGGGAGCCTCGGCCATCGCCACCGGTTTCCTGTCGGATCGGCTCGGCCGGCGCAGCGTCCTCGTGCCCTCCGTCGTGGTGTTCTCGCTGCTCTCGGTGTTGAGCGGCATGGCCACGGGCCTCGTGAGCCTGCTGCTGATCCGCGCCGTCATGGGTGCCTTCGAAGGTCCGGTCGCTTCCACCGGCGTCGCGGTCGCCGTCGAGGCCTCGCATCCCTCGCGCCGGGGCATGAACAACGGCATCTTCCAGTGCACGGTGTCGCTGTTCGGCAGCGGCATCGGCCCCATCCTCGCCACCCAGCTGCTGCTGTTCACGACCTGGCGGCACGTCTTCTGGATCGTCGGCCTGCCGGGTATCGTGGTCGCGGTGATCCTCTGGTTCGTGATCCGCGAACCGGCGACCCTCGCCGCGCAGCGCGGCACGGCCGTCGTCGCACGCGCCTCCCTCGGGGCCCTCTTCAGGCATCGCAACGTGCCGCTGGCCATGGTGACGCTGCTGTGCGCGATGACGGGCATCTTCGTGCTCTCGGCGATGATGCCCAACTACCTCGTCGATTTCGTCAAGCTGACCGGTCCGCAGATGGGCATCGTCACCTCCGCCATCGGCTTCGGCGGGGCACTGGGCCAGTTCGGGCTGCTCACGGTGTCGGACTTCATCGGCCGCCGGACCGCCACGCTGGCTTCATTCGTGATCGCGTCGATATCGCTGTGGCTGTTCATCCATGCCGGGGCCAGCATGCCCGTGCTCTTCGGGCTGCTGTTCGTGGCGGCGATGTTCAACTTCGGAGCCCTGGCCATCCTGGCCGGGCCGATTCCCGCCGAGGCGGCCCCCGCGGGGCTCGTGGCCTCGGCTGCCGGCCTCGTGATCGGTGCGGGGGAGATCTTCGGCGGGGGTGTGGCCCCGTCGATCGCCGGGTCCATCGCGCAGCACTCGGGCATCCAGTACACGCTGTACTTCGCGCTCGGCGGGCAGCTGCTGGGTCTGGTGCTGGCGGTGTTCCTGCGGGAGACCGCGCCGCGGCGCACGCGCAACGCGCCCGCCGATCACGTCTCGGTACTGGATCGAGCCCCCAACGCGGGGTGACCCGCGGCCGGGGGCCTCCGCAAGGCCTTGGCTCAGGCCCGCCGCAGCAGTGATCGCAGCAGCCGCTGTTCGCTGCCGTAGGGGTCGTTGAGCAGCTTCGAGGGGTTGTTGAACACCATCGTGGCGCGCCGCGTATTGTCGTAGGGCACCCAGTAGTCCGGCAGCCCCGCGTGATTGGGGTTGCCGGTGCGCGCGAAGGCGACCCAGGCGCTGCTCATCTGCGTCGCGAGCGCATACCGGTCCGCGCCCGTGCCGGTCATGGACTGGGCGGCATCGACATTGTCGAAGACGAAGGGAATCTCCAGGGTGTGGTACGTCCGCAGCTTGCCCTCGCGAACCGGCGAGCGCCAGGTGAAGTAGTACTGATACACCGGAGCCTGCGTCTGCTCGGCCTTGCGTTCGGTCTCGAGCAGCACGTTGGCCCGAAAGGTCGCATCGGATGCCATGATCAGGTAGATGTCGGTATTGGCCCGGTCCGGCCGGCCCGCGCGATAGGCGGCGATGACCCGGTCCACGTCGGCATCCTCGGCGTTGCGCAGCAGCTGCTTCACCTTCGCGTGCAGCATGGCATCATCCATCGGCTCGAGCGGCTGGCCCGGGAAGAACGTCACCTCGGTCTCCACGGTCCCGATCAGCAACGGCACGCTGCCGGACTGCTCGGGCGCCACCGGATCAAACGGATCCGTCGGCAATGAGCGGCCGTCGACCACGGGACCGAAGGACAGGGGCGGGCCGCCCTTCACATCGGTCGCCGCAAGCAGCTGCTGCAGCGGGATGTCCGGCAATTGCTCGAGCTGGTTGGGTTTGAGATTCAGTCGCGCGAGATACCGTTCGGCGGTCTGGCTCGCCGCATCGCGCGAGATCCCCTTCACGGAGGCGCCGCTCTGGACGATCGCCCGCCGGAACAGGCCCCGCGCGGCCGGCATCGCCATCAGCGAGCTGACCTTGCCGCCGCCTCCGGACTGGCCGAACAGGGTGACGTTGCCGGGATCCGCGCCGAAGGTGGCGATGTTGTCCCGGACCCATTCGAGCGCCGCGACGATGTCCAGATTGCCGACGTTGCTGCCCGCATCGTAGTGCCCGGAGCCGAACCCCGCCAGATACAGGTAGCCGAAGGCCGAGAGCCGGTGATTGACCGTCAGGACCACGACCTCGTGCTTCTTCGCCAGCTGCAGGCCGTCGTAGCAGATGAAGCCCCCCGAGCCGCTCGTGAACCCTCCGCCATGCAGCCAGACCATCACCGGAAGCTTGCGCGCGCGATCGAGCGTGGGGGTCCACACGTTCAGCACCAGGCAGTCCTCGCCCATCATCTCGTCGCGGTCCATGACCTCGACTTCGGGCGGCACCTGGCCGTGAAACGCCGACAGCAGCTGCGGGGAGCGCGGACCGAGCGCCGTGGTGTCGCGCACTCCGGTCCAGGGCTTCGGCCGGCCGGGCGGCAGGAACCGGCCCGAGCCTGCCGTGGTGGCGCCATAGGGAATACCCTTGAAGGCATGAACGCCCGAGGCGAAGGTGCCGCGGATCTTTCCGGTCGTGGTGGCCACGATGGACGGCGTGGCAGCGCCCTCCTCGCCCATCACGATCGGTACTCTGGCGGCAAGTGCGCCCGCCGCGAAGGTGCTCATGCCGATGAAACGGCGCCGGTCAGTCATAAGTCCCCCATGAATTATTTCTTCATACCCGTTCCAGCAACAGCGCGATGCCCTGGCCCACCCCGATGCACATCGTGCACAACGCGAGGCGACCGCCGCCCGTTTGAAGCTGATTGATCGCCGTCATGACCAGCCGCGCGCCGCTCGCTCCGAGCGGATGCCCGATCGCGATGGCCCCGCCATTCGGATTCACCTGGGCCGCATCATCGGGCAGCCCGAGTTCGCGCAACACGGCGAGCGCCTGGGCGGCGAAGGCCTCGTTGAGCTCGATCACGTCGATCTGCGAGAGCGCCACGCCGGTTCGGGCGAGGAGCCTGCGTGTGGCCGGTGCGGGCCCGATGCCCATGATCCGTGGCGCGACCCCGGCGACCGCCCCGGCGACCACGCGGGCGCGCGGCGTGAGGCCGTAGCGCCGCGCCGCCTCCTCGCTGGCGATGAGCACGGCGGCGGCGCCGTCGTTGATGCCCGAGGAATTTCCCGCGGTGACCGAGCCGTCCGGACGCACGACACCCTTGAGCCGACCGAGCGCCTCGAGGGTGGTATCGGAGCGCGGCTGCTCGTCGTGCTCGACGCTCGCGGCGGGCTGCTTCGGGCGCGCCATCGTGACGGGCGTGATCTCATGGCTGAAGAAGCCCCGTTCCAGGGCCCGCGCGTAGCGCTGCTGGCTGCGCAGCGCGAAGGCATCCTGGTCGGCCCGTGAAATCCCCCTCTCGGCCACGAGGTTCTCCGCCGTCTGTGCCATCGAATCGCAGCCGAAGCGCTCCCGCATCTGCGGATTGATGAAACGCCAGCCCAGAGTGGAGTCCTCGAGCTGCGCGCCGCGCGCGAAGGGCCCTTCGGCCTTCGCCAGCACGTACGGGGCGCGGGACATGCTCTCGACACCCCCCGCGATGACCAGTTCGCAGGCCCCCGAGCGGATGGCGCGGGCCGCCGTCATCGTGGCATCGAGGCTGGACCCGCACAGGCGATTGACGGTCGAGGCCGGCACGCACTCGGGCAGCCCGGCGAGCAGTACGGCCATGCGGGCGACATTGCGGTTGTCCTCGCCGGCCTGGTTGGCGCAACCCAGGCACACATCATCGACGCGCGACCAGTCGACGCCCGGGTTGCGACGCTGCAGCGCCCGCAGCGGCAGCGCCGCCAGGTCGTCCGTTCGCACGGCTGAGAGCGCCCCGCCATAGCGCCCGAAGGGCGTCCTCGCGAAATCACAGATGAAGGCCTCGACCCCCTGATCGGCGCTCGACATTCCCTACTCCCGATGTGCCGCGGCCGAACGCGCCTGCAGATCACGCAGCACCTGCAGCTCCTGCGCCGACGGCGCCGCGGTCGTCGCGAGCGCTGGCGAGAATCGCAGTGCCCAGCCGCAGGCCGCCCGGGCGGCATCCCGGGTGACACCGGGGTGCAATGACGTCACCACCAGCTCGCAGTCTTCCGGGTCCGGCTCGAGCACGCACAGGTCGGTCATGACCCGCGTCGGCCCTCGGGTCGCGAGGCCCAGGGCTGCCCGCGATCCGCGGCCCGTCCCGTGGCCCAGCGAGGTAATGAACGGCAACTGGGCGACGAAGGTTCGCGGCGACATCGGCATCGTGATGAAGATCTCCTGGCAGCTCGAGGCGATCTCCGGTGCCCCGCCGCCGCCCGGCAGGCGCACCTTCGGGTGTTCGTAGCTGCCGACCACCGTGGTGTTGAGGTTCGCATGGCGGTCCATCTGTGCGCCGGCCAGAAACCCCACCGTGATGCGGCCGCCCTGCAGCCAGTAGCGGAACATCTCCGGCACCGAGACGGTGGTCAGTGCGGTCTCGCACAGCTCCCCGTCGCCGATCGACAACGGCAGCACGCCCGGGCGGGCGCCGATGGTCCCGGATTCGTAGATCAGGGTGATCTGCGGCGCGTGCGTGAGCCGCGCCAGGTTGCACGCGGCCGAGGGGGCGCCGATGCCGACGAAACACACGTCGCGGTTGCGCAGGGCCCGCGCCGCCGCGATCGTCATCATCTCGGAGGGGCTGCAGGGCGCGGCGGTTTTCCCGGTCATGGCGTCCTTCAGCCCGTGCGCCGGCTGTGCGCCCGGAAAGCCTCGGGACCCTTCGTCATCACGTGCTCCTGCACCCAGCTCCGGAATCGGTCGCGGTCGCGTGAGATCTCGTCCCATTGCGTATAGAACGAGTTGGCGCGCCGGTAGTACCCCTGTGCGTAGGACGGCCAGGCGCCGCCGGGAACTTCGGCGATGGCCGTGATCGTCCATGACGGCAGCACCACCGCGTTGAGCCCCGGCGCATGCAGTTCATCGACGATCTCCTCGACCGTCACGATGGCGCGCTTCGCGGCGAGCACCGCCTGTTTCTGCACGCCGACGATGCCCTCGAGCAGCACATTGCCGTCCCGGTCGGCGCGCTGCGCGTGGATGATGGTCACGTCCGGGCGGATCGCCGGTACGGCCGCCAGCGTTTCCCCGGTGAATGGACATTCGACACGGCGGATATTCGGGTTGACCCTGGGCAGATCCACGCCGATATAGCCGCGGAATGCCGCGAAAGGCAGGTTGGCCGCCCCGGCCTCATAGGCATTCGCCATCGCCGCATGGGAATGCTCCTCGAGCAGCAGCGGCTGCGGCCAGCCGTTCTCGACCGCATCCCGCAATCGATGCAGGGATCCGACTCCGGGGTTGCCGCCCCACGAGAACACCAGCCGATCCGCGGCGCCCATGCCGATCAGCTGATCGTAGATCAGGTCGGGCGTCATCCGGATCAGGGTGAGATGCCTGCGGCCCTGCCGCAGCACCTCGTGCGCGGCCGCAAAGGGAATCAGGTGCGTGAAGCCCTCCATCGCCACCCTGTCGCCATCATGGACGTGTGCGGCAATGGCCTCGGCAAGAGAGTGGAATGAAGACATCTCGATCGCGGCCGCCTGTGGCAATCCTCCGGCGGCCGCGGGCCGTCACCTCAATACTTGAGCGGCTCGATCTTCTCCAGCAACTCCTCGCGACGATTGGCGAAGAACGGCGGGATCTGCATGGTCGTGCCCAGCTTCTCGTAGGGCTCATCGACCAGGAAGCCCTGCGGCTTGGACACGGTGGCCTCGAACAGCGCGCCACCGGGCGTGCGCACGTACACCGAATCGAAGTAGCCGCGATCCTTCATCTCCGAGACATCCGTGAAACCCAGGCCCTCGAGATGGAATTTCACCTTGGCCTGCGCGTCGTGATCAGCGACTTCGAACGCGACGTGGTGCGGCACGCCCTCCCCGTAGGTCCAGCTGCCGGCCGGCACGTCCGGCTCGACCCGGAATTCGACGATGGCGCCACTGCCGCCGTCGCCGACCTCGTAGCGGACGTGCCGCCCGTCGCTTCCGACCCGCCGCCCGTTCCAGCCACCCTGCATGAATTCCTCGGAATTGTCCGCGTCACGAACGGACACCACGATGCCGTAGGTGCCGCGCAGACCGTGTTCCTGCGGCACTGCACCATTGCTGTAGGGCGCCCGCGAGTCGTCCTGCGCCTCGATCAGCTCGTATTCGATGCCGCAGGGATGATGGAAGGCGACCAGCCGCTCGCCAAAGCGTTCCTGGACCTGCACGGCAAATCCGCGCCCCTGCAGGTAATCGCGCCAGAACCCTGCGGACCCTTGCGGAATCGACAGCGAGACGGTGCAGATCTGGCCGGTCCCCTTGCGGGCCTTGCGCCCGGAGTGCTTCATCGGAAAGCAGGTGATCAGGCGGCTCACGTCGCCGGTATCGTTTCCATAATAAAGATGCAGGATCGGCTCATCGCCGTCGTAGAGCGCGGTCTTCTTGACGCTCTTCAGTCCGAGCACCTTGGTGTGGAAGTCGTAATCTTCCTGGGCATTGCCGACACTCAGCGTCAGATGATGATGCCGCCTGATGTAGTTATTCACGCTCATCTTTGATCCCCCGAAAAGGCCGTCTTCCACGACGGACAAGAGTCAGATATCTCTAGATAGTTTACCTCAACGGGGCAACGGCGGAAATGACC
>DATJPN010000136.1:0-13192 GCA_035506335.1 Steroidobacteraceae bacterium | reverse complement strand
GAAGAACGACATCACGAGCGCCGCATCGCCGCTGTATCCCGGGGTCGCGATCACCCGCAACCAGGCCTTCGGCCCGGATCCGAAGGACGTGGTCGACATCTTCGTGGGCGAGAAGGGGGCCGCGAAGCGCACCGTGCTGGTGTACGTGCCCGGCGGAGCCGGCAACAAGATCGAGATCCAGGACAAGTCGGCGAATGCCTTCTACGACAACATCGGCCGCTTCGCGACCGAGCACGGCATGGTCGGCGTCCTGATGCAGCGCAAGGCGAGCGCGACCTGGGACGGTGGCGCGAAGGACGTGTCCGCCATGCTGCAGTGGGTCGAGACCCACATCGGGGACTACCACGGCAACCCCGACCGGATCTTCATCTGGGCGCACTCGGCCGGCAACGTGCCGCTGGGCACCTATCTCGGCCGGCCGGAACTGTGGGGACCGAAGGGCGTCGGTATCAGAGGCGCGATCCTGATGTCGGGCGCTCCCTTCGACATCGAGCCGGCGAAGGTGCCGACGCTCGCCGCGGGCGATGTGCTCGGCGGCGCGGGCAAGACCTGCAGCGACAAGTCCGGCATGGCCTCCGCCGCCGGCAGCGACGGCGCACTGCCCGGCGTCCCGCCCGGCGGTCCCGGTGGTCCGCCGCTGCGCTCGGACTTCCTCCCACCCGCCGGTGCGGCGCCGAGCGCCGAGCAGCAGCTGGCGCGATCGAGCCTCCCGGAACTGAGGAAGGCGCCCTTCAAGCTGCTGATCGTCAGCGGCGAGCTCGATCCGGCGTCCCTGCTCGCGTTCTCGAAGACGCTGCACGACAGCCTCTGTGAGGCCGGCCCCGCCCACTGTCCGCAATACCTGGTTGCGAAGGGCCAGAGCCACGTATCGCTGGTGTTCTCGATCGACACGCCCGATCAGGGCGTGTCGGGGCCCGTGCTCTCCTTCATCAGGAGTACGCGCTAGGGTCCGTCAGCGACTCACTTCGAGGATGATCTTGCCGGCGGTGTGACCGCCGCGGTTCAGCGCCCAGGCCTTCGCGGCAGCCTCGAGCGGCAGCCGCTGGTCGATGTTGACGCGGAACTGTTCGTGATCGGCCAGCTCGCTCAAGGCACCGAGCATTTCCCCGGTCACGGGGCCGGTGATGGCGCAGCGGATCCGGGCCGCGGCGCAGGGCTCCTCGGGTACGGCGCCGACCACGGAGACCAGCACGCCGCCGGGCTTGAGCATGCCGATCGAGCGCAGGCTGGTCGCCGCGTCCACCGTGTTCAGCACGACATCGAGGTTCCTGATGGCGTCCTCGAAGTGCGGGCGGTGGTAGTCGATGATCTCGTCCGCCCCCAGCGCCCGCAGCAGCGCGGCGTGGTCCGCCGAGGCCGTCGCGATCACGTACGCGCCGCGTGCCTTCGCGACCTGCACCGCCGAGGAGCCCACGCCGCCCGCGCCACCGTGGATGAGGACGTGCTGGCCCGCCTGCACGTTGGCCACGGTCACCAACGCCCGCCAGGCGGTCTCACCCACGACGGGAATCCCGGCGGCCTCCTCGAACGACATGTGCACGGGCTTCAATGCCAGCGCGCGGACCGAGGCGAGCGCGTACTCGGCATAGGCGCCGTCCGCGGCGATCGCGATCACCGACTGGCCGGTGCGCCACGCCCCGGCACCCGGGCCGACGGCGTCGATGACGCCCGCGAGATCCCGCCCCGGAATGCTCGCGCTGCCCGGCGCCGCCCGTGCGGCGAGCTTCCAGTCCACGGGGTTCACCGAGGCGGCCCGCACGTGGATGCGGACCTGCCCGGCCTGCGGCTCCGGAATCGGCACCGTCCGCATCTGCAAGGCGCCGTCGGTCGCGACCACCGCGCGCATGCTGTCCGCGGCCCAGGCCGCCGGCTGCAGCAGCTGGCACAGCAGCAGGGCGAGCACCGGATGTTTCATCGAAGTCTCCACCTTGAGGTCGAGGGCCGCGCTCCTAGCGATAGCGGGACAGCACCTTCGCGAGCCCCCGGGACCCAGGCGAGAGCCGCTCGTAGGACAGGCTGTTGAGCGGCGCGTCCGGGGTCGCGTTGAGGTCGTGGAATTCGCTCTGCGAGGGCTCCAGGTGCAGCAGTCCCGTCAGGTATTCGCCGGCCTTCATGCGCTCCTGGATCTGCGTCGCGGCGCTGATCCGGTCCGTCGGATCGTACGCCGCGTCGAGCTTGCGCAGGACGATGCGGCTGCCGTCGTGCATCGTCACGGGCAGCGCCTCACCTTCGCGGTAATCGGCGAGGATTTCCCGCTGCAGGGGCACGAAGTCGGCCTGCACGGCGGCCTCGTAGTGCTCACGGGTGTAGGCGTAGCTCTTCGTCGAACCTTCATGGTCGTTGAACGTCACGCAGGGCGAGAGGACGTCGATGAGCGCAAAACCCTTGTGGCGCAGGCCCGCCTGGATCAGCGGCACGAGCTGCGCCTTGTCGCCGGAGAAGCTGCGGGCGACGAACGAGGCCCCGAGGGTCATCGCGAGCAGCACCGGATCGATCGGCGGCTGGAAGTTGACCTCGCCCTTCTTGGCCTTCGTGCCCAGATCCGCCGAGGCCGAGAACTGCCCCTTCGTCAGGCCGTACACGCCGTTGTTCTCGATGATGTACAGCATGTTCACGTTGCGGCGGATCGCGTGGCAGAACTGTCCGAGCCCGATCGAGAGCGTGTCGCCGTCGCCTGACACGCCGATGTAGGTCAGATCGCGGTTCGCGGCGTTCGCGCCGGTCGCGATCGAAGGCATCCGGCCATGCACCGAGTTGAATCCGTGGCCGCCGCTCACGAAGTACGCGGTGGTCTTCGAGGAGCAGCCGATGCCGGAGAGCTTCACGACGTTCTGCGGCTGAAGCGACAGTCCCCAGCAGGCTTCGACGATCGAGGCCGTGATCGAGTCGTGTCCGCAGCCGGCGCACAGGGTGGAGATCGCGCCCTCGTAGTCGCGGCGCGTGAGGCCCAGGTCGTTCTTCGGCAGGTCCGGACGCGCGACCTTCGGTTTCGTGATGAAGGTCATGCGCTGCTCCGGGAGCCGAGCGCCGGCCCTTTGGAGGGCTGCAGGCGCTGCGGCGACAGCTGCGCGAGCACCCCCTCGACGATGAACGAGGATGAGATCGGCAGTCCGCTGTAATGCAGCAGCGAGTGCAGCTTCGACTTGTCCACGGCCGTCTCGAGCGTGAGCAGTGAACGCAACTGCGCGTCGCGGTTCTGCTCGACGATGAAGAGCTGCTTGTGTGCGGCCAGGAACCGCTCCACCTCCTCACCGAAGGGGAACGCGCGCACCCGCAGGTAATCGATCGCCACGCCGCGGCCCCTCAGGACCGCGAGGGCCTCGCGCACGGCGCCATCGCAGCTGCCGATCGAGACCATCCCGATCTCGCTCGCGGCGCCGGCGTCGATGACGGGACGCGACACGAGCTTCTTCGCGGTGTTCCACTTCTTCAGCAGCCGGTCGACGACGATCTGGTATTCGGCCGCATCCTCGGTGTAGGTGCCGTACTGCGTGTGCCCGGAGCCGCGGGTGAAGTAGGCGCCCTTCGGATGCACGCCGGGGAGGCTGCGCCAGGGGATGCCATCGCCGTCCTTGTCGAGGTAGCGGTGGAACTTCTCGATCTTCTCGAGCTCCTCGCGGCCGAGCACCTTGCCGCGGTCGGGCCGGTAGTCATCGTCCCACTTCAGGTCCCGGCACATCCAGTCGTTCATGCCGATGTCCAGGTCGGACAGCACGAACACCGGCGTCTGCAGCCGCTCGGCGAGATCGAACGCCTCGACGGCCATGTAGAAGCATTCCTCGGGATTCGCCGGATACAGGCACACGTGCCGGGTATCCCCGTGGGAGGCGTAGGCGCACTCCATCAGATCGCACTGCTGGGTACGGGTCGGCATGCCGGTCGAGGGCCCGACGCGCTGGATGTCGAAGATCACCGCCGGTATTTCGGCGTAATAGGCGAGCCCCAGGAACTCGTTCATGAGCGAGATGCCGGGGCCCGAGGTCGCCGTGAAGGCCCGCGCCCCGTTCCACATCGCGCCGATGACCATGCCGATGGCCGACAGCTCGTCCTCGGCCTGGATGAAGGCGAAGTTCTTCCGGCCGCTGTCCGGGTCGATCCGCAGGCGTTCGCTGAAAGCCTTGTAGGCATCCATGACCGAGGTCGAGGGAGTGATCGGATACCAGGCGGCAACCGTCGCCCCCGCGAAGACACAGCCGAGGCCCGCGGCGGTGTTGCCGTCGATGAGGATATGACCCGCGGTCCTGTCGAGCTGCTGCACCCGAAGCGGCAGGGGACAGCTGAAATGCTGCTTCGCGTAGTCGTACCCGAGCCCGATCGCCTTCATGTTGCTGTCGATGAGCTGGGGCTTCTTCGCGTAGGTTTCCGCGAGCAGCTCGCGGATGCGCGTGAGATCCAGGTCCAGCAGCGCGGCGAGCACGCCCGCATAGCAGATGTTCTTCATGAGGATGCGCGTGCGCACCCCATCGAAGGCCTCGTTGCACAGCCGCGCGAGCGGTATGCCCAGCACGGTGATGTCCTCGCGCCTGAGCAGCGCCGGGCGCGGCCAGGTCGAGTCGTAGACGAGGTAGCCGCCGGGGGCCACTTCCTTCACGTCCTTCGCGTAGGTCTCCGCATTCATCGCGACCATGACGTCGACCCGGCCGGAGCGGGCGACGTGGCCATCCTTCGAAACGCGGATCTCGTACCAGGTCGGCAGCCCCTGGATGTTCGAGGGGAAGTAGTTCTTGCCGACCACCGGGATGCCGCTCCTGAAGATCGACTTCATCAGCAGCGTGTTGGCGCTTGCCGATCCGGTGCCGTTGACCGTCGCGATCTTGATCGTGAAGTCGTTGCTGCCGGGGGTACTGGCGCTGGTGTGCATCATGAGGGCCCGCCCTTCAGGCAATCTTCGGTTCGGTCGCCCGCAGCGCACGCGCCTCGTCCTGCGCGTGCGGCCAGCGGACGTGGGATTTCTGCATGTCCCAGGCGGCGGTCGGACAGCGTTCGGCGCACAGGCCGCAGTGAACGCACAGATCCTCGTCCTTCACCATGACCCGGCCGGTCTGCGGCAGCGGGGCGGAGACCAGCAGCGGCTGCGCCAGGTTCCGTGCGGGTGCCTTCAGCCGGGCGCGCAGGTCGGCTTCCTCGCCGTTCTGGGTCATCGTGAGGCAGTCCACGGGACAGATGTCGATGCAGGCATCGCACTCGATGCACAGCTTCGCCGTGAACACCGTCTGGACGTCGCAGTTGAGGCAGCGCTGCACCTCCTCGGCGGCCTGCTCGGCCGTGAACCCGAGCTCGACTTCGATATTGAGCTTCTTGAAGCGCTCCTTCAGCGAGACATGCGGCACGAGCCGCCGCTCGACCGGCGCATAGTCGTTCGAGTAGGACCACTCATGCATGCCCATCTTGCGGCTGTGCAGATTGACGCCGGGCGGCAGGCGCTCGGTCAGCGGTTCGCCCTCGCAGTGACGATGGATGGAGATCGCGGCCTGGTGGCCGTGCTCGACGGCCCAGATGATGTTCTTCGGTCCGAAGGCCGCATCGCCGCCGAAGAACACGCCGGGGCGGGTGCTCTGGAAGGTCTTCGTGTCGACCACGGGCACGTCCCACCTGTCGAACTCGATGCCGAGGTCGCGCTCGATCCAGGGGAAGGCGTTTTCCTGGCCGATGGCCAGGATCACGTCATCCGCGGGCAGGAACTCCTCGCCGATGACCTTCTCGCCGATGATCGCGCCGCGGGCGTCGACCTCGTATTCCATCCGGTCGAACATCATCCCCGCGAGCTTCCCGTCGGCCAGGACGAACGACTTCGGCGAGTAATTCACGACGATCTCGACGCTTTCCGCCTCGGCGTCCTCGAGCTCCCAGGCCGAGGCCTTGAAGAAGGCCCGCGGTTTGCGCGCCATCACCTTCACGCTCTTCGCGCCCAGCCGCAGGCTCGTGCGGCAGCAGTCCATGGCGGTGTTGCCCACGCCGATGATGAGCACCCGCGACCCGACGGCCTTGACGTGCCCGAACGCGACCGACTCGAGCCAGGCAATGCCGATGTGCACGTTGGCGGCCGCCTCGGTCCGGCCCGGAAGCTTCAGCTCCTTGCCCTTCGGCGCACCCGAACCCACGAACACCGCATCGAACCCGCCGCTGCCCAGGAGCTCGCGCAGGCTTTTTATCGGGTGGTTCAACTTCAGGTCGACCCCCATACCGAGGATCTGTCCGATCTCGTCATCGAGCACGGCCTGGGGCAGCCGGAAGGAGGGAATGTTGGTGCGCATCAGGCCGCCGGGCTCGGCCGACTGCTCGAACACGGTCACGTCGTAGCCGAGCGGCAGCAGGTCATTGGCGACCGTCAGGGAGGCGCAACCGGCCCCGATGAGGGCGATGCGCTTGCCGTTCTTGCGCTGCGGAATCTTCGGCAGCCGGCCCGCGATGTCATCGCGATGGTCGGCGGCGACGCGCTTCAGGCGGCAGATCGCGACCGGCTTCTCCTCCACCCGGCCACGCCGGCAGGCCGGCTCGCAGGGCCGATCACACACGCGACCGAGGATGCCCGGAAAGACATTCGACTGCCGGTTGACCATGTAGGCATCGGTGAATCGGCCCTGGGCGATCAGGCGGATGTATTCCGGAACATCGGTGTGGGCCGGACAGGCCCACTGACAGTCCACAACACGATGATAGTAGTCGGGATTGGCGGTATTGGTCGGTTCCATCAGCGGCCCGCATGCTGCGGGAGGCTCCCGTTCGGTGCAAGAGCTGCGCAGTATAGAGCCGCATACCGCGGCTGACAGGATTTGTTGCCTCATGGCAGTGGACAGATCAACAGCCGGCTGCGTGGGGAGCCTATAAATTATTAATTCTCAATGACTTTTGACGTGATTGCGCATGCATGAGCGATCCTGTGCTCATTGCAGGCGCTTGACCCTCGCGCGGCAGTTACGGTCTACTGCCGCGATGAGCAATAGTCAGACAAATCAAATCGGCAGCGGCGCGCGGGCCCTGACACTCGGGGTTTTCACCCTCCTCGCGGCGGCCGGCGGGCAGATTGCCCGCTCCCAGGTCGCCACGAACGTGCCGCCGCCGGTGCCCGGCGCCAGGCCGGCGACGGTCCAGGTCGTCACCATCCATGGTGCGAGCCTCGTGGGCAATCTGTCGGGCGAGTCGGCCGACCGGCCGGCGGTCGTGGTGCTGCCGCCCGGTTATGCACACAGCCCGCGCCGCCACTATCCGGTGGTCTATGCCTTGCACGGATACTCCATCGGAGCCCAGCAATGGATCCAGGAGATTCACGTGCCGCAGACCGTGGAGGGAGCTTTTGCCAAGGGCGCCCGGGAAATGATCGTCGTGTTTCCGGACTCCAAGACCGCCTACAACGGGTCCTTCTATACGCACTCCCAGACCGTCGGGGATTTCGAGTCCTATGTGGTGCACGACGTGGTGCAGTACGTCGACGCGCACTACCGCACGATACCGAACCGGTTGAGTCGCGGACTGGTCGGGCACTCCATGGGGGGTTACGGCGCCGCCCGGATCGGCATGCTGCATCCGGAGGTGTTCGGGGCGCTGTACATCATGAGCGGCTGCTGCCTCTCGCCCATGCAGCCCAACGCGCTCAGTGCGGAGAATGCGGCGGCCATTGCGGCCATGAAGTCCCCTGCCGATGCCGCGACGCTGCCGTTTCCCGCACGCGCCGCACTGGCCACGGCTGCGGCGTGGTCGCCCGATCCGGCGCGGCCGCCGCTGTACCTGGATCTGCCAGTGAAGGATGGCGTGGCGCAGCCCGATGTCATCGCCAGATGGACGGCCAATGCCCCGCTGGCCTTCTTCGACCAGGCCGTGGGCAATCTGCGGCAGTACACCGCGATCGCCATCGACGTCGGCGATCAGGACGGATTACGTGCCGACGCCACGAAGTTTCATGAGGCGCTGCAGCGCTACGGCATCGCACATACGTTCGAGGTCTACCCGGGCACGCACACCAGCAACGTGGCGTTTCGATTCCAGGACTTCGTGCTGCCGTTCTTCAGCGCCAACCTGAAGTGAGGACGCGACAGCGTCCGTTCATTCCACGCCAGGGGTCGGAGGCTCGATACGGCCCAGCAGGAAGAGATATCCGCAGATGCCGATGCCCAGATAGATGCCGGCGACGCCGAACACCCAGGTATAGGAGTGCAGCGCCGTCAGGAGGTATCCGGTGATGATCGGCGCGCCGATGCCCGAGAGCTGGTTCGAGAAGTTGACGATGCCGGCGACCTTGCCCACGTCCCCGCGCCGGGCGATGAGCGCGGGGATCGACCAGCCGATGGCCGAATGCACCGACAGTCCGCTGATCGAGAGGCTGATCCAGCCGAGGGCCTCACCGGCGGTGTGCGCACCCGCCGCACCCAGGATGCCGAGCCCACAGCAGGCGCCCCCGATCAGTCCGATGCGCCGGACGCGGTTCGCGTCGAATCCGCGCCGTATCAGCACATCCACCAGCCAGCCGCCCAGGCTCAGCTCGCACGCTGTCGCGATCAGCCACGGAACGCTCGTATATAGAAAGGAGTGCGCCCAGTCGATGTGCAGTGCGAAGCCGAAGTAGGAAGGCAGCCAGGTCAGGAGCAGGTAGAAGACGTAGTTGTAGGAACCGAACCCCAGGGCCAGGCCGAGCACTTTGGGTTCGCGCAGCAGCTGGCCGATGGAGGAGCCTGGCGCGGTGGCCGCCCGGGCCGGGGATCGGGCCTCGGGTTGCGGATCCCGATAGACCCGCCAGAAATAGATCAGGTACGCCAGACTGATCAGACCGGTGGTGGCGAAGCTCCAGCGCCATCCCGCCGCGAGCATCACGAAGCCGACCAGCGGAATGCCGATGACGGAGGAGAGTTTGGCGGCCGAGTCGAACAGGGCCGAGGCCAGTCCGCGCTCCGTTTCGGGAAACCATTGACCCACCGCCTTGGCGCTCGCCGGAAAGGTCGGCGCCTCGCCGACGCCGAGCAGGAAGCGCGCGCCGAACAGCGCCCCCAGCGTGGGCGCGAGGGCTGCGGCGAAGGTCGCCGCGATCCACAGGACGATCCCGATGCGGCACACGCGGCGCACGCCGAAGCGGTCCAGGACGACCCCGATGGGCAGCTGGCACAGCCAGTAAGTGAGGTTGTAGGCGCTGGAGAGGTAGCCGAATACCACATCGGAGATGGCGAAGGCGCCGATCAGGGCGGCATGCGCCGCCGAGAGGTTGACGCGGTCGAAGTAGCTGACGAGGATCCCGATGGCGAGCAGCCATCCGATCCGCCAGCGGTGGCCCGGGGCCGTGGCTCCCCCGTTCAAGGAACGCCCTGCACGACGACGTTTTCCAGCGTGCCGATCGCGTCGATGCCGATGCGGATCCGATCGCCGGCGGCCAGCGTGAAGCAGTCCGGCGGAATGATCCCGGTCCCGGTCATGAGGTAGACGCCGCTCGCGAACCGGTTGTCCCGGAAGAGGTACTCCACCAGCTCGCCGGGCCTGCGCCGCAACTGCGCCAGGGTGGTCACGCCCGAGAATGCCACTGCTCCCGCACGTTCGATATCCATTCGGATCACGGTCGCCGGCGACAGCAACTGGTTGGCGACCAGGACGCACGGTCCGAGCGCGGCACAGCGGTCGTATATCTTGGCCTGCGGCAGATAGAGGGGATTCTCGCCCTCGATGTCCCGCGAGCTCATGTCGTTGCCGATGGTGAAGCCGATGATGTTGCCGCCGGGTGCGACGACCAGGGTCAGCTCCGGCTCCGGGACGGACCACTGGGCATCGCGGCGAATGCGCACGGCCTCCCCGGGACCTGCGATGCGGCTGGCGGTCGCCTTGAAGAACAGTTCAGGCCGCTCGGCCCGGTAGACGCGGTCGTAGAGATCCCCGCCCCCGGCATCCCGGGACTCGGCCACACGCGCATCGCGGCTGCGGTGGTAGGTCACCCCCGCGGCCCACAGCTCCTGGCTGCCGATCGGGGCAAGGATCCGCGCGGCGGAAAAATCCTCGGATCCCCGGGCGTCGGCCGCCACCGCCAGCAGGTAGCCGTACAGATCCTGATGCGCAAGCAGCGCATCCCAGTCGCTCTCGGGGACACGATAACGGCCGTCACCGTGCTCAAGGAACGGTCCGTCACTCGTGCGGTACAGCTTCACGGCATCCCCTCTTCTGCGGCCCGGCCCGGTCCGGCACTTTAGCATCGAGCCGGGTATCGGGCGGGGCGGCCCCACCCGGCGGCGGCGTCGCGGCCCGCGAACCCGACGAGCGTGCGGACAAATGAAAAGGCCGTCTCAGTTTCGACACCTTGTTGCGACTGCCGCAACGCCGGAATACTGCCTTCGCGCGGACCTGACACCCGAGCGCCATCGCGCTTGGCCAACAGAATGTCGAAACGGCCGCGGGGGGGGGATCCGGTGTTGCGACTTCAACAATGGGCGATTCTGCGCGGGCTGCGCGCGGGTCAGAGGCGCGCGCGGCGGGCCCTGGGCCCGGGGCTGCTGGCCGTTTGCGTGGCGCTGCAGAGTCAGCCGGGGTTTGCACAGAGCCCCGGCGCTACGGACAGCGCGCTGGAGGAAGTGGTCGTCACGGCGCAGTTCCGGCAGCAAGGCGCACAAAGCGCGCCGATCGCCCTCACGGCGATCAGCTCGGCGGACCTGGAGGCACGCAGCCAGACCTCCGTGGAGCAGATTGCCGCCCAGGCACCCAACGTCGTGCTGGAGCCCGGACCCGCGGCATTCGGCCCTTCCCTGCAGGCTTTCATTCGCGGCGTGGGCCAGAGCGACTTCAACTTCGCCTTCGAACCGGGCGTCGGCATGTACGTCGATGACGTCTATTACGCGACGCTCACGGGTTCCATTTTCGACCTGCTGGACCTGGATCACGTCGAGGTGCTGCGTGGCCCGCAGGGCACGCTCGCGGGGATGAACTCCGAGGGCGGCTCGATCAAACTGTATACGAAGAAGCCGACCGGCAACGGCGGCGGCTATCTGGAGGCGACCTACGGCCGCTTCGATCGCACCGAGGTGCGTGCGGCCGGAGAGGTCGCACTGGTGCCGGGTGAACTCTTCGTGCGCCTCTCGGGGGTGGCCAAACATGAGGATGGCTACGTCAACCGCTATGACTACGCCTGCACCCACCCGGGCACGGCGGTGGCAACCAGTGCGCTCGATCAAGGCTGCCTGCTGGGCACCGAGGGCGGAATTGCCTACAGCGCGGTTCGCGCGGCCCTGCGCTGGGTCCCCACCGACAAGCTGGAAGTGAACCTTTCGGTCGACAACACCAACGACAATTCGCAGGCCTCGCCCTCGACCCTGCTGTACGTCGGGCAGGCCAATGGCACCACCGGCACCAGTAACACCTCCTATCCGCGCTTCTCCAGCGCGCCGACCGGCGGGGTGCCGCTGGGCACTGCCACGGGTTCCCCGTTCATCAGCTACTCGCCGTATGGTCCGTATGCCCAGGACTCGTACAGCCACAGCCCGTACGTGGATTACTCCACCTATTGCGATCCCAAACCCCCCGATGGCACCGCGGGATTCTGCGTTCCGGCCGACCGCCGTCTCAGCAGCTACGGCTTTGCAGGAACCATCGACTATGCCCTGACCAATGCCTTGAGCCTCAAGTCCATCACCGGCTTTCGCAGCTACAACGCCGATTGGGCGCAGGATGAGGACGGCTCGCCCCTGGGGGATGAGACCCTGCACGACCTCGTGTGGCATCGCCAGTGGACCGAGGAACTGCGGCTGGAGGGTCGACTTCTCGAGGACGCCATCCACTGGACGGTTGGCGGCTTCTATCTGGATGAGACCAGCCATTACGGCGGCCGGATCGATCTGGGATCATTCGAGTTCTTCGAGAACGACTTGATCCCGGCAAAGAACAAGGCCGGCTTCCTGAATCTGGGCTGGAAGCTCAGCTCCCGACTCGAACTCAACGCCGGTGTGCGCTATTCGAATCAGAACAAGACCTTCGAGTACGGGCGCCTGGGCGTGCCCGGAAACACCTATCCGGGCGGGGTCGCGCCGCAGGTTGCGGCACTCAACGGTGTCGTCGGCAATTACAGCGGCAGCAAGACCGACTACCGCGCCGCCTTGCAGTACCAATGGTTCGACGGCTTCATGACCTACGCGGACGTGTCCACCGGTTTCAAGGGCGGCGGCATCAATCCTCGTCCGTTCTATCCCTCCCAGGTCGTGGGCTTCAATCCGGAACACGTTACGGCCTATGAGCTGGGCATCAAGAGCGAATGGTTCGACCATCGCCTGCGCGCCAATCTGGCCGGCTTCTGGAACAGGTACAGCGACATCCAGTTTGCCGTGAACAACTGCTCGTTCATTCCCGGCATTCCGGCGAACCAGGTCGCCCCCTGCGCCGCCTTCATCAACGCCGGGGATGCCAACGTCAAGGGTGCGGAGCTGGAGATCCAGGCACGACCGGTGGCGGGTCTCTCCATCGACGCCTCCGCCAGCCTGTTGGACTTCAACTACGTCACGCTCTCCTCCTATGCGCTGAAGGCCGGCATCACCACGGGCATGACCACCCCGTTCGCGCCGCGCTGGAAGTTCAGCTCCGGCATCCAGTACGCCATCAATCTGGGCGCGATGGGCACTGTGACGCCGCGCCTGGACGTGAGTTACCAGGCCTCCATGTACGAGTCGGCGCTCAACGCGCTCTACAATCGCATTGCCGGCTACAGTCTGGTCAATGGCCGGCTCACCTGGGCGAGCCAGGATGATCACTGGGAGACGGCGCTGCAATTCACCAACCTGGGCGACAAGCTCTACTACACGGGCGTGTTCGACAACCGCGGCTCTTCGCAGACGGTACAGGGTGCCCCTGGCCCGCCGCAGCAATGGGCGATAACCTTGAAACGCAATTTCTGAGCCGGTATCCGGGCCGCAGGCAGCTGCAGGGCGATTGACGGCCGTGCGTTTTGCGGGCACCGTCGCCGCTTCGGGGGAGCCGTAATGCATAAGGGATTTCTGGCGTTCGCCGCCGCGGCGGCGGCGGGGGCGGCCTGGGCCGCTGCGACCATCGCCTATGATCGCAACTACGCGCAGGATCGGGCGGAAATCGAAGACCTGCAGGCCCGCTACCTGTTCGCCCTGGACTGGGAGAAGCCGGAACTGTATGCCCAGACCTTCACCTCCGATGGCGTACTGGTCTGGGCGGGTGGCACGGTCAAGGGGCGGGCGGCCATCGTGAAGGAAATGAGCGCCGCGCGCGATGT
>DATJPN010000135.1:0-30648 GCA_035506335.1 Steroidobacteraceae bacterium | reverse complement strand
CATGAGCGGCGCCAACCTGATGAGCACATACCCTCCGAGGTTGACGACGCCCGCATGCAGCAACGCCGACACCGGGGTCGGCGCCTCCATGACCTGAATGAGCCAACCGTGCAGCGGCAGTTGCGCGCACTTGAGGAGCACGGCGGCGCCGATCAATACGGCCGCAGCGCCGGCCGTCCGCGGCAGGGGCATCCCGACCCGGGCATGCGCCGTGATCACCGCCATGTCGAGAGTTCCCCATTCCCGGTAAAGCAGGATCGCCGCGATGAGGAGCAGTACCTCCGCCAGGCGGCTTGCCAGGAACTTCTTGTGCGCCACGATGACTGCCGCGGGACGCTCGCGATAGAACGTCAGAAGATGATGGAGGCCCGCGCTGCTTGCGGCCCAGGCGACGATGAGGACGCCGAGGTTGCTGCTGGCGGCGACCGCGCTGACTGCGGCAAGCGTAGCCAGGTAGGGGATCGCAAATCTGGATTGCCCGGGCTCTCCCCGGAGGTATCGGCGCGAGTAGGCGCCGATGACCCAACCCAGGAAGGCGATCAGGAGGGACACGATCGGCGCCGCGCCAGTGCCGGGGCGCGAGCCGGGTCCGAATAGAGCGGCGACCGAACAGTAGATACTCACGGCCCCGAGGGCGATACGCGTGGACGCGATCACCGCAGGCCACCCCCGGGACGGAATCGCGGCTGCCAACAGCGCACCGGACAGGTAGACGCCGGATGAGGCCCACGGCAACCATTCGAGAGGTCGAAGCATCGAGCACCCGCCACGATGAACCAGGCGTCAGTATCGGTTCGCCGCGCTACGTCGTAAAATAGAATGATGTGAACGATTCGTTCGTATGGAGAGAACGTGAAGAACCTGAATTTCCGCCACCTGCTCTATTTCTGGCAGGTTGCCAGAGTGGGCCACCTGACACGTGCCGCCGGTCAGCTTCGAGTCTCGCAGTCGGCGCTGTCGGCACAGATCCGCCAGCTCGAGGGCTATTTGGGAAGACCGCTGTTCGATCGAACCGGCAGGAGCCTGGTGCTCACGGAGTTCGGCACGACCGTGCTCGACTACGCCGATGCGATATTCGGTCTTGGCCAGGAACTGATGGCCAGCGTCCGGGGCGGCGAAGGGCAGCGCATCCAGCGACTTCGCGTCGGGGCAGTGGCGACGCTCTCGAGAAACTTCCTCGAGAACCTGATTCGACCCCTTCTCGATCGGCCCGGAGTGCGCCTGAGCCTGGAGTCCGGGAGCCTCGAGGAGTTATTGGGCCGCCTTCAGGCGCACAACCTCGACGTCGTGTTCTCGAATCGACCGGTCGTTGCGGAAGTCGGCAAGCCCTGGCGCTGCGTACGGATCGACCGGCAGTCCGTCTGCCTCGTCGGCCCCCCGCGGCCGCGAGGGAGCCGCTTCAGATTCCCCGCGGATGCCTCCGGCGCGCGCTTCGTGGTCCCCGGCCCCAGCAGCGACGTTCGAAGCCAGTTCGACGTGTGGTGCGAGAAGCATGAACTGCGGGTTGAAATTGCGGCCGAAGTGGACGACATGGCGATGTTGCGACTACTCGCGCGCGACTCGGGTGCGATTACGGTACTCCCTGAGGTCGTCGTTCAGGACGAACTTCGGGACGGTCGACTGCAGCGCTACTGCGCGGTGCCAGGTGTGTTCGAAAACTTCTATGCAGTCACGGCAGTCCGCCGCAGCCCCTCGCCAATCGTGCAGAGCATGATTTCTAGAAAGTAGACGTCAAGGCAGCAGGAATCGCCTTCGACAGGAAGTCGTACAGAGCACGGATCCGCGCACTCGACCGGATCTCGCGGTGGACGGCCAGCCAGACCGGAAACGTTGGCATCGGAACATCCGGAAGGACGGACTCGAGCGACGGTTCCCGGTCGGCGAGCCACGTGGCCGCAAAGCCGATACCGAGGCCAGCCAGGAGGGCCTCCCAGATCAGGAGATGGTCGTCGCTGCGGATCGAGAAAGCCTCCCGGTCGACTCGATGCCCGACCGACGCGAGGGCGCGGATGATCGCGTCGTCGCGATCGAGGCCAATGAGATCGTGTCGCAGAAGATCGCCGGGCTTCCTGGGGATGCCACGCCGGCGGATATAGTCCCGGGTTGCGTAGGCGCCCATCCTGATGTCACCAATGCGGCGCGCCACGAGCGAAGACTGCACGGGCCGAAGCATGCGGATCGCGATGTCCGCCTCCCGGCGTAACAGATTGCTCAAAGCGTTGGACACCGTCACCTCGACGGCGATCCCCGGTTCCTGCTCCCGGAATCTCGCCAGCAAGGGCGGTAGCAGGTGAACAGCGACGATTTGGCTCGCACTCACGCGAACTGACCCCTCGAGCTGCGTACTCTGGCCTGCGAGCACGCGGCTGATCGCCTCCGCGGTGTCCGCCATCGCGCGGGCCTGGTCGGCGATTGCTCGCGCCGAGGCCGTGGCTACCAGACCTCGGCCGGTGCGTTCGAACAGCGCGACTCCGAGCTGCCGCTCGAGCGCGGCCACGTGCCGACCGAGCGTCGGCTGGCTGATGCCCAGATGACGCGCAGCGCCGAGCAGGCTACCTCGCTCAATGACGGCGAGAAAGGAGCGCATCAGCGTCCAGTCGAAGGGGGCGCAATTGGTATTCATAATTGCATTCGTCGATTACCGGTTTATGCAATTGTGATTGCCGTACCGCCTGCGCACAATAGCTCCCATCCCGCGCGACGGCGCGCTCACATCGGCCTTGAACGACATGGATATGAAGCCAAATCTCCAATCTGACTCCCGTCCCGACAGGGACGCTGCCGCCTACGCGGAAGCAGAGGTCGGGATCGCTGCGCCCCCGGAACGGGTATGGCAACTGCTGACCCGAATCGATCGCTGGTCGGAATGGAACGCCCTGGTCGAAAGGGCAAAGCTCGACGGTCAGCTGGAACCCGGAAGCCTCTTCCATTGGAAGTCGAAGGGCCTCACCGTGACTTCGACGCTCCGCGACGTGGTCCCGTGCCGGCGCCTCGCGTGGACCGGCAAGGCTCTGGGGACCCGGGCGATCCACACCTGGGAACTCGCGGCGACGCCGAGCGGCACGCTGCTCAGGACGGCAGAGTCATTCAGCGGCTGGCTCCCGAAGCTGATGCCTCGCGCCATGCAGCGCACCCTGGAGGAGACGCTACCCGCCTGGCTGCAGGCCGTGAGATCCGAAGCCGAACGCGAGGGCACCTCATGGCGCGCCCCTGGTGAGTGACACGGGATGCGGCTGGTGCCTGGTCATGCCGCTCATTACGACGCCCATCATGCGGACCCGGCCCCATCGCGGGAGTGGCTTCAGGGCGAGCTCCAGGAACTGCGCGAGGAAGCCGGGCCGCACCGTTCCGCGTTTCCCAAGTGCGCGCAGTGCCCCGCTCGCGACCTGCGCGGGCGTCTGGGCCCTGCCCATGCGCATGTTCGCCCGCTCCCCGAAGCCGCTGCGCACGGGACCCGGCGCAACCGCCAGCACTTCGACACCCTGCCCCTTGAGCTCTTCGCGCAGGCCCTCGGCGAACGTCTGCACGTAGGCTTTGGTCGCCGCGTAATTCGCGGCGCGAGGCACGCCCTGGAACGCGACGAGAGAGCTCAGCAGCACCAGGCCGCCGCCGCCCCGGCGCACGAACCTGTTGCCGAACGTGAACACGAGTTGCGCCACGGCACGGCAGTTGACATCGATCATTTCCAGTTCGGAGCGCAGCTCCGCCGCGAGAAACGGCCCCGACGTCCCGAAGCCCGCCGAGGCAACCAGCAGACCCACGTCCAGCTCCGCCGTCGATGTCTCGAGCAGCGCCGCGCCCTCGGGAGTGGCGAGGTCACAGGCGACCGGTCTCACGTCAATGTGATGGCGGCTTGCGAGATCCTCGGCCAGGTGCTCAAGAATCTTCTCGCGCCGCGCCGCGATCACGAGGTTGAACCCCGCCTCCGCGAGCCTTCCAGCGAACGCCCTGCCGATACCATCCGACGCACCCGTCACGACGGCCCAGCGGCCATACTTCGTACCCGGGATTGCGCGGGAGTCGGCGCGACTCGTCACCGCTCACCCGTTGGCAGCAATGTTGGTTTCATTACGATCATCATTCCTGAGAGCAGCGTCCCGAGCCGCCCGAAGCGTACGACTCGCGAGTTCGGGATCCGCAATGAGTCTTCCCAACACGATCGCTCCGACCATCTGCGCGGTCACGGCGAGCGCTCGGTCGCTGATGGCATCATCAGGTTCGCGACGTCGGATCTTCTCGTCAACAAGCCTCGCGAGTCCCTCGGCAACATGCGCGAACACTGATCTGATCCTGCGACCGTTGCGCGAACCGTCCGGGCCGAGCGCGGCAACGACGCATCCGGTGTCCGCATTGCGCATGTGTTCCTCGGAAAGGTAACTCCCGAGGACGGTCTCGAGGTCGGGAGCCGCGCGGAATACCCGATCGGCTGTTTCCTCGGCGGCAGTTCGCACCGCCTCCGCGACGAGCTCATCGCGTCCACGAAAGTGCGCGTAGAAACCGCCGTGGGTGAGTCCCGCCCCTTTCATCAGAGCCGGAACGCTCGGCCCATGGAGCCCCTGATTTCGCAATTTCGCAGCCGCCGCCCGAACGATGCGGTGTCGAACCTCGGCCTTGTGCTGCTTTCCATATCGCATGATGATCATCATTTCATAAGGAAGGAAGCCTGGCAAGCACATGCCTGACATCACACCTGGTGGGAAGCGGTGATCTGGGAGACGGACCGAAGGAGGCGTAGGCTGTTTCGCCATGGATCGAGCGGTGTCGCCGAGACTGGGGGTTGTCGCGGGCTACGCGCTGGCCGTGCTGTGCCTCCTCTATGCGATAGTCCTTGCAGGTGGGCTCTACACGCTGGCGTCACCGGATCAGCCGATCCAGCAGCCATGGTTTGCGTGCATGGAATTGCTGATCCTGGCCATTGCGCCATTGGCGGTTGCCTTCATGGTTGCCCTGCACGCCTGGGCGCCCGAGCAGCGGCGTCCAATTTCGCATCTCGGCATTGTGTTCATGAGCATGTGTTCCGTCGTTACGTGCGGCGTTCACTTTGTCATTCTGACACTCGGCCGCGAGCCGGCTTTTTCCGCCTTGCCATGGGCTCCCCTCGTATTCTCATTTCGATGGCCGTCGCTCGTTTATGCGCTGGACATTCTGGCTTGGGATTTTCTCTTTCCGCTGGCCGCGATGTGCGCGGCATTGACAGTATCGGGTCGGGAGCCCACCAGGGTGGCGCGATCGCTGTTTCTTGCCAGTGCGGCGATCTCCCTTCTGGGATTGATCGGCGTGCCATTGGGCAATATGAGCGTCAGGAATATAGGCATCCTTGGGTACGTCGTGCTATTCCCCGTCGCGGGCGTCTTGATGGCAGCCAGATTCCGCCGAGAATCGGCCGGATGAACGACAGGTTCTCGGCTGCCGCTGTCATATCGCGGATGGCAGCCTTTGCCGACGAGATTGCCGTGAAGCACAAGCTATACTCGGTTGAGCAGATTGAAGCTCGCGGCATTGACGGAAGGACTGCCGCACCGCAGCAGCGGCGGCATCGTCTGCCCCCAGCCGGGGTGCCTGACACGTACGGAGGAGACTTGCAGCCTGTCATGATCCCGCGTTCCCCCAGGCGTGCCGCGGCGCCCGACGCCGATGCCGACGGCGGTCCGCTGACGCGGGAACTGCTTACCATGAAGATCGTGCGCCTGGTCGACTTCATGACCCGGGGTGCCGTGCTCGCCTTCCCGCGGGTGAGCGGCCTTTCCGACCTGCAGTGGCGGACGTTGGCCGTCGTCGATGAACTGGCGCCCCGGTCGATGAACGAGCTGTCGGAGCTGCTGCACCGGGATGCCGGCCAGGTGAGCCGCAGCGTCAAGGCTTTGGTCGCTGCGGGGCTGCTGCACCGCGCCAACCGCAAGGGAGGCCCGGGCGTGCTGATCACGTTGACACTCCAGGGCCGCTCCGTGTACCGGCCGGTGGCACGACTGGCGCGCGATCGCAATGCCGCGATCATCGCCGGCCTGCGGGCCGGCGACATCAGGGTCCTCGAGCGTTGCGTGATTGCGATGACGCGCAACGCGATCGCGGAGCTGGCGCGGGAGCGCGATCTGGAACGGGCGAGTGCCGGCCGGAAACGACGGCAGCGCAACTCACGCTGAGGTCCCCTTCCGGGGCAGGCTCAGCGGCTGTCGCCTTCATGAGGGAAGGCGCAGGCGCTCCTGCAGTCATTTCGCGCCACCGAATCCGAGTTGCTTCCCAAGCGCGTCATTGCCGAACTCGATCGTGATTTCACGTCGCTTGATACGCCATTCTCCTTTCTGTTTTGCGTAGCGGTCGGTGTATCGGGAGATGCTCAGGATGGTGGGTCCGATATCCCCCTTTTTCACCACGGTGGTCACGTAACAGGTGCCGGTAGCCGAGTCGGTGCCGGTGAGGGCAACCTGGGCGTTGCTGATCAGGTGCCGCATTATCGAGGTCGTCTTGCCGTTGGCGGCGGGCTCGATGTCGAAGCGCTCGCGATCGCGGCGGGCTTGAGCAATCAACGCCTGGCGGCCTTTGACGATGGGCGGCCCGCCGGCGGCAACGGCAATCTCTCCGTCGTCGGTAAACAGGTCCGCATACTCCTCGGGAGTGCCCGAATCATGCACGAGGCCATAGCGATCCATGAGCTCGCGGATCAGCATCCGGTCGGCTATGGCTCGCCCGGAATCGGCGGCAGGAAGGATGCCCGGAGTGGCCAGGAACAGCAGGACAAGAAAAATCCTTGCTGTGGGAATTTTCATTTGAACGCTCCTGCGGTAAGGTGGGGACTGGATGAAGGGGGGGCTACACATGCGTGCGGACAGAATAGTCAGGGCGATGCTGCCGTGGATAGTGGCGGCGTTTTTCACCCATGTGGCCACCGCCCATCATTCCACTGCCGAATTCGACTACACCCGGCGGCTCACAATCAAGGGCACAGTGAAGGAAGTTCAGTGGACCAACCCGCACTCCTACATCCAGTTGCTGGCGGACGGTGAGCGGGGCGAGAAAGTCCAGTGGTCCGTGGAGTTCGGCTCGCCAAGCCTGAATGTCCATATGGGCTGGCGCAAGGACAGCGTCAAGGTGGGGGACGCGGTCACGATGATTCTGTCGCCCGCGCGCAACGGCAAACCGTACGGCACATTGCGCCTGCTGACCCTACCCGACGGCAGGCAGCTCGAAGGCGTGGCGGCGAAGGTTGGGGCGGGCCCCGGCGGTGCGCCGCCCGGACCGCCGACGGCCTCCGCACCCTCCGCAACCAATGAGCCCCGATGATGCGCCGGCTCTATCACTGGAGCCTGCTGCTCGCCGTTGCGGCAATTGCCGCGGGCGCGTCGGGTGCGGCAGACAGGACGGGGGCATCCGCTGAAGGGCCGGTGGCGCTGCTCGGCATCTGGGTGCCCGACTCTGCGCCGCGCGCCCTGCTGACCGCGAGCGGCAAGGCCCCGCCGCTCACCGTCGAGGCCTCGAAGCTGTATGACGAACGACGCCAACGCCTTGCCAGAGGCGACGCTTCGTTCGACCCCACGTCCTGGTGTGCCGGTCCGGGCATGCCACGCATACTCACCATGAAATATCCGCTGGAGATCCGTGCGGATGCCAACCGCGTCGTGTTCATCCATGGCTGGTATCGATGGTTCCGCACGGTGGACCTGGGCGCTGGCGCGGTGGATCCCCCGTTGCCGCTGACCATGGGATTCCCGGTGGGGCACTGGGAGCAGAACACCCTGGTGATACGTACCGTCGGGCTGATTGACACGACGGTGATGGATGCATCGGGCCTGCCCCACTCGGAGCGCCTGACGCTCACGGAACGGCTGCGCGTCCTGCCGGACCGCCGGCTCGAGGATCGCATCACCATCGATGATCCGGAGAACTACACCCAGCCCTGGGAAACCGTGCTGACCTTCCATCGCGACGCTGCAGCACGGGTGGCGGACGATGTCTGCCCGGATCGCATGGCCGCCGGCGAACCGGCCGAACAGGTTTCATCTACGCGATCCTCGGTGTCGCGGTCGACGCCGCCCGCATCGCGGGCCGCGGCAGTTACGGCGACGCCTGTTTCATCTGCGCCCGGTCTCGCGGGTATCTGGGAGCCGAAGACGTTCGGGTTCCTCGTTCCCGATGCGCCCCTCTCTGCTGCCGGGGCGGAGATCGTGACCCGCAACGCGACGGCAATGCAAAGCGGAAAAATCATGCAAACGGCCTGGGTCTCGTGCCGCCCAGGCGCGGTATCCACGATGACGATGCCGCGCGAGAAGATCGTGATCCTGGAATCAGGCGATGAAGTCACGATGCTGTTCGAAATGCCGCGCATGGTGCGTCGCATCCGACTGAACGGTTTGCACCCGCAGAAGCTGGAGCCCAGTTACGTTGGTGACTCGATCGGCCGCTGGGAAGGCAACACGCTGGTGGTCGACACACTGGGATTCAACGGCTACGCCGAGCTCGATGCTCGCGGCGAGCCCACCAGTGCGAAATTGCACACCGTCGAGCGATTCGCGCCATCGGCTGACGGCAACAGCATCGACATCGACACGACAATCGAGGATCCCGAGTACTACACCAGGCCTTTCATCATCAAGCGTTCGTGGAAGAGGAGCCCGGCACGGCACCCATTCGAGTACGACTGCATGGAAAATCCGCGCCAGGAGGACTTCGAGAACGCGTACTACGTGCGCGAACGCTACCGCCCGGTCTGCATGCGGGTGGAAGGTGCGGGAATGACGCCGTCAACGATGGTGTGTGGGCGCAAGGAATGAATCGTGACACCCGAGGAGATGATGTATGCGTAAGTCGATTCGAATTCTGCTTCTGGTCGGATTGGTCGCAGGCGCTCTGCCGCTGACGAGCGTGCCGACGCTCGCCGCAGATGTTCCCGGCGCGGCGTCTGCACACTATTCCGTTGCTACGACTCTGGTGGGCAAGATGCTGGACGATCCGGCAGCGAATGCGGTGCTGAAGCGAATGATTCCGACCGTCTATGCCAACGAAATGTTTCAGTCGTCAGGCCGCGCGCTGACCCTCAAGGACATCCAGCAATACGAGCCCGAAGCGCTGAGTGACGCGAACCTGGCCAGGCTCCAGGCCGAACTGGACAAGATCCCCGCCAAGGACTGACGGGCGCGAACACCTGCAGGATCTGGGCTGCGGCGCCGTCGGTCACATCACTGCCCGACCGGGATCATCACTTCGTTCCGGCGCATGAACCAGGGAGTCCACGGTGGATTGTATTGCGCCAGGACCGAGGCGCCGCTGCTGCGTAGCTGGTGCTGCTGCAGCCATGCCGAGAGCTGCGCGGTGCGGGCTGCGACGTCATCGGGCCTGGCCAGGCCTGAGAAGCGGATCACGGCAAATCGGACCGGGGCAGTCGCGCGCAGGTGCACGCGCGGATCGTTCGGTTCAGGGAGTGTCGCCAGAGTGAACGACCTGGGCATCGTGAAGCGGATCAACCATTCTCCTGCAGACTGGCTCTGAGTGACCGGTGCGGTCATGGCGATCTTCTGGCTGGTCGACTGCTGTGCGACCGGAGCGGTCATGGCAATGCTCTGCCGCCGGCTGTTGCCGCCGAAGATGTAACCGGCCAGCAGGCGAAAGCCCTTGTTGGCGGCCTCCTTCTGGGCCCCGGTCACGGTAACCTCGGCGACGAGCAGCGCCGGGTAGTCCCGCAGTTCGAAGCTGCCGTCCCTGAGGACGGTCTGGAATTCAGGTTCCTCTACCGCCATGGCGGGCGCTCCGAGCAGGGTCGAGCCGATGAGTACGCCGGCAAGAATGCTTCTGATGTTCATGGCCAGGATCATCTTCGGCGTACGATACGCGACTTTCAGGCGGTGGAGTGAGGCTGATGCGTGTCTTGATCATTGGAGCCAGTCGGGGCATCGGCCTGGAGACGACCCGGCAGGCGCTCGAGGCCGGGCACGAGGTGCGTGCCATGGCGCGAACGGTCGATGCGATCAGCTTCCCGGATCCGAAGCTCACGAGGATTCGCGGCGACGCGCTGCTGAGTCGGGATGTCGAGACTGCCCTGAACGCCGTGGACGTCGTGATCCAGACCCTGGGAGTCGGTTTCGGGGACTTGTTCGGCCCGGTGCACCTGTTCTCCGATGCAACGCGGGTGCTGATCCCGGCCATGAAGGCCCAGGGCGTCAGGCGCCTCATCTGTGTCACCGGCTTTGGCGCAGGTGACAGTCGCGCGCGCATCGGCCTGCTGCAGCGGTTGCCCTTTCAGGCGATCTTCGGCAGGGCTTATGAGGACAAGAGTGTCCAGGAGCGGCTGATCCAGGCGAGCGGCCTGGATTGGACCATCGTGCGGCCCGGGGTCCTGACGGGCGGACGGCGGACTGGCCGCTACCGGATCCTGGCCGACCCCTCAGGATGGCGCAACGGCTGGATTTCCCGCGCGAACGTCGCCGAATTCCTGGTGCGGCAGATCGAGGACCGCACCCATATCCATGAGGCTCCCGTCCTGGTGACTTGACAAGGTGAAGGGTGGCGCCTGCCGGTCGGAAGTCCCGCTGCCCGCATTCACGATGGCATTCCAGCCGATCGTCGACGTCGAAACCGGCGCGGCCTATGCCTACGAGGCGCTGGTGCGGCCCATGGGTGGTGGCAGCGCTGAGCATCAATTTTCTCCCCAACGCGGTCTATCAGCCGGCCGCGTGCCTGCAAAGGACTTTCGAGGCGGCCGATCGGGCGCGGTTTCCGGTCCACCGCCTGATGTTCGAGGTTACGGAGAACGAACGGTCCCGCGATGTGGACCATCTGCAGTCGATATTCAATGAGTACAAGCGCCACGGGATGATCACGGCCATTGACGACTTTGGCGCCGGTCATTCCGGCCTCAATATGCTCGCGGACTTCCAGCCCGATGTGCTCAAGAACGACATGGCCCTGACTCGCGGCATACACACCGACCCGGTGCGGACCAAGATCGTCGGCGCCATCGTAGGGCTTTGCCGGAGCTTGCACATCTCCGTCATCGCCGAAGGCATCGAGACGATGCACGAGGCCGTGGCCCTTCGCGCGCTGGGTGTCCGGCTTTTCCAGGGTTATCTTTTCGTACGTCCGGCACTCGAGCAGTTGCCCGCGGTGCCTGCGGAGGTGCTGCAGAGGCTGAGTGCGGCCGGCGATGCGATGCTTCTGGGCGAATCCGCCGAGCCTCTGGTTGAACGCTCCACGACCTCTGCGGACCGTTGGGCCAGGGGCCGCTCAAGATAGCGCCGTGGCCTTCGCGAGCAGGGCTTCCGCCATGCGGATGCTCGCCATGTCGATCAGCCGGCCGTCCAACGATACCGCGCCGCGTCCCTGCCGCGCCGCCTCGGCCATCGCCTCGACGATCCGCCGGGCCTTCGCGACCTCAGGGGCCGTCGGCGTGAAGACCTCGTTCGCCAGAGCCACCTGCGACGGATGGATCGCCCACTTGCCCTCGTATCCCAGGACCGCCGCGCGCCGCGCGGCGGCCCGGAAGCCCTCGGGATCGCCAAAGTCGCCGAACGGCCCGTCGATCGGCCGCAGCCCGTAGGCGCGGCAGGCCACCATCATGCGGGTTTGCGCCGCATGCCAGGGATCCGTCCAGTAGACGGCCCGCTCGCCCTTGGCGTCGCGGTCCGCCAGCACGACCGAGTCCGGATGCACGCCCCCGATCACGGTGGTGCGCGCGCGGGTCGATGCCGCGTAGTCGGCCACCCCGAACGACAGGGCCTCGAGCCGACGCGAGGACTGTGCGATCGCCTCGACGTTCGCCATGCCCAGAGCGGTCTCGATCAACGCCTCGAAGCCGATTCGCCGCTCGCGCCGCTGGGCCGCCTCGATCTGCGTCACGAGCATGTCGACGGCGTAGAGGTCCGCAGCCACGCCCACCTTGGGTATGAGGAGCATGTCGAGGCGTGGACAGGACTCCACCACATCGATCACGTCGCGATACATGTAATGGGTATCAAGGCCGTTGATGCGGACCATCATGGTCTTGCTGCCCCAGTCGATCTCATTCAGGGCCTGGATCACGTTGCGTCGCGCCAGCGGCTTCTCGTCCGGGGCGACCGCATCCTCCAGGTCCAGAAAGATCACATCGGCCGACGAGGCCGCGGCCTTCTCGAACAATGCGGGGTTGGACCCGGGCACCGCCAGCTCCGAGCGCTGCAGCCGGGGCCTCGCCTGTTCGATCGACGTGAAGCTCATGATCGACCTGCTTCCGACCCCACCCTAGTGGACCCTCGCCAGGGCCTTGGCGACAGTCTCGCCCAGTGCGGCGGCACTCGGCGCGACGTGCAGGCCGTGGGATCGCATGATCTCGGTCTTCTCCGCCGCGGAATCCCCTGCCGCGGAGATGATCGCACCGGCATGTCCCATCCGCCGACCCTTCGGCGCGGTCAGTCCCGCGACATAGCCGATCACCGGCTTGCGCATGTTGCCGCGGACCCAGGCGGCCGCCTCGGCCTCCTGCGGGCCGCCGATCTCCCCGATCATGACCACGGCGTCGGTCTCGTCGTCCTCCTCGAAACGTGCGAGGTGATCCAGGAACGAACTGCCGTTGATCGGATCCCCGCCGATGCCGACGCTGGTCGACACGCCGATGCCAAGCGCCTTCATCTGCGCCGCCGCTTCATAGCCCAGCGTGCCGGAGCGCGACACGATCCCCACGCGGCCACGGACGTAGATATGACCCGGCATGATGCCGAGCATGGCGCGCCCCGCCGTGATGATCCCCGCGCAGTTGGGACCGACCAGCGTGGTCCGCTTGTCTCTCGGATAGCGACGCAGGTAGCGCTTTACCCGCATCATGTCCTGCGCGGGGATGCCGTCGGTGATGATGCAGACCAGCCGCAGCCCCGCATCCGCCGCCTCCATCAGCGCATCGGCGGCGAATGCCGGTGGCACGAACACGAGGCTCGCCTGCGCCTCGGTGATCGTCACCGCCTCCTTCACCGTGTCGAACACGGGCCTGCCGAGGTGCCGCGTGCCACCCTTGCCTGGCGTAACGCCACCGACGACGTTCGTGCCGTAGGCCATCATCTCCCTGGCGTGGAAGGTCGCCTTCTCGCCCGTGAACCCCTGCACGATCACGCGCGTGCGTTCGTCGATCAAGATTCCCATTGATGTCTCTCCCTTACCAGGGTCAGGCCGCAGCCCGGGGTCGCTGCACGGCGCAGACGGCTTTGTCTGCCGCCTCCTGCAAGGTGTCCGCCATGATCAGCGGCAACCCGCTGGACTCGAGGATCTGTCGCCCGGCTTCCACGTTGGTGCCTGCAAGCCGCACGACCAGCGGCACCTGCAGGTCCTTTGCCGCCTGCACGATGCCCTGTGCGACCCAGTCACAGCGATTGATGCCGGCGAAGATGTTCACGAGCAGGACACGGACATTGCGATCCGAGAGCACCAGCTCGAAGGCGTGGGCGATGCGCTCCGGAGATGCGCCGCCACCGACATCGAGAAAATTCGCGGGCTGACCGCCGGCGTACTTGATGGTGTCCATCGTCGCCATGGCGAGCCCGGCGCCATTGATGATGCAGCCGATATCGCCATCGAGCCCCACGTAATTGAAGCCATGTTCGGCCGCCTGCGCCTCGCGGGGATCCTCCTCCGCCGGGTCGCGCATCTCGACGACATCACGTTGCCTGAACAGCGCGTTGTCATCGAAGGACATTTTCGCATCCAATGCCAGGATCCGCTGATCCTTGGTCACGACCAGCGGGTTGACCTCCACCATCGTCGCGTCCAGGTCCCGGAACGCGCGATAACAGCCGAGAATCGCCGCCGTCGCCTGGTTCACGTGCCGGGAGTCGAGCCCGAGCGCGAAGGCGATTTCCCGGGCCTGGAAGGGCAGCAGGCCGACCGCCGGCTCGACGTCGACGACGCGGATGGACGAGGGATTCGACAGCGCGATCTGCTCGATCTCCATGCCGCCCATCGCCGAGGCAATGACCCGGATCCGCTCGATACGGCGATCAAGCACGAAGCCCAGGTACAACTCCCGCTCGATCGGCTCGGCCATCTCGACGTAGAGTCGACGCACCACGCGGCCCTCGGGCCCGGTCTGGGCGGTCATTAGCCGGGAGCCCAGCATGGCCGCGGCGGTCTCGGCGACCTCGTGGTAACTGCGGCAGAGTCTTACGCCACCGGCCTTGCCCCGCCCGCCGGAATGGATCTGGGCCTTTATGGCCCAGTGGGCGCCGCCCAGCCCGCTGGCCACGTACACGGCCTGGTCGGGGTTGTAGGCCGGTCCGCCCCGCGGCACCGGCACGCCGAACCGCTCCAGCAACTGCTTGGCCTGGTATTCGTGAATATCCATCTGGAAAATGCCCCCTGTTTCGACTCGGAAACGCTTCAGGCAACCAGGTGCCGCGGCGTTCCCGCGGCCCAGTTCTCGATGTTGCCGATGAGCTGGTCGGCCAGCGACTGCATCGCCTGCTGCGAGGCCCACGCGACATGCGGCGTGAGGATGAAGTTCGGGCGACGCAGTTCAAGCAGCAGGTGGCCATTGCGCGGCGGTTCCGTCGTCAGCACGTCGAAGCCGGCGCCCGCGATGAGCCCCTCGTCCAGCGCCTCGACCAGATCGGCCTCGTGGACCAGACCGCCGCGCGCCGTGTTGATCAACAGCGCGGTCCGCTTCATCTGCCGGAACTCGCGCATCGAGATGAGGTTGCGCGTCGCAGGGATCAACGGACAGTGCAGCGACAGCACGTCGGCGCGGGCGATCACTTCCTCCAGCGGCGTGAACCTGACGCCGTCGGCGCGTGGCGGCGCATGGTCGGCAAAGAGCACTTCCATACCGAAACACCGTCCGATTGCTCCGACGGCCTGGCCGATGGCACCTTCCCCGACGATGCCGAGCGTGCTGCCATGCAGGTCGCTGATGTGATGGTCGAAGAGGCAGAAGTTCTCCGCCTGCTGCCAGGCGCCGCGCTCGACGTCCCGGCGGTACGCAAGCAGGTTCCGGCGCAGCGCGAGGATCAGCGAAAAGGTGTGCTCCGGAACGGAGTGAACCGCGTAGTTGCGGATGTTCGTCAGCGCGATACCCCGCGATCGGCAAGCCGCGACGTCGATGCGGTCGTAGCCGGTGGCTGCTACGGCAATGAGGCGCAGCTTCGGCAAGGCGAGCAGCGTGGCCGCGTTCAGCGGCACCTTGTTGACGATTGCGATCGTGGCGTCGGCGAGCCTGGACAGAATCTGGTCCGGTGACGTCGAGGAATACTCCGTCCAGGTGTGCTCGAAGGAGGGTGGACGGACGTTCGCCTTCAGCGAACTGCGGTCCAGGAATACGATGTGATGGCTCACGCGACGGCCCTCCCCCCGACGGCCGGCGCCGCAGCCACATGCACTCGTTCTGCGGAGGCAGTCTGAGAACCGGAAGACGCCTGCTGGCCGCGCCAGAATCGCTGCGCCGCCGCAACTCCGCTGCCCGGCTCGATGCGGACGCCGCAATCCAGCATCGCCATCTCCGCGCCGGCGATGGCTCCGAGCAGCATCAGCTCGTTGAGGTCACCCAGGTGTCCGATCCGGAAGAGCTTGCCGGCCACCTTCGAGAGCCCTGCGCCCAGCGCCAGGTTGTAGCGGCGGAACGCTGTGTCGATGACATCGGCCCCGTTGACGCCTTCCGGCAGGAGGATTGCCGACACGGTGTTGGAGTACCAGCGGGGATGTTTCGCGCACAGCTTCATGTTCCAGCCGTCGAGGACGGCTGCACGCACACCACCCGCGAGGTAGGCGTGCCGGCGAAAGACATTCTCCAGCCCCTCCTCCTGCAGCATCTTCAGCGACTCGCGCAGGCCGTAAAGCAGCGGCAGCGCGGGCGTGTACGGGAAGTATCCCGTCTCGTTCGCACGGATCATGTCGGCGAAGTCGAAGTAGCAGCGTGGCTGCACGGAGGCTTCGCGTGCGGCGATTGCCCTGGGACTCAGGCAGAGGATCGCGAGTCCCGCCGGCAGCATCAGCCCCTTCTGCGACCCGCTGACGCAGATATCGACGCCCCAGTCGTCCATTCGAAAGTCGATGCTGCCGAGCGAACTGACCGCGTCGACGAAAAGCAGTGCCGGGTGTCCGGTCTCCTCCAGGATCGAGCGGATCGCCGCCACGCTGCTCGTGACCCCGGTGGCGGTCTCGTTGTGGGTGGCGAGCACGGCCTTGATTTCATGCCTGGAGTCGGCGGCGAGGATCTCCCGGAAGCGCTCGATGGGTGTGCCCTCGCCCCACTCGCAATCGACGACCTCCGGCTGGTACCCGAGTCGTTTGACCATGTCGATCCACAGGTGGCTGAACTGGCCGAAGCGCGCCGCGAGCACCCGGTCGCCGGGCGAAAGCGTGTTGGTCAACGCGGCCTCCCAGCCGCCGCTGCCGGACGCCGGGAAGATCAGCGGCGTACCGCGGGTCGTGCGGAAAACGGTCTTCAGCTCCGGTAACACGCTGCGCGTGAGTTCCGGAAATTTCGAAGACCGATGATCTTCCATCGGCACGAACATCGCGCGCTGGACGCGGTCCGGCACGTTGGTGGGACCGGGAACGAACAGGAAATTTCGGCCTGCCATGACTGCGTTGCCTCTTATGGGTGCGCGGTTGGGAAATGGTCCGGACTTCAATGGCCTTGGAACCCGTGGCCATAGACCGGGAACTCTCTGCACAGGGCTGTGGCGGACTCGCCGGCGCGCCGGATCCGTGCCTCGTCTGTGACGCCCTCGAGGACGTCGGCGATCAGGTTCCCGACGGCCACGGCCTCCCGGGTGCCAAAACCACGCGTCGTCATGGCAGGCGTTCCGATCCGGATACCGCTGGTAACGAATGGCTTCTCCGGATCATTCGGAATCGCGTTCTTGTTGACGGTCAGGTGCGCGCGACCCAGGGCCGCTTCCGCGTCCTTGCCCGTTACACCCCGGCTGCGCAGGTCGACCAGGAACATATGGCTGTCGGTGCCTCCGGAAACGATGCGCAGGCCGCGGGAGGCGAGCGTCTGCGCCATGGCCCGCGCGCTCGCCTTGACCTGGCGCTGGTAGTCCCGGAAACCCGGATCGAGCGCTTCCTTGAAGGCCATCGCCTTGGCCGCAATGACGTGCATGAGGGGTCCGCCCTGGATGCCCGGGAAGATGGCCGAGGCCAGTGGCTTCTCGAACGCGGCATCGGCCAGGATCAGCCCGCCGCGCGGACCCCGCAGCGTCTTGTGGGTCGTTGACGTGACGAAATGGGCGACGCCGACCGGCGAGGGATATTCCCCGACGGCGACGAGGCCCGCGTAGTGCGCCATGTCGGCCAGCAGGTAGGCGCCGACCTCATCGGCGATCGACCGGAAGCGCTGCCAGTCGATGGCCAGCGAGTAGGCAGAGGCACCGGCAACGATGATCCGGGGCCGGTGCACGCGTGCCAGCTGCTCGACCTGCGCGTAGTCGATGGCCTCGGTGCGCGGGTCCAGCCCGTAGCCCACGGCCCGATAGACCCGGCCGCTGAAGCTGACGCTGGCGCCGTGGGTCAGGTGCCCGCCGTGGGCCAGCGACATGCCGAGGATGGTATCGCCCGGCTGCAGCATCGCCGTATAGACCGCGGCGTTGGCCTGCGACCCGGAATGCGGCTGGACGTTGACGTAATCCGCGCCAAAGAGGCTCTTGGCGCGCTCGATGGCCAGGGACTCCGCGACATCCACATGCTGGCAGCCGCCGTAGTAGCGTTTGCCCGGGTAGCCTTCGGCGTACTTGTTCGTCAGCACCGAGCCCTGCATGCGCAGCACGGCGCGGCTGACGTAGTTCTCCGACGCGATCAGCTCGATGTGGTCCTCTTGGCGCTGCAGCTCATGTTGCAGCGCACCCCATAGCTCGGGGTCCTGGGCGGCGATCGACGGGTCCGGATCAAACACGTAGGGCTCCCTCATCGGGCCCGGACCCCGCCTGCCGGGGTGTTCCGCCTGCCCTCTTGTGGAACCGACGATAGAGTCCAGCAGCTATTCAGTGGAATTCAATTCTTTTAATCGCTGAATTAAGTTTTTCTGAATAGTGTCAGCAGGTCAGGGACGCGTGCCTCATGCGCTCAAGCGCTGCGGCTCTGGCACCGCAGGCAGGCGGATCAAGTAGTCAAACGCGGCCAGACTCGCCTTGGCCCCTTCGCCCATGGCAATGATGATCTGCTTGTAGGGTGTCGTCGTCGCATCCCCGGCCGCAAACACGCCAGCCACCGACGTGGCGCCATGGCCGTCGACCTCGATCTCGCCCCGAGCGCTCAGCCGCAGCGTTCCCTTGAGCCACTCGGCGTTCGGCAGCAGACCGATCTGGACAAAAATGCCCTCCAGATCGATCCGCTGCAGCGCTCCGCTGGTGCGGTCGCGATAGGTCAGCCCCACCACCTTGTTCCCGTCACCCAGCACCTCGGTGGTCTGGGCATTCACGATCGTGCGCACGTTCGAAAGGCTGCGCAGTTTTCGCTGCAGCACCTCATCGGCACGCAGGCGTCCATCGAACTCCAGCAGCGTCACTTCCGCGACGATACCGGCCAGATCGATGGCTGCCTCGGCTCCCGAATTGCCGCCGCCGATCACGGCGACGCGCTTGCCCTTGAACAGCGGGCCATCGCAGTGCGGACAGTAGGTAACGCCGCGGTTGCGGTATTGCTGTTCGCCCGGAACGTTCATGTTGCGCCAGCGTGCGCCCGTGGCAAGAACCACACTCCTGGCGAGCACCGTGGCGCCGCTGGCCAGGCGCACCTGGTGCAGCTCACCCGGAGCATTGGCCGGCACCAGCGCCTCGGCGCGCTGGCGCTTCACGACATCGACGTCGTACTGCCGGACGTGCTGCTCGAGGGCCGTGACGAGAGTCGGCCCTTCGGTGTGCGGTACGGAGATCAGGTTTTCGATGGCCAGAGTGTCTTGCACCTGGCCACCGAAGCGCTCGGCGATCAGTCCCGTGCGGATGCCCTTGCGCGCGGCGTAGATGGCCGCGGCGGCGCCCGCCGGGCCGCCGCCGACGACGAGCACGTCATAGGGGGGTTGGTTGCTGATGGCGTTGGTCTCATCGTCGGCGGCGCCGGCGTCGAGCTTGGCGAGGATGTCCTCGATGCTCATGCGTCCCTGCTCGAAGGGCTCGCCGTTCAGAAACACGGCCGGCACGGCCAGCACCTGCCGCTCGGCCACTTCCTGGGCGAAAAGCGCCCCATCAATGGCGACGTGACGGATGCGCGGGTTCAGCACGCTCATGAGGTTCAGGGCCTGCACGGTGTCCGGGCAACTGTGGCAGGACAGGGACATGAAGGTCTCGAAGCGATACTCTGCGCGCAGGCGCTGGACGCGCCGCGCGCTCGCCTCATCGATGCGCGGTGCATGGCCGCCCACCTGCAGCAGCGCCAGAACCAGCGAGGTGAACTCATGTCCCAGAGGGATGGCGGCGAAGCTGACGGCGATCGGGGAGCCGACCCGCTGGATGGTGAACGACGGACGTCGCCCGTCGGTACCCGAAGGGTCAAGGCGGATCTGATCGCTCAACGCGGCGATTTCGGTGAGCAGCTCGAGGAGCTGCCGCGATGCCGGGGAGTCATCCACCGACGCCACGAGCTCGATCGGAACCTTGATCTTCTGCAGATGGGTCTGCAGTTGCGCCTTCAAGTCACTGTCCAGCATGGTCGGCTCCCGGGGAGAGTTTGCCGTCGATCAGATCTTGCCCACCAGATCCAGTGAGGGCTTCAGGGTCTTCGCGCCTTCCTGCCAGCGCGCCGGGCACACTTCGCCCGGGTGCGAGGCGACGTACTGGGCAGCCTTGACCTTGCGCAGCAGCTCGGCGGCATCGCGGCCGATACCGTTATCGTGGATTTCGCACAGCTTGATCTGACCTTCGGGATTGACGAGGAAGGTGCCGCGCAGCGCCAGGCCCTCCTCCTCGATCATGACCTCGAAGTTGCGCGTCAGCCGTCCGGTGGGGTCCCCGACCATCACATATTCGACCTTGCGGATGGCATCAGAGGTGTCATGCCAGGCCTTGTGGGCGAAGTGGGTATCGGTCGACACCGAATAGATCTCCACGCCGAGCTTCTTGAACTCGGCGTAACGCTGGGCCAGATCCTCCAGTTCCGTCGGGCACACAAAGGTGAAGTCCGCCGGGTAGAAGAAAATGATCGACCACTGGCCCTTCAGGGTGGCCTCCGAGACTTCCACGAAGCGGCCATTGTGGAATGCCGTGGCCTTGAAGGGCTTGACGCTGGTGTTGATCAACGACATGACAGATGCTCCGGTTTGGTAACGATGGAGCAACTGTGGGGCATCGCCGGAAATTGATCCAATGAATAATATTGACAATATCGATTGATGAAAGCGATCATAAAAACATGACAAGGAGACCATCGCTGCGCCAACTCGGGTACCTCGTCGCATTGGCCGATAAACTGAATTTCACACGCGCGGCGGCGGCCTGCTTCGTCACGCAATCGACCCTGAGCGTGGGCCTGAAGGAGCTTGAGCACGACCTTGGCATCCAGTTGGTCGAGCGCGACCGGCACAGCGTGCGTCTGACGCCGGCCGGCGAGGTGGCGCTCACGCGTGCGCGCGAGCTGCTGGCGGCCGCCGACGATCTGGTGGAGGCCAGCGCCGCGGCCGCGCGGCCGATGTCGGGACAGCTGCGGCTGGGGGTGATCCCCACGATCGCGCCCTTTCTGCTGCCGACGCTCATGCCCCTGGTGCGTTCGCGCTTCCCGGCCCTGCGGCTCGTGCTGCGCGAGGATCTGACGGGTAATCTGCTGTTACGGTTGCGCGACGGGGCACTGGATGCCGCCCTCATCGCCTTGCCGTTCGACACCGAAGGCTTGAGCGTGCAACCGCTGTTCGAGGACGAGCTGTGGCTGGTTGCACCCCAGGGCGATGCACTGGTCGCGGGCAAGCGAGTGAGCATCTCGGCGCAGTTGTCCGGGCGTCTGCTGATCCTGGAGGAGGGGCACTGCCTGCGCGAGCACACGCTGCTGGCCTGCGGGCGATCGGAGGCGGCCAGTGCCGATGGCATCGAAGCAACGAGCCTGCTGACGCTGGTGCAGATGGTGGCCTGCGGGATGGGTGTGGCGCTGATTCCGGAGATCGCGCTCAAAGCCGGGCTTCTGGCGGCGACGCGGCTGATCGCCGCGCCGCTCGCCCCGCCGGTACCCACACGCACCATCGCCCTGGCATCACGGCGCTCCTCGGCCCGCGCGGCCGATCTGGCCCGGCTGGCAGAGGTGATCGTCGAGGAGCATCGCCGCCGCCGTGGGCGGCACACGACATCGGTGGGTCGCAGAGCGAGCAAGGCGCCTCGCAGAGTTGGGCCGTAGGCACTGCGCACTCGATAGGTAGCCGCCTCCTGTCGGGTGGCAGAGCGGCTGGGTCCGTCCGCAACCGTCGTCACCATCGCGTGCGACTCCGGGTTGCGGTATCCGAGTGCGGACGTGTTCCGGTCAGAGCCTCCCGGGCAAATCGATAACCTGGCCCGCGCCGGGCCGCTCTCAATCGCGGAACAGCAACGGGGCGAACTCCCTGAGGCTGCGGCGCCAGGACAGGAACTCGTGTGCCGTGTTCGGCGACACATAGAAGACGCTGCGGACACCGGCCTTCTCCAGCGCTTCGGCGGTCTCCCTGGGATTGCCGGCCCGCATCGGGTTGTTGCCCGTGAGCTCGCGGCTACCGAAGCTGACGAATACCAGCTTCACCTTGTCCTTGAAGCCCGGCGCCCCATTGACATCGTCGGGCGAGATGGTCCCACCACTGAACAGGCCGATATGCGAAAAGACATCGAACTTCTTCAGGGTGATCCAGCGGGTTTCCATGCCGCCCATCGAGAGTCCCGCCAGGGCGCGATGCTTCTGGTCGGCGCGGGTACGGAAATTTGCATCGATGTACGGCACCAGCTCATCGACCAGCACAGTCTGGAACTGGGTGACGTCAAAGTTCGCCAGGCCGCCGATCTTCACGTCGTTGGTCATGCCATAGGTCATCACGATGATGAAGGGCTTCGTCCTGCCCTCGGCGATGAGGTTGTCCATGATGAGGTTGGCGTGACCCTGACGGGTCCAGGCCGTCTCGTCCTCGCCCCAGCCATGCTGCAGGTAGAGCACGGGATACCGGTCACGACCTTTCTCGTAGCCCGGCGGCGTGTAGACCAGCGCGCGCTTGATGCCGCCGGTACTTTTCGACGCAAACAGCACCTGGTGCACCTGGCCGTGGGGCACGTCCTTCAGCGAATAGAAATCCTGGTCGTGCGCCGGGATCTCGATGCCGCTTTCCCAGCGGATGGAGCCGTAGAAATCCTGCGTGCCCGGGTCGTTGAATACCCCGCCATCCATGTTGAGGTGGTAGTAGTGGAACCCCTCATCGAGCGGACCCGCGGTGGTGCCCGTCCAAGCGCCATCCTCGCCCCTGGCAAGCGGCGTGCCGCCGCTGCCACCCAGGCCCAGGCTCACCGTCACGGACTTGGCGTCCGGCGCCATCACGCGAAATCGCGCGTAGCCTTGTGAATTCACCTGCGGGTAAGACTGCCCCGGCTGGTTCAGAGTGGAAGGCTTGAAGTCTTCCTTGATCGCCTCGGCCGACAGCCCCGGAACGGACAGCACCACGCCTGCCACCACCACAGCCCATTGCTTGAGATTCATCGCGACCTCCTCCCTTGTCTAGAGTCCGAGCATCAGGTCGACCAGACCATTGACGATGCCAGCCTCGGCGCAGCCCGGCTTCAGCCGCGAGCTGAGAACCTGGAACACATTGCGCCCGAACGCATCGTCGGTGGGAATGTAACCCGTCTCGGCCGTGCCGTTGGTGAGCGTTGCCATCATCGTGTGCTTGAAGGGCGACTCCCGCTTCAGCCGCAGCGCGATGCCGTTGTAGACCTCGGCATCCACGGCGCCCACGTACACATCCCCGATCCGCAGCGCACCCAGGCCGATGGCCACCTGGCCGTCATCGACGTACCGGCCCTCGAAACCCGCCCGGCCCTGGTCGGTGCGCTGCCGCGCCGGGCAGGAGAGACTGACCTGCGCGCCGCGCAACGTGATGTCGCCGGTGGATTTCTCCAGACCCTCACGCATCACGTGCAATACCTCCTCGCCCAACATCAGGCCCAGGGATTCGTTGATACGCTTCTGTTGCTCCATCAGGGTCTTCACCCGCGGATTGCTGCGGTCCAAACCCTGGCCGCCGGGTGGCATGGCGTTGCTGATGTCCTCGCCACGCTTCGCGTAATCGGCAATGCGGATATCGCGCAGCTCGTAGGTCTGGTTGAAGTAGATGGGATTCTGGTCGCCCGCAGCCCCGCTGGTCCATAGCGCCACGGCGTCATCGCCCAGCGATTCCTCCACATACCGAGAGGCCGCGCCGGGAATGTCACCGCTGATCATGTCGAGTGTGCCGGTGATGACGCCATGCACCGCGTAGTTGTAGTACACGGCAATCGGTTTTCCGGTGGCGCTTTCGATGCGTACCACGGCCACGGTCTTGTCGGAGGTACCGTCGTAGTTGGGGCCCTCCCACCAGCGGTTGGTCTTCGGATCCACGCGATCGCGGTTGACGTTGATATAGGACACGCCGGTTCCCCAGGCGACACGGGCCGGCTGCAGGCGCCCCACCGCCTCGCGCAGGCTGCGCAGGATGGTTTCCTCCACGGCGTCATCGAGCCGAAATGGCACGCTGTGCGTGTGACTGGCCGACATCAGCAGCTGGCTGGCGGGAATTCTCAGCTCGGCGGCAGCACGCGCGCTGACCTTTTTGTACAGCTCGGCGGGCATCGCGCCTGCGTCGATTGCCACCAGGGCCGCGCGCGTGCGGCCGTTGTCGAGCACCACTGACCGCACGTAGATCGGGTCGAGAACCCCATTGAAGTTCGGGGGCAGCTTGCCGGTGGGTGTGTAGTCGATGCGCGAGGCGCCGGCGCGCAGCACGCCGTCGGCCGCTTGTGCCGCCTGCAGAATCGGCACGCACAGGGCAAGGCAAACGCAGATCAGCAGCTTCTGCATTGTCGGCTCCTTCACCGGAACAGTTTCAGGTCAATGGCCTCGGCCATGACCTCGTTGCCGGCGTCGTTGGGATGGATGTGATCACCCGAGTCCAGTGCCGGCAGCAGGCGGGTGGGTCGCGCCGGGTCACGCATGTACCGGTCGAAATCCACCACCGCGTCGAAATTCCCGCTCGTGCGGATCCACTGGTTGATCTGCTGCCGCATCTGCTCGCCGGCCGCGCTGTAGACGTTCACGCCCTCGAAGGGCGTGAGCGTGCCGCCGACGATCGCAAGGCCATGCAGCCTGGCCTGGGCTATCAGCAACTGGTAGCCGTTGATGATGTCCTCGGCAGTCGCCTTCTCGCTGGCGGGAAGACCCGGAATGGCGCTGAAGCCGATGTCATTGATGCCCAGCAGCAGCAGCACCCAGCGCGTGCCGGGACGCGACAGCACATCGCGGTCAAAGCGCGCAAGGCCACTGGAGCCTGCCCCTTCGCGCAGAACGCGGTTGCCCGATATGCCCATGTTGATCACGGATCGGGGCGCTCCGGTCCGAACCTCGCCCAGGCGACGCGCCAGGATCGATGGCCATGGGGTGTCAGCATCAGGGGTGGTGGCAAAGCCGTCGGTAATGGAGTCACCGAAGGCAATGATGGCTGCCGCGGCGGGCGCCGCCTTCACGTCGATGCCGTCGAGCCAGAGGTACGAGCGGAACTGCGACGCGCCGTCCAGACGTTCCGCGGCCACCTGATTGCCCGGCGCGATCCAGGCCGCGCGCAACCCGATCGGATGCGAGGTAGTGGGCCCGCTGTCGGCTTCCAGGTACAGCGACACCGAGATGTCTGATTGCGCCCGGACATCGAACGTCGCCGCATCGCTGCTGATCCGGGCTCCCGGCGGCAGCACCACGGTACTGCGTCCACCGAAGGTCAATGGCCGCCCGCTTCCGGGCTGGATGCCGCCCCCGGCTGCGCTGCGTGCCACCTGCACCGCCTCGATCCGCACGGGGCCATAACCAAATGAGTTGGAAAGCGATACCCGCAGCTGCGTGCCGGAGAGGGTGGGACGCACGACCATGCGCACGGTCTGCCGCTCCACCTTCGCGGGCGGCGTCTGCGCCGAAGGGATCACTCGATCCGGCTTCATGAGCTGCTGCGACGTGCCCCATGATGCCACCCAGTTGTCCGCGGACAGGACCTGCTGCGACAGCAGCAACAACCCCGCCACCCTCAATGCCTGGATGAATCCCTTGCGCATCGCGTCCCCCGTGTGTTGTTCCTGCGCAGCATACGCCCGCCGCGGATCCATGCAACCGTTTGCGAACTCATGATAGATTCGCGGGCACCCTCAGGACAGGGAGAATGACGATGCATCGCTCCGCGCTCTCGAAGGCTGCGCTGCTGCTCGGATCACTGCTGGCACTACCGGCCCTGATGGCGCAGGACGGGCGCCCGCCGCAGGTCTATCCACCCGGCATCCGCGGAGGCTCGGAAACCGAACCCGAAAAGGGTGTCGAGATCCGCCACTATACGTTCAAGCCCACCGGGGAGCAGCTGCCCTATTCGGTGTACGTCTCCTCGAAGGTCCGCAGGGACACGAAGGCGCCACTGATCCTCGCGCTGCGCGGCTTCACCGGAACCACGCTCACCTTCGTACGGGGCACGACGGTCGATCTTGCCGAACAGGGGGGCTACATCCTGGTGGGCGCCATCGGCTACAACAACCGCGCCGGCGTCGGCGTGCAGGCTCCACCCCGCCCCGTGCTGGCCGCGACGCCAACCCCGGGCGCCACGGCGGCGCCACCTCCGCCCATGCCGCGGGTCCTGCCACCGCTGGTCGGTGGAACAGCCGAAACTGACGCGGCAAAGGTCACCGAATACAGCGAACAGGACGTCATGAACGTGCTCGAGCGCGTGCGCCATGAATTCAACATCGACGAGCGGCGCATCTACCTGGTCGGGCATTCCCAGGGTGGTGGCGGCGCACGGCACCTCGCCGAAAAATACCCGGACATCTGGGCGGGAGTGGCCCTGCTGGCGCCCGCGCTGTTCAACGTGCAGGTCACCGCTGAATCCAAGATCACGAAGATCCCTTTGCTGCTGGCCGTCGGTGACAAGGATGCCCTGCTCGACAGCGTCCGCAGCTTCAGTGCGCAGTTCGACGCGCTGAACGTGCAGCACGAGTACATCGTCAAGCCGGGCCTCGATCACGGCACCATCATCATGGGCGCCGAACCCGAGGTCTTCAGCTTCTTCGCGAAGCACGTCAGGCCGGCGCGGTAGGCTGAACCGGTTGGCGTCACGCCCGGCCAGTCACCGGGCGGGCGCCCGCAGCGCGGCTATCGAGGATCGATCCGGATCGGGCTCATTTCTGCGTCTCCTGTCGCCTCAGGCAATCAAGCGCCATCAGCACGGCGCCTGCGATGGCGGAATCCCCCGCCAGCGCGGGCGAGCGAATGAATTGATCCATGGCCTCGGCCTCGCGCAGCGCAGGCAGATACCCGGCGAGCTGCGCGCGTGCCACGTCGCGGACCTCGGGCAGCAGCCCACCGTCCTTCATCACGCCGCCCCCGACCACGATCACCTCGGGTGAATGCATCAGCGCGATCGCCACGACCAGCTGACCGATGTAGCCCGCGATCAGGGAGCGGCCCGGGTGATCCGGCGGCAATGCATCGAGGTCGCGCCCCCAGCGCGCACGAATCGCCGGTCCGCTGGCGAGGCCCTCGAGGCAGTCCGAATGGAAGGGACAGATTCCGGCGAACGCCGCGTCGCGCGGATCGTGCCGCACGAGCAGGTGGCCCATTTCCGCGTGCATCAATTGCGTGTCGGGTACGGTCGGCGCCACGGCGCCGCCGATGCCGGTACCGACGGTGACGTAGGCCAGCGAACGCCTGCCGCGTCCGGCACCGGACCACAGCTCGCCGCGCGCCGCCGCAGCGACATCCGTGTCGAGCGCGACAGGAACGCCGAACTGTTCGACGAAGGGCCTCAGTACATCGGCGCCGGACCAGCCCTGCTTCGGCGTGCCCAACAGGCATCCATGGTCCGCAGCGTCGGGCCGCAGCTGCAGCGGCCCGAAGCAGCCGATGCCGATTGCCCGCATGACGCCCAGCCCACGCGCGGCATCGCGCAGAAAATCGGCGCACTCTGCAAGCGTGGTTGCGGGATCGCGGGTAGGAAGGACGCGCCGTGCGAGCACGCGGCCGGACTCCGCCGCGACAGCGCAGATGAACTTGGTGCCGCCCCCCTCGATCGCGCCGACCAGTACTTGTCCGCCCGATGACACCTTGCTTCCCCCGGACACAGTGCGCTGCAGGAATGCCGGTGTCACATGCGGCACCGCTCCCGAGCGAAGCATATCCATGTCGTGCAACCGTTTGCAATCACTGGTACGACCGACATGGACATGATTGCCGGTTCAAGCGGACGACTGACACGCTGGAGTGCTGCTACCGGGTTTCCTCGACGACTGTCCGCCGGAGCACTGATATAGTGCCCGCCATGCGAGGCAAACGTCGACCCCACAGCAAGATGGCAGAGGTGGCACGGCGCGCCGGCGTCTCCCTGAGCACGGTCTCGCGGGCGCTGTCGGGAAGCACGCTGATTTCGGAGGAGACCTCCAAGGTCGTGCGGGCGGCAGCCGAACAGCTCCACTACCGCGTCGATGCGGCAGGCAGCAGCCTGCGCACGGGGCTCACCCGCACCATCGGCCTGGTCATCCCGCTTTCCCATGCGGCCAACCAGAGTTTCTCCGACCCCTTCTTCCTCGAGATCCTGGGCGCGGTGGCCGATGAACTCTCGGCCTGCGGCTACAACCTGCTGCTCGCCAAGGTCATCGATGACCCGGGCGAATGGATCATGCACGTGGCTCGCGGACGGCGCGCCGACGGTGTGATCGTCATCGGCCAGGGCTTCTACCACGATTCGCTGAACCGCCATGCGGCGGACTTCCCGATCGTCGTCTGGGGCGCCCGGATACCGGGCCAGAAGTACGTGTCCATCGGCTCGGACAACGAAGCCGGCGGCCACGACGCGACCACCCACCTCCTGGCACAGGGTTGCCGGCGCATCGTGTTCCTCGGTGATCCGGCGACGCCCGAGGTCGCGGCGCGCCTGCAGGGACACTTGCACGCGCTCCGGGAGGCCCGTGTGGAATCGCATCCCAACCTGCAGATCCCCGTGCGTTTCGGCAGCGACACCGCGTACCACGCCATCGGCGGCCTGCTGTCCGCCGAGGTCGATTTCGACGGCGTCGTCGCCTGCTCCGACGTGTTCGCGATCGGCGCGATGCGCGCGCTGGCCGAGCGCGGCCGCCGGGTGCCGGCCGATGTGGCCGTAATCGGCTTCGACGACATTCCCTTTGCCGCCCACACCACGCCGCCGCTCACGACCATCCGGCAGGACTGCCGCGTCGGCGCGAGATTGCTGGTCGAGTCCCTGCTGCGGATCATTCGCCACGAGCGCGCGTCCACGGTGGTCATTCCGACCCAGCTGGTTGTGCGTGCATCGAGCCTTCGTGAGCATTACCGCGCGCCGGTGGCGGCACGCAGGCCGCAACGTCACCCGGAAGTGACAGCGCGTGGCCGCAAGAGCCGACCGGGCTGAAAGCACTTCCCGCGGGCGACGACAGGAGGCGATGACCATGGGCGTTCGCGGCCCCGGCTCCGGGGACCCGATTGCGATGCCCGAACGACCTCAACCGGCTTGCTCGGGTGGGCCCGGACGCCTGTCTTCGAAGTCAGGTGAGTCTTGATTCCAGCGCTTCGAGCGAGGCGCCGCGCGTTTCCGGCATCAGGCGCCATACGAAGATAAGCTGCAACACCATCATTGCGGCAAATCCGCCAAAAATCGCTCCGCCACCGAGACGGGCGTTGGCGAATGGAAAGAGGCCGGCAATCGCGGCCGCGAAAATCCAGTGGGTGCTGCAGCCAACCGACGTCCCATAGGCGCGCACATTATTTGGAAAGATTTCCGCAATGAACACCCAGATGACCGCTCCCTGCCCGATCGCGTGGGACGCGATGAACAAGAACAGGCAAACCGGCACGAATCCACCGGTAATTCCATGCAGCAGTGCGTAGGACACCAGTGTCAGGGAGACGATATAGCCGATGCTGCCGATGTACATCAGGAACCGGCGTCCCATGCGGTCGATCAACGCCATGCCGACCACGGTGAATATCACGTTTACAACGCCGATTCCGACGGTCGACAGCAGCGCGGCGCTTTGTTGCAGCCCCGCTCCTTCGAGCACGCGTGGCGCGTAGTAGATGACGGCGTTGATGCCCGAGAGCTGATTGAAGAATGCGATCAGGAATGCGAGGGCCGTGGGACGCCGGTATTTGCCGCTGAGGAAATGACTCAGTCCCACCGCCTTGTCGCTCGTCGGCGCCTGAATGGCCGCCACCGAGCTCTCGACGGTTGCGGGGTTGATCATCGACAGTATCCTGCGCGCATCCGCCACTTTGTTGCCGTGCAGGATCAACCATCGCGGACTCTCCGGAATGGATGGCACCAGTACGATAAACAAGGCTGACGGAATCGCCATCACGCCCAGCATGACGCGCCAGGAATGCTCATCCGCCAGACCGATGAGCCAGTTGGACAGATACGCCAGGACGATCCCGACAACGATATTGAGCTGGAACATCGCGGCCAACTGGCCGCGTTTTTCCGCCGGCGCAACCTCGGAAATGTAGGTAGGGGCAATGACGGACGAGGCACCAACCCCAAGCCCCCCGAGGAACCGAAACGCCATCAGTTGTTCGGCGTTCGGTGCCAGCGCGCAGCCCAGCGAGCACGCCAGATAGAGGATCCCGATACCGATGAGGGCGCCCTTGCGACCCCAACGTTCGGCCGGCATGCCTCCGAACAGCGCGCCGACAATGGTGCCATAGAGCCCCATGGCCACCATCTGCCCCACCTTGATTTCGCTCAGTCCCCACTGACTCTGGATGGCCTGTTCTGCGCCGGAGATCACCGCCGTGTCAAAGCCGAAAAGCAACCCCCCAAGCGCAACGATCAGGGACCACCGGTACATCGCATGGCTGGTCATTGCCCGTTCTTGCTCAAGCGGACCCGCTGGAATCGTCATGGCGTTCCCTCGATCACGGTATTCAGGTGAAATACATTGGCCGACACGACGCCAGAAAAACCGCAGGTCTTCTCATGACTTCTCGCGTGGCGCCTCAACATTGCCTCCCAGCGTCGGAAATATGGCCATCCGCAGCTGCGTCGCGCCGTACGGCACGAGCGTGAGATGCTCCACCGGACCCGCGGACTTGAGAGCCTCCGGCCCCGGCAGGTGTGGCGTGAACCTTTGGTGCGGCTCCCCGGGATTCGTCCGGTAGTCCCACCCCTCGAGTCGGCGCGCCGGCACGCTCAGAACGAGCGGCGCATCATTCCACGGCCAGTTCGACCTCTCGACGCTCTGTGCGGCCGGCTTCCTGATGACCGTGATGGTTGCATCCGGGTTGCTGGAGTCCAAGACGAGCCCGTAGTTCCAGACGCCGACCGGGTTGGCCTCCCAGGTCGGGACTTCTTCACTCGAATAGGCGGACTCTGCGAAAGAGGTCCACGTAGCCTCGATCGGCAAGGCATAGACGAGCGGTCCGCGTTCGATCCCGATGCCGTCATTTGGCCACTGCGACACCCGCAGAGGCATTGGAAGAGTGAGAACGATGACATCGCCTGATTTGAAGTTTTGATCCAGGATCAAGAATCCCCGTCGCGACTCCACG
>DATJPN010000134.1:0-2037 GCA_035506335.1 Steroidobacteraceae bacterium | reverse complement strand
CCGCAGGCACGGCGCCTATACCTGCAGAACTGGATACGGGTCATCGCCGACGTCAACGACCGCGGGGCGGCGCTGATACCCCCGCAGTGCCCGGGAACGCAGCGGCCCCTGGACTTGTCCGGTTCGGCGCTGCGCACCGTGTCGAGCTATCACCTGGAGTACCTGCGTAACATCGGCGTGCGCGGCTCCATGTCGCTGTCGCTCATCCAGGATGGCCGGCTGTGGGGACTAATTGCCTGCCACAGCGGCACCCCCCGGCGGCTGAGTGCCGATCAGCGCGCCGCCTGTGAGATGTTCGGCATCGCACTGTCGCTGCAGCTTAACGCCGTCGAGGACCGCCAGCGGGCGGCGGGCGAGGCCGAGGCTCGGCGAGTCCTGCAGGAGATGATCGACACTGCCGGTACCGTCGGGCCAGAACGGTTCGGCGAGCATCTCGTAGCGGACACCCGGCTGTGTGACCTGGTCCGCGCAGATGGCGTCTATGCCCGCTTCGGCGCCTCCTGGCACGCATCTGGTCTGATACCGGACCTGTCAGGACTGCCGACCATGCTGACCCGCCTGACCTCAGGGCCGGTCGGCCAGGCGTGGTCGACGCACCGCCTAGGCGAGGAACTGGGCGAGCTGGCCCACCTGGCTGGTGACTGCGCCGGCCTGCTACTCGTGCCGCTGAGTTCCACTGGCGATGCGCTCGCCTGGTTCCGCCGGGAGGTATCACGCACCGTACGGTGGGCCGCCGATCCAGAGCGTCCGGTCGTCACGGGCAGCCGGGGGCAGCGGCTGACCCCGCGCGGTTCCTCCTATGTATGGCAGGAGACCGTACGCGGGCAATGCCTGCCTTGGTCCGGCGAGGAGCGCGGCATCGCGGAGGAGACGTACCGGGCCCTGCGCAACTTCGCAGCGCGGCACGCGACGACGCTGCGTGCGGCCAAAACCGAACTCGCTCGCAGCGACGACGAACTCGAGGCGTTCACCCGCACCGCATCGCATGACCTCAAGGAGCCGCTCCGCGGGATCGTCAACTACGCCACCCTCATAGAGAGGGACTCCGCCGTACTTGATGATGCCACCGTGAAGCATCTGGATACCATTCGCCGGCTCGCCTCGCGAATGGATGAGCTGCTGAACTCGCTGCTGGAGTACTCGCGCCTGGGTCTGACCGACCTGCGCATGACGTCAGTATCGATGGACGATGTGCTCGATGACATCGAGGAAATCCTTGGCGCTCGTTTCGCCGATGCCGATATACAGCTACGCCGTCCGATGCGGCTGGGCGCTGTTTCCGCCGACCGGATCCGGCTGCAGGAAGTGCTGGTCAATCTGGTCAGCAACGCCGTCAAGTACGCCCGGGCCGATCCGCCACGCTGGGTAGAGGTGGGCTATGAGGAAGCCGTGCCGCCCGATGCCGTGCAGCCGCTGCGCGCGTTCTACGTTCGCGACAACGGCATTGGCATCGGAGCCGAGCAGCAGGAAGACATCTTCCGGCGCGTGCACGCACCGAGCGCCCTTGGTGGTGGCGCGGGCGCTGGACTGACAATCAGCCGGCGCATCGTCGAACGCCATGGCGGCCAGTTGTGGGTTCGATCGGCGCCAGGGCAGGGCGCCACGTTCTACTTCACGTTGTAGCGGCCGAACCTGGGCGGTCCGCGTGGAATACGCCGCCATCTGCGCCTGTGTGATCCCCTGGATCTCGTTGTCGCGTACGTCCGCGCACGGCACTCACGCCCCAGTGCTGTGCCAGAACCGCGCTCATAGTCTTGACCTGCTGTTTAGGCTCGGCGCTCGCGCTCATCCGTCTCGTCTACCTTTCCGTGGCCGCGATGTTCGGCTCGCTGGTGCGCCTAGCGCGGAGCGCCGCCGCCAAAGGCGCGGAGATCTTGGTCCTGCGGCACGAGATCGCGGTGCTGCGGCTGGTTGCCCGGCCGCCAGTACGGGCCGCCACGAGCGCTGGGGCCGCCTCGTCAAACGCGCGGGCACAGCAGGCGAGTTCAGCGTGGGAAACGCGCCCGATGACCGCTGTGGTGACAAGGAAGAGGTACT
>DATJPN010000133.1:0-3515 GCA_035506335.1 Steroidobacteraceae bacterium | reverse complement strand
ATCATGGCGCTGGTGCTGTACGCCGCGGTCATCACCTGGGCCGCGGCCCGGGGCTTCCGCAAGAGACTGGACTAGACGATGTTCACGCGTCTGCATGCCATGCTCCTGAAGGAATTGCTGGAACTACGCCGCGACCGATGGGCGATGTTCCGTCTGGTCGTGCCCCTGCTCGTGCAGGTCGTCGTGTTCGGTTATGCAGCCACGTTCACGGTCAGTCACGTGGCGACCACCGTGCTCGATCTGGATCGCAGCCAGGCCAGCCGTTCGCTCATTTCGCACTTCGTGGCGACCGGGCGTTTCGAGGTCGTGGATGCCGCGACCTCGCAGCGCGAAGTCACCCGGGACCTCGACTCGGGGCGCGCGATCGTCGCCATCGTGATCCACGCGGGTTTCGCGCAGCAGCTGGGCAACGGTCGCACGGCGCCGCTGCAGGTCTCCGTGGATGGCACGAACTCGAATTCGGCGCTGATCGCCCTGGGGTATGTTGTACAGATCGTGTCGCAGTTCCAGACCGACGGGGCGGCCGCCATGGCCTCCGGCGGGAGGGTCCCGGCGCTCCGGGAGCGGCCGTGGTTCAACGCGGGACTCGAGGATCGCTGGTTCTTCATCCCCGGCGTGATCGGCACGCTCACCCTGATCCAGGTGGTGAGCCTCACGGCACTTGCCGTGGTGCGCGAGCGGGAGGTCGGGACTCTGGAGCAGATCATGGTGAGTCCGATCCGGCCCATCGAGTTCATCCTGGGGAAGGCCCTGCCGTTCTTCCTGATCGGGCTGGGGGAGGTCGCGCTGATCACGATCCTTGGCGTGACCTGGTTCCACATTCCCTTCGTCGGCAGCCCGCTGGTCATGCTGCTCGGGTCATCGCTGTTTCTGTGGGCGGCACTGGGGCTCGGCCTGCTGCTCTCGACGCTCTCCCGAACCCAGCAACAGGCATTCGCGCTGAATTTCTTTCTGGTGAACCCGTTCTTCATCCTGTCGGGGTTTGCGTTTCCCATCGCGGCCATGCCGCGGGTACTGCAATGGTTCACATTGATCAATCCGCTGCGCTATTTTCTGATCGTCATCCGCGCCGTGTTCCTGAAGGGAGTCGGTGTCGCGGTGCTCTGGCCCGAGCTGGCCGCCCTGGCGCTGCTGGCGACCGGAATGTTCATGATCAGTGTGCTGAGATTCCGCAAGTCCCTGGACTGATATGAGAAGCCTGCCACTGTCCCGTGTCTACCAACTGCTCGAGCCGGGGCCGGTGGTGTTGCTGACGACCTCCCGCGGGGGGCGCCCGAACGTCATGACCCAGTCCTGGCACATGATGGTCGAGTTCGAGCCTCCCCTGATCGCCTGTGTCGTCAGCGATCGCGGCTACAGTTTCGCTGCATTGCGGGCAACACGCGAGTGCGTGATCGCCGTGCCGGACCGGAAGCTGGCCCGCAAGGTGGTGGCGGTCGGCAACTGCTCCGGCGCCGACCGGGACAAGTTTGCCGCTTGCGGCCTGACCCCGCGGCCGGCCCGGCAGGTGGCGGCGCCCCTCGTGGCGGAATGTTTCGCGAATCTCGAATGCAAGGTGATCGACACGCGCCTGGTCAGGCGCTACAACCTATTCATCCTGCAGGTGCTCGCCGCCTGGACAGATCCCTCGCAGCAGAATCCGAAGACCATCCATCATCACGGATATGGCAGGTTTACCGTCGATGGCAGGACGTTCAGGCTGAAGTCGAGGATGAAATAGGCATAATCGCACGGTGGATACCCGGCAGCACTTCTCCATCTGGTACTTCGTCGCGGTCATGGCGATCATGCTGGCCGTGCAGAGCTACCTGTCTGCGCGCCACGTGGAAACGCTCGCCTACAGCGAATTTAAGACCCTGCTGCACACGGGCAAGATCAGCGAGGTCCTGATCGCCGACGACAGCATCTCCGGGACGGCCGATCTGCGGGCTGCCCAGTCGGTGCTGCCCGCGGATGAGTGGAAGGGACTCTCGCGCGAGAACCTGGACAAGCATCCCTTCGTCACCGCACGCGTGACGGATCCGGAGCTCGTCGCCGAACTGCAGGCCGCGAAGGTGCGATTTTCCGCCCAGGTCGAGAACCGCTGGTTTTCGACGCTGATCGGCTGGGTCGCCCCGGCGCTGATCTTCTTCGCCATCTGGGGACTGCTCATGCGCCGCATGAGTGTCGGCCAGATGGGTGGACTGATGGATGTCGGCAAGAGCAAGGCCAAGGTGTTCGTGCAGAAGGAAACCGGCGTGCATTTCGCGGACGTGGCCGGAATCGACGAAGCCAAGGCGGAGCTCATGGAGGTGGTCGACTTCCTCAAGAACCCGGAACGCTATCGAAGACTGGGCGGACAGATCCCGAAGGGCGTCCTGATCGTGGGTGCACCCGGAACCGGCAAGACGCTGCTCGCGAAGGCCGTGGCCGGCGAGGCCGCCGTGCCGTTCCTCTCGATCAGCGGCTCGGAATTCGTCGAGATGTTCGTCGGCGTGGGCGCGGCACGCGTGCGCGACCTGTTCCAGCAGGCCGAGAAGCTCGCGCCGTGCATCATCTTCATCGATGAACTGGATGCGCTGGGCAAGGCCCGCGGCATCAGCGGCCTGGCGGGGAACGATGAGCGGGAACAGACCCTGACCCAGCTGCTGGTGCAGATGGACGGGTTCGACACCCGCAGCGGCGTCATCATCATGGCCGCCACCAACCGGCCCGAGATCCTCGATCCGGCATTGCTGCGGCCCGGGCGATTCGACCGCCAGGTTGCGCTCGATCGGCCCGACATCAAGGGTCGGGAGCAGATCCTCAAGGTCCATTCGAAGCGGCTGACGCTGGGGCCCGATGTCGACCTCGCGGCCGTGGCCGGAAAGACCGCCGGCCTCGCCGGTGCGGACCTGGCCAACATCGTCAACGAGGCGGCGCTGCGCGCGGCGCACAAGGACAAGGCCGTCGTCGAGATGAGCGACTTCGACGAGGCCATCGATCGGGCCCTCGCCGGACTTGAAAAGAAGAGCCGGGTGATGATTCCGCGGGAGAAGGAGACCGTCGCCTACCACGAGGCCGGCCACGCGCTGGTCGCCGAATCCCGCGCCACGGCCGACAAGGTGTCGAAGATCTCGATCATCCCCCGGGGCATCGGCGCACTGGGCTACACGCAGCAGCAACCGACCGAAGACCGGTACCTGCTCAAGCGCGGTGAACTGCTGGACCGCCTCGATGTCCTGCTCGGCGGCCGCGGCGCCGAGCAGCTCATCTACTCGGAAGTCTCCACCGGTGCCCAGGATGACCTGCAGCGGGCGACGGACCTCGCGCGGCAGATGATCACACGCTACGGCATGAGCGACGTGCTCGGGCCGGCGACGCTCGAGGGATTCCGGGCGCCGCTCTTCCTGCCCGAGGACCGCGCAGCGAGCCGGGTCGAATACAGCGAACGCACCGCCCAGACAATCGATGAGGAGGTGCGCACGATGCTGCGCCAGGCCGAACAGCGCGTCCGGGAAACCCTGACGGCCCGGCGCGGGCAGCTCGTGGCACTG
>DATJPN010000132.1:0-5917 GCA_035506335.1 Steroidobacteraceae bacterium | reverse complement strand
GCCGGCCGACACCGCGACCGTCGATGAGGCCGGCTGGATGGCCACGGTCACCGGCGCCATGGGCGATGCGGTGTCCCCTTCACAGACCCAGTCCGCGTACCCGGATCCCGCGCTGCCCGGAAGCGCGAGCTCCGCGCCGAGCTCGGCGCCCGCCTCGAGCCAGCCGGCCGTATCGAGTGGCCCGTCGTCCTTCTTCGCCCCGGCGCCCGCGCCGGCCGCGCAGGGCACGCCATGACGCCGCGCCCCAGCAAGGGCTTCACGCTCATCGAACTCATCGTGGCGCTGTTCATCACCGCGATCCTGTTCGCCATCGGCTACGGCGCCATCAACGAGTCGCTGCGCAATCACGATCAGTTGAAGCAGCGCCAGGCCCGGCTCACGGAGGTGCAGAACGCCGTGCGCGTCATGGTGCAGGACTTCTCCGAGCTCGCGGCGCGCCCGATTCGCGACCAGCTCGGACAGAACTGGGTGGCCTGTCTCACCACGCAGGCGGCCGCGGCCACTGCCGCCGGCGGGGATGCCGCCGCCGCGGCGCCGGACGAGGATGCGGATGACAGTGATGCGGCTGCCGGCGACACGGCCCGCGACGATGGCGGGCCGGACCTCGTGGCCTTCACCCGCGGCGGGTGGGCGAATCCGGCCGGCATCCAGCGCCCGACCCTCGAGCGGGTGTCCTACCGGTTCGCGAACGGCACGCTGCGCCGCATGCACTGGACGGTGCTCGATGGCACCGAGGCCAGCATGCCGGTGCGCCGTGACCTGCTCACGCACGTGAAGTCGGTCGCCTTTCGCTTCATGGATGCCTCGCGGCAGTGGGTCACCCAGTGGCCCGCGCTGGGCGCCAGCGGCCTGCGCACGCGTCCATTCGCGGTGGAGGTCACCCTGGAGCTGGACGACTGGGGCCGCATCGTGCGGGTGATCGAGGTGCCGACGTGAGGCCAGGGGCGCGGGCGCTCGCCGCACGTCAGCGCGGGATTGCGCTGCTCACGGCCATCCTGCTGGTGGCGCTCGCCACCATACTCGCGGCGACGATCGGCTATGAAAATGCGATGACGGCCCGGCGTGGCACGGCGACTTTCGCCTTCGACCAGAGCGTGGAGGTGGCCAAGGCCGCGGAGGCCATCGCGGCCTATGCCCTGCGCGCGACGCGCCAGACCAACCACACCACGACCTATCCCGGGCAGCCCTGGTCGACCCCCTACGGACCCGTCGACCTGGTGCCCGGCGTGACGCTGGAGGCGTGGCTCGAGGACACGCAGGGGCGCTTCAATCTCAACAACCTGGTGAACCCCGACGGTTCGACCAACCCCGATGGGGTGCTGGTATTCCAGAATCTGCTCACCGCCCTGGGGCTGGAGCCGAAGTGGGCGCAGCTGATGGCCGACTGGATCGACTCGGACACGGTGCCGAACAATCCCGACGGCGCCGAGGACAGTGTCTACCTGTCGCAGGACCCGCCGTATCGCGCGGCGAACATGTTCATCACGAGCAGCAGCGAGATCCTGGCGCTGCCGGGCTTCGGCCGCGACCGCTACCTGAAGCTCGCCCCGTTCATCACCGCCCTGCCGCAGGGCACGACCATCAACCTGTGTTCCGCCCGCGCCGAGGTGCTCGACGCGCTCGGTCCCGCCGGCACCACGAATTTCGCCGACGCCCAGAATCTCGCGAAGAACCGGGCCGAGGGCTGCTTTCCGACCAGGCAGGATTTCGACGCCCTGTTCAGCGACCCGGCCGCCAGAGCGAAATCCGACGCCATGGTGACGTCCATATCCAACTACTTTACGCTCACCAGCATCATCACCATTGGCACCACGCAGTTCGCCTTGTACAGTCTCCTGCATCAGGAAGGCGACCTGCGCGTGCGATCCATCCAACGCGGCTTCACGGCAGATTGACGCATGGCAGACTGGCTCATCATCAGACTTTCGGGCGATCCGGCGAGCGTCGATTACCTGGTGGCCGATGACGGCGGCCGCATCGTGGAGGCACTGCGCAGCGGATCCCTCGCGGCGGCCGCGCAGCACGCGGCGGGCCGGCGCATCTGCGTGCTCGCGCCGGCGAGCGATGTGCTGCTGACCGATGCCGAGGTGCCGGTGCGCTCGGGCACCCGTGTCCAGCAGATCGTGCCCTATGCGCTCGAAGAGCAGGTCGCGCAGGACATCGAGTCGCTGCATTTCGCGGTCGGCCGGCGCCTCGGGGAATCCCCGCGCCTGCCGGTGGCGGTGGTCTCGCGCGCCCTCGTGGACGGCTGGCTCGCGCAGCTGCGCGAGGCGGGCCTGACCCCCGAGTGCCTGTACGCGGACAGCAGCCTCGTGCCCGACAACCCCGGCCAGGCCGTGCTCGTGTTGAGCGGCGGAAACGTCATCGCCCGACCCTCGGGCGCCCAGCCCGTGACGCTGCCCCCGGGTGCACTGGCCGAGGCCCTCGAACTGCTGCGTCCGGCGCCCGGCCCCGCGGACGCCTTCGGCGGCCGTGGGCTGGTGGTCTACGCGGGGGAAGCCGAGTGGCGCGAATGCGGCGCAGCCATCGAGGCCGTGCGCGCGTACTTCGAGGCGCTCTCGGTGCAGCTGTTGCCCGATGGTCCGCTCGGACTGTTCGCGCAGTCGCTGCCCGGAACCTCGGCCATCAACCTGCTGCAGGGACCCTACGCGCCGGCTTCGCCCCTGGCCGGGGGCCTCAAAGCCTGGCGGGTCGCCGCCGCCATGGCGCTTGGCCTGCTGGTCCTGCACGGCATCGGCAGCGCCACCCAACTGCTGATGCTCAAGCGCAGCGAGCGCCGGCTCGACCAGTCCATCAGCGAAACCTTCGAGCGGGCGATGCCGGGCGAACACAACACCTCCAATGCCCGTCGCCGCATGGAGGCGCGCCTGAATTCCCTGCAGGGCAGCGCCGACAGTTCCGGACTGCTGGCGATGCTCTCGGCGGTCGCGCAGGCCAGGGTCGGGGCCGCCGGCACGGCGCTGCAGGCGCTGAGCTATCGCGACGGGCTGCTGGACCTGCAGATCACGGCTCCGGGCGCCGACGCCCTCGATCACGTCAGTCAGCAGCTGCGCACGGGGGGCTGGCAGGCGGAGCTCACCTCCGGAACCTCCAGCGGCGGCGGCTACCAGGGCCGCATACAAGTGAAACCGGCGCATTGACCATGGACGCTCTGCTCAACTGGTTCAATGCACAGAGCCCGCGTGACCAGCGCCTGGCCGCAGGCGTTGGCGTGATCGTGCTGATCGGGCTGATTCTTGCGATCTTCGTGCCGCTCGATGGCAGCGTGGCGCGCGCCCAGTCCCGGGTGCAGCACAAGGAAGCGGACCTCGCCTGGATGCAGTCCGTGGCCGACCAGCTGGCGGGCGCCGGCGGGGCGGTCACCGCCCCCACCTCACAGCGCTCGCTGATCGTCGTGATCGACAGTTCGGCGCGCGAATCCGGCCTGGGTACCGCCTTGAACAGCAGCGAACCGGCCGGACCCGGCGCCCTGCGCGTGCGGCTCGACAAGGCGCCCTTCGACACCCTGGTGGCGTGGCTCGCGCGGCTGTCGCAGCAGAACGGCATCCATGTGGAGTCCGCGACGATCGATGCCGCCGGAGCGCCCGGCCTCGTCAACGCCGGCATCGTGCTGCGCACCGCCAGCCAGGACTGACGGGCCTTGCGACGCGCACTCTTCCTTGCGGTCGCGGCCTTCGTGCTGGTGCTGATCATGCGCCTGCCGGCGCGCTGGATCGGTCCGCTGCTGCCGCACGGCATTCATTGCCGGCAGCTGGACGGCACGGCGTGGCATGGCAGCTGCGCGGGCCTGTCCACCGGTGGTGGCGACCTGGGCGATCTCGCCTGGAACCTGCATGCGTTGCAGCTGCTGCGCGGCCGACTCGAGGCGCAGCTGGATCTGGCGGGCCCCGGCAGCCAGGTGAGCGGCACCGTCGCCCTGGGGGTCGGCGGGGCGCTGCACGGTCGTGACGTGAGCGTGGATCTGCCGCTCACGAGCGCACTCGTGTCCGCCATGCCCGGCGGCGCGCACGCACGCCTGCTGGGGCGGCTGTCGCGCATCGAGTGGACCGGCAGATTCATGTCGCAGCTGCAAGGCGAGATCGATATCCAGGACCTCGTCGGTCCCTCCGGCCAGGTCTTCGGCAGCTACCAGGCGATCTTCGGACCGGAATCCGGATCAGGCGCCGCGGATTCCCCGACCGGCGTGATCCGCGATACGGCCGGCGTGCTGGCGCTCGATGGCACGCTGCAGCTGACCCACGATCCGGGCTGGGTGTTGAATGGCCATGTGGCTGCGCGGCCCGGGGCCTCGGCCGACATTGCCGACATCATCCAGCACATGCAGTCACCCGATGCGACCGGCCGCCACCCCTTCACCCTGACCTCGCCCTAGGGCCACCAGAGCCGCCGACCCGCGGGCAGGTAGACGGCGACCCGGACCGGCCCCTCCGCCAGCAGCTTCGCCAGGTGCGCGTGACGGGCCAGCCGCGATCCGAACGCCGCCTCGAGCGACTCCGGCGGCGCCGGCTGCGGGGCAATGTCGATGAGCCAGCGCGTCCCTTCAGCGTCCCTGAAACTCAAGTCGGCGCGGATGCTCGTGAGACGCCCGGCGAACATTCCGGTGAGCGACAGCGGCACTTCGGCCTCGGCATCGGCGGCTGCGAGCCTTTCGAAAATCCATCGCAACGGAGGGTCCTCGAGACAGTCCCGCAGCAATTCGAGACCGCCGGCCACGCTGCGCGGCAGCGCCTCGGGCCTGCACCCCAGGCGCTGCAGCCTCGCCGTCAGCGCCTCGGCCTGCGTCCCCTCATCGGGCCGAGGCAGCCGGCGCCGCCGGGCAAAGCTGCGCAGGACTTCGCAGACCGCCTGCTCGGGCAGATCGGCGGGCAGCGCCGTCTCCGGGACGACTTCGTAGGAGGCGATGGCGAGCGCCTCGGGTCGCGGTCCGCCCGGCAGCTGCGGCAGATGCCACCCGGGGGCCAGGCGCTGCAGGCTGGCCGCTGCGCGGGCCGGCGCGGCCGGCAGCGGCACTGCCGTATCCTCGGCGAATTGCGCCCGCGCCGGGAAGCGGGCGCTGATCGCCGGCCACAGTCGCTCGAGCAGCGTGCCGGACCGAGGCGCCGGCTCCGGCTTTCCCGCGACCGGGTCCGGCAGTTGTCCGAACAGGTGCAGCTGCCGCTTCGCGCGGGTCGCCGCGACGTACAGCAGACGGGTGTCCTCCTGGCGCGCGCGCTGTTCCTGCAGGTGGGTGACGTAGCGCGCGAGCGGCGTGGGCTCCCGGGCGGCGGCGGGCCGCACCGCGACCATCAGCAGGTCGCTGCCGCGGGTGCCGCGCGGCAGATCCAGCCACTGCAGGAGCGGCGGGCGACCGGCACGCCGCTGCCGTCCGAGTCCCGGCAGGATCACATGATCGAATTCCAGTCCCTTGGCGCGGTGGATGGTCATGATCTGCACGGCATTGACGCCGGCGGCCTGGTGCACGGCAAAGAGCCGGGTGAGCCGTTGCGGCAGATCCTGTGGCCCTGCCCACTCCGGCTCCCCGGACCATTGCGCGAGCGCATCGAAGAACGCACGGGCATGGGCGAGGTCCGCCTCCTGCGCGCAGGCCGCAGGTCCCCCGAGCCGCAGCCAGGCGGACTCGACGCGGCGCGCCAGGGCCTCGCGGCCCGTGGGATAGGTCTGCGCGCCTTCCGCGAGACTGGTCGCGAGCGCTTCGTGCAGGCGCCGCACGCGCTCCCGGGCCGGCGCTTCGAGCGTGGCCTGCGCCAGCGGGTCGCACAGGCGCTCCCACACCGTCGCGCGCCGGTCCGTGCCCACGAGCCCCGTGATCTGCCGCAGCGTGAGGCCGCACCAGGGCGCGCGCAGCAGCGCGAGCCACGCCGTGCGGTGGCCGAAATGGTCCAGGGCCTGCGTCAGGGCCGCCAGATCGCGCACGATG
>DATJPN010000131.1:0-6704 GCA_035506335.1 Steroidobacteraceae bacterium | reverse complement strand
GTGCTGACGCTGGCCCCGACGCCGCTCGCGGCATTGGCGGGCGGGCGCAGCGGGGTGTCGTTCAAGGTGCAGGATCAGCGGCACCTGGTGAGCGCGGTGAGTCCCTTGCCGCTGGTCGCACTGCGCTGGCCGCCGCAGGTGCTGCAGCGGCTCTCGAAGCTGGGGGTGTACCGCATCGGTCAGGCGCTACGACTGCCCCGGGCCGGTTTTGCGCGACGCTTCGGCCGTGAACCTTTGCAGATGCTGGATCAGCTCGTGGCCCGCGCCGCGGATCTGCGCGAGCCGTTTCGCCTGCCCGAGCGGTTCCGGGCGAAGCGCCAGTTCGTCCGCGAGCGCGAGCATCATGGCGAGATCCTGCAGGCGCTGCGGCCGCTGCTCGGACAGCTGGCGCAGTTTCTCGAGGCGCGCCAGTGCGGCATCACCCGCATCACCTGCCGGTTACGGCACCGGCATGAGGCGTACACCGACTGCATCGTCAGGCTGGCGCAGCCGGAGGCCTCGGCGGCGCGCTTCATGGAGTGGTTCGCGGAACGCCTGGCGAGGAGCGCCTTGCCCGGGCCCGTGCGCTCACTGGAGCTGCGCTCCGGGGAACTGCTGTCGTACGCACCGGTGTACGAACCGCTGTGGCAGCCGGGAGAGCATGGCGGCGGCGGTGCGGCAGGGTCCTCGCCCGGGTCGCTCGAATTCATCGAACGGTTGCGCATGCGCTTAGGGGAACTCGCGGTGCAGGGCCTCGCCTGCCAGGACAGCCATTGTCCGGAAGGCGCATCGAGGCCCCTGTCGCCGGTGGACCCGGACTTCCGGCGCGCGGCCTCCGCGCGCCGGACGGCGTCATCGCCGGCCCGTCCCTTATGGCTGCTGGATGAGCCGCAGCTGCTGCGCGAGCAGGCCGGCTGGCCGCAGCTGGACGGGCCGCTGCGGCTCGGGGCCGGGCCGGAGCGCATCGAGAGCCACTGGTGGGAGACCCGGGGTGTCGCGCGCGACTACTACCATGCCACGGATGTGCACGGCATTGCGGTGTGGGTGTTCCGCGAGCGCGAGCCGCCGCATCGCTGGTTCCTGCATGGCCTGTCGGGATGAGCGCGCAACCGCCCGCCTACGCGGAGCTGCACTGCCTCACCCACTTCACCTTCCTGCGCGGGGCGTCGCGGCCCGCCGAGCTGGTGCAGCGGGCGCAGCAGCTCGGGTACGGCGCGCTGGCCATCACGGATGAGTGTTCCGTGGCGGGCGTGGTGCGGGCGCACATGGCCACGCAGGAGCCGGGCTCGCCAGCCCTGCAGCTCATCGTCGGCGCGGAATTCACCCTGGCTTGCGGCCTGAAGTTCGTCGCCCTGGCGGCGAACCGCCACGGCTATGCACGCTTGTGCGCGCTGATCACTCACGGCCGGCGCGCGGCCCCGAAGGGCAGCTACCACCTGACGCGCGCGGACGTGCAGCGGCACCTCGCGGACTGCCTGATCCTGTGGCTGCCCGGCCCGGCACCGGTGCCCGAGCAGCTGCACTGGCTGCGCAGCTGCTTCGCCGGGGATCTGTGGATCGCCGTGGAGCTGCTGCTCACGGGCACGGATCCGGAGTACCTCGCGCGGCTGACGGCCATCGGACGCGAATGCGCGGTGCCGCTGGTGGCGAGCGGGGACGTGCACATGCATGTGCGATCACGCCGCCGCCTGCAGGATGCACTGACCGCGATACGTCACGGGGTGACGCTGGCGCAGGCCGGTGCGCGCCTCCATCCCAACGGCGAGCGGTATCTGCGCGAGCGCGGCCGGCTCGCGCGGCTGTATCCGCCGCAGCTGCTGGCGCAGACACTGCACATCGCGCAGCGTTGCCGCTTCAGCCTCACCGAGCTGCGCTACGAGTATCCCCGGGAGCTGGTGCCGCAGGGCGAGACCCCGGCCACCTGGCTGCGCAAGCTGGTCGAGCGGGGCATGGGTGAGCGCTGGCCCGCCGGAGCGTCGCAGCAGGCACGGCAGATCATCGAGCGGGAGCTGAAACTGATCGCCGAACTCGGCTACGAGGCCTACTTCCTGACGGTGCACGACATCGTGGACTTCGCGAACCGCCGCGGCATCCTCGCGCAGGGCCGCGGCTCGGCGGCCAACTCCCTGGTGTGCTACTGCCTGCGGATCACCGCCATCGGCCAGCGGCTCGACTCGCTGCTGATGGAGCGGTTCATCTCCCGCGAACGCGCCGAGCCTCCGGACATCGATATCGACTTCGAGCACGAGCGGCGCGAGGAGGTCATCCAGTACCTGTACCGCAAGTATGGCCGCGAGCGGGCGGCGCTGGCGGCCACCGTGATCAGCTATCGCGGCAGAAGCGCCCTGCATGACCTGGCGCGCGCCTTCGGTTTCGAGCCGGCGCGGGCCCGGGCGCTGGCGCGCGTGGTTCAGTGGTGGGATGCGAAGGTGTCGGCCGCGCACCTGCGGGAGGCCGGGTTCGATCCGGATGATCCGGTGCTGCGGCAGATCATCGCGCTGAGCGGCGAGCTCGTCGGCTTTCCGCGGCATCTGTCGCAGCACGTCGGGGGGTTCGTCATCGCCGCGACGGCGCTGTCGGACCTGGTGCCGGTCGAGAATGCCGCCATGCCCGAACGCACCGTGGTGCAGTGGAACAAGGACGATCTCAACGATCTGGGGCTGCTGAAGGTGGATGTGCTGGGGCTCGGGATGCTGAGCGCGCTGCGGCGCTGCTTCGCGCTGGTCAACGGCTGGCGCGGCACGCACTGGTCGCTGGGGCATCTGCCGCAGGAGGACCCGCAGGTCTACGCGATGATGTCGCGCGCCGACACCGTCGGCGTCTTCCAGATCGAGTCGCGGGCGCAGATGTCGATGCTGCCGCGCCTGCGGCCGGTCACCTTCTACGATCTGGTCATCGAGGTGGCGCTGGTGCGGCCCGGTCCGATACAGGGCGACATGGTGCATCCCTACCTGCGGCGGCGCAGCGGCGAGGAGCCCATCGACTATCCCGGTCCCGGAGCGCAGGTGGCGCTGGAGCGCACCCTCGGTGTCCCCATCTTCCAGGAACAGGTGATGCAGCTCGCCATGCACGCGGCGGGCTTCACGGCGGGCGAGGCCGACAATCTGCGGCGCGCCATGGGCTCCTGGGAGCGCCAGGGGGACCTGCACCGCTTCAAGGACCGGCTCGCCGCAGGATTGATCGCCAATCACTATCCGCAGGAGTTCGCCGCGCGCATCTGCCGGCAGATCGAGGGTTTCGGCGAGTATGGTTTCCCGGAGAGCCATGCCGCGAGTTTCGCGCTGCTGGTGTACGACTCGGCCTGGCTCAAGCACTACGAGCCTGCCGCCTACACCTGCGCCCTGCTGAACAGCCAGCCCATGGGGTTCTACGCGCCGGCGCAGCTGGTGCAGGATGCGCGCCGGCATGGCGTGGAAGTGCGGCCGGTCAGCGCGGCGCACAGCCACTGGGACTGCACGCTGGAGGCGGCCACGGCGGCTGCCGGTGGCCAGCCGGCGCTGCGGCTGGGTCTGCGCCTGGTGCGCTCGCTCACGCAGCAGGGTGCCGAGCGGCTCGTGGCTGCCCGAACGACACGGGCTTTCGACAGCGTGGCGGACCTGGCGCATCGTGCCGCACTGGACCGCCGGGATCTGGAGGCGCTGGCCGCCGCCGGGGCGCTCGCGGTGCTCTCCGGCAACCGTCATCTGGCCTTCTGGGAGGTGGCGGGCTTCGAGCGCGCGCTGCCGCTGGCCGCGGCCGATCCGCTGGTCCTCAAGGTGAGCGAGGGGCGGCCTCTGCTCGGCATGCCGACCGAAGCCCAGGGCATCGTGGCCGACATGGCGGCCGTGGGACTGACCCTGGGCCGCCATCCGGTGGCGCTGCTGCGCGAGCGGCTGCGGGCCGAGGGCCTGCTGTGCATGGCGGATCTGACCCAGCTGCCGCAAGGCCAATGGGCGCGCACCGCGGGACTGGTGCTCGTTCGTCAACGACCCGCCAGCGCCGGGGGAGTGACGTTCATGACGCTCGAGGATGAGACCGGGCAGGTCAATCTCATCGTCTGGCGGAACATCGCCGAACGCTTCCGCAGCGCCCTGGTCGATGCGACGCTGCTGGAGGTGCAGGGCACGGTGCAGCGCGAGGGTGCGGTGCTGCACCTGGTGGCGCGCCGGCTCATCGATCGCACAGCACTCACCGGCGAGCTGAACCTGCCGTCACGGGACTTTCACTGACGGCTAATGCAGGCCGAGCAGGTGGAACCGCAGACCAGACATCAAGCGGCCCAGTCCAACTTGAGCCTCTTCTTCTCCGCAGCGCAGTCGCGAAGATAGAGGTTGATCAGGTTTTGGTATGGGATTCCGGTCCCTTCAGAGAGTCCTTTGAAGTAGTCAATGGTGCTCGCATCGAGACGGATTGTGATCTGCTTCTTGGCCTTCTTGAGATAAGGATTCGGCTTGGATTTCGAGAAATCGTAATGGCTCTTCATGGCAGGTACCTCGCATATTCACGGCGCTCATTGCCGTTGGCGCGGCGCGCCGAAATGATCCGTATGAGCCGGTCGGACTCACGGTAGCAATGACAGACAACCAACAACCGCAACTGCACACTGAGACCGAGGAGAACGAATCTGTCTTCCTCCGTGGAGTGCTCCACGTCGGAAATGATCCTGGCATTCTCATCAAGGAAAGCAGTTCGCGCCTCTTCGAACGATACCCCATGCTTGGCCTTATTGGCCCGGCTCTTGCGAGGATCCCAGTCGAAGCGAACGTCGCGCATACTTACAGTGTAACTACACCGTAATTCGCGTCAAGTCGCCTCCGGCGATGGTCTGACTACTGAATATTCAGCGCTACGCCGCTGGCGTTGCCGGCACTCAGGTCAATCGTCGTGGTGTAGGGCACACGGGTGAGCGTGCCGGCGGGGTTGGCCGAATTCCAGGCCCACACCTCGGCGCGGTAGACACCCGGGGTGTAGAGGGTGCTCGCATTGCCGCCGGGGGCGATGCCATTGAGCGTGAGGGTACTCTGGGCGCTGCCGAGGTCGCCATTCAGGGACGCCGCGGCGACCAGCGCCCCGTGATACGTCAGGAACAGCTCGGCCCGGTCGAAGGCCAGAGGGCTCGCGACACTGAGGGTGCCGGAAATACCATTGGCGGAGCTGCCCGCCGGAAGCGGTGGCGCGCTCACGGCGAACAGCGACGTGGTGGCCGGATTGCCGCTCGCCGTGACGGTGTTGCCGAGGGCCGCGGCGCCGTAGGCCGGATTGAGGGCGCCGATGGAGTACGTGGCCGCACCCTGGCTGGGGGTCACGCGGGTGAGGGAGATGATGCCGCCGGATACATAGGTGCCGTACTGCAGGCTGCCGCCGGAGAGCCACTGGTCGCTCGCGAAGGCTCCGCTGACCGGATCCACCGCGCGGGATTCGACGAGATAGGGAACCTCCCCCGACAACGGCAGGGTCTGGTAGAAGCCCACCCAGGAACTGGTCGGAGCAGCCGGTGAGGCCGGATTGATGTTGACCGCGAAGCGTGTGGCCGCGGTGAGCGTCAGGGTGCCCAGCTGTGCGGCGGCGGCGCCGGGGGCGCCTGAGGCCACGGGTACGGACTTGATGATGACGGACTCGATGTTCGGTCCATGGATGACCAGGTCGTAACTGCTCGGGGCACCGGCCGCGGTGGACAGCGGGTACAGCGCGAAAGAGCCGCTGGCGCTGACCCGGGCGGTCTTGACGATCACGTGGCGGGTCCCGTCGCTGCTCAAGGTCTGCGCTGACACCTGCACGTCCGGCAGGCCCGCGCCGGTCAGCGTGGTCACGGATGCGAGGGACACCGAGCCTTGAATGGAACCGGAATACTTCACGTCCTGGAGCTGCGGATGCGGGTTCAGCACGAACGCGCTCTGACCGCTCAAGGACACCGGCACGAGGTCCCGCGTGGCATCGAAGTCCACGATGGCCGCGGTGGTGGCCACCACCGGAACCGAGAAAGTCGACGTGGTGGCGCTGGACGTGGCGGGAGTTGCCGGCGAGCGAAGGCTGCCGAATACACTCGAGGAGGAGGCCGCGACCGTCAGGCTCGTGCTGATGTCGATGCCCTGCGCGGCGTTGAGCACGGCCAGCGGCGCCGTGTGCGCGACATCGCCGCTGTCGACGTAGTCGACCTCGTCGTTGCTGGCGGCCCCGGCACTCTGCGCCGAGCTCGTGAGTGCGTCCGTCGAGTCGGCCAGCACCAGCATGACCTGGGCATAGGTGCCGGCTGCGACCTTCAGTTCGCTCGCGAACTGGCTCAGGGTGCCGTTGTCGAGACTGACCAGGTCGACCGTCTGCGGGGTGGACAGCGGGAACTTGATCCAGCCGCCATCGGCCGGGAGGGCCGTCGCGCTCGTGTTGAACCAGATCTGGTTGATGGTCAGGAAGACGTGGGTGAACTGTGCCGGAGCGTTGCCGGTGGCCGAGACATCGGTGCGCGACTGGCAGCCGGCGAGCAGGGCGCTACACAGCAGCGCAGCCGGAACAGTCAGGCGCGGTGACCGGGGCCACATCCCGCATTCCCCGATCAGCGCCGGACCTTGCGACCGGACTTGCGGCTGTCATCCCCGATATCGTAGTCGTTGAAGTCGCTGGTCAGCTCGGCGGTGAGTTTGTCCTCCCGCATGCGCTCGAGCCGCCGCCAGGGGGGTTCGCCGCTCTTCTGCGCCCGCTTCTTGGCGAGGTCCAGGTCCTTGTTGACCTGGTCGAGGTCGACGTCGGCC
>DATJPN010000130.1:0-4226 GCA_035506335.1 Steroidobacteraceae bacterium | reverse complement strand
GCATACTAAAATCCCCCCTTCGGTGCGCTATATTCTATTCCATATATCGGCACCGACATGCGCCTGAAAGTCTCACGAGCGGACGATTCCCGCGGTAACTTGTGGCGCGCAGGACAATCACCCATGACGCTTACCCAATTGGCCCGGAGTGCAGAAAATGACCGACTCGCCTGTGTACGTTCCGCCGAAGGTGTGGACCTGGAACAAACCCAATGGTGGCCAGTTCGCCAGCATCAACCGCCCGATAGCGGGGCCGACGCATGAGAAGGAGCTGCCGATCGGCCGGCATCCGCTGCAGCTGTATTCGCTGGGCACACCCAACGGCGTGAAAGTCACGATCATGCTGGAGGAGCTGCTCGCGCTCGGTCACCAGGGTGCCGAATACGACGCCTGGCTGATCAATATCGGAGCCGGTGACCAGTTCGGCAGTGGATTCGTCGCGGTGAACCCGAACTCGAAGATTCCGGCCCTGATGGATCGCAGCGGCCCGACACCCATTCGCGTGTTCGAATCCGGCGCCATCCTGATGTACCTGGCCGAGAAGTTCGGCGCCTTCCTGCCGACCACCGCCGCCGCGCGGGCCGAGTGCCTGTCCTGGCTGTTCTGGCAGATGGGGAGCGCCCCGTACGTGGGCGGCGGATTCGGGCACTTCTACGCCTACGCGCCGATCAAGATCGAATACGCCATCGACCGTTTCGCGATGGAGGCCAAGCGCCAGCTCGACGTGCTCGACCGGCAGCTCGCCACTCGCCAGTACATCGCCGGCGACACGTACACGATCGCCGACATCGCCATCTTTCCCTGGTACGGAGGCCTCGCCAAGGGGTGGGCCTACAACGCGGCGGAGTTCCTGAGCGTGCAGGACTACAGGCATGTGCAGCGCTGGGCAGACCTTCTGCTCGAGCGGCCGGCGGTGCAGCGCGGCCGCATGGTCAACCGGACCTACGGCGAACCCTCGACTCAGCTGCGCGAGCGTCATGACGCCAGCGACTTTGCGACGCGGACGGCCGACAAGCTGCCGGCCGGGGCGACCTGACACCAACGGCGGGAGAGTGACCTTGAAACGATTGATCGTTGCGATCGCGCTCGGCGCGGTGTGCGGCATGGCCTCGGCGCAGGTCGGCACGACACTGAAGGAGGGCGCCAAGGCGACGGCCGAAAAGGCGCAGGAAATCGGCGACCGGGTCAAGGCCGCCGTGGAGCCCGAGCCGAAGAAGTCTGCGGACAAGGCCAAGGCGCAGGTGCACAAGGCCAAGGCGCGACATCATGCCGGCGTGGCGAAGACCGCGGCCAAGGAGATTCCGAAGTGACCGGCATGCGTCGCAACGGAACCCGGCGCCTCTGACACCGGCTTGCGCCATCGACCCGGCGACCCTGCAGGCCTATCGGGAGACCGAGTATCGGGTTCAGGTGGAACCTGAAGTGGTGCTGCGCGTGGGTGTGCCCTGCGCGCCGCTCGCGCACCTGCACCGCGCGCAGGCGACGGATTGCAGTGCGTTTATCACGGCATGCAATCCGCTGGGGCGGCTCGGCGACCCGGCCGGCAACGCGCTGCGTCAGGACGCGTTGCGCGAGGCGGTGTCACGGCTGGGCCTGCGGGCGATTCCGGGAGTCGGACAGCACCCCCGGGGTACCTGGCCCGCCGAGGCCAGTTTCCTGATTCCGGGACTGACCCGCGTGGCGGCCGAGGCGCTGGGCCGCCGGTTCGCGCAGAACGCGATCCTGTGGTGTGGCCCGGACCTGATTCCGCAGCTCATTCTCCTGCGGTAGGGCCGCTCCGGGATGCCGCTACTTGCCCGCCTTGTAGTTGCCGGCGAATCCCGGGTCGCACTCATACGGAAAGACGTGCTGGCCGGGCTGGCGGCGCCAGGCGATGAAGCGCACGCCGCGGTTGACGATCACCGCCGGGTCTTCGTACTCCTGGGTTGCCATCAGCACCTGGCCGTCCGGGCTCAGGCGGAAGCGCTCGATGACCTTGATGTTCTCGGTATGGTTCAGGCCGTTGTTCGTGATGGTGGCCGGTTCGAGGTGCGTGGTCTCGACCACCAGCGTCGAGCCCTCCCAGTGGCCGCTCGAGAAGCCGGTCATGGAATGCGGATAGTCGGCCTCGGGCTTGCGGCCGTCGAGAAAGATGATGCGCACGAGATCGTAGTACTCGAGCTTCATCACGATGAACACATCGCTCTGGAAGATCTCGATCGGGAAGGGGCCCTGCAGGGCGTAGACGATTGACGGCGGGCGACAGGCGTTTTCCGGGGTCAGCTGGTCGCGGGGGTTCCATTTCTTCACGGCCGCCTGCGCCGCGGGCGTGAGAATCAGTCCGCCGAAGTTGCCGGCGGGGAATTCCACCGGACCGGTGTCATCGAGGAAGACGGTATTCGGCGGGACCAGCGCCATGAGCGCCGGATCCCGCGGGGTCTTCATGTCCAGGTTCCAGAAGCCCGAAAAATCCGGATGCGCCGGCGCGGCCACCGGAGGCAGGGGCGCCGAAGAGGCCGTCGGGGTCGAACCGCCCTGGGACGAACAGCCGGCAAGCGCCAGCAAGGCCAGGGTCACGAACCGAAGGCGCGCGCTCATGTCAGCGGCTGCCCGATCAGCCGGCCATCGGCCAGGCGGGCGGATCGCAGGCGCATATAGCGGGTCCCGTCGCGGGCCGGCCAGCCTTCCAGCGTCACCTTGTCGCCGACATGCAGGCTGTCGGGCGTCCACCCGCGACGCCGCAACACCGACGGGGAATTGGTCTCCGCGCGCCAGATGATTTCATCATGCCCCTTGGGCACCACGATGGTGATCACGCCGTGCGGATTGCGGAACTGGAAGTCGCGCACCACGCCGGTGATCTGGACCAGCTTCGCGTCGGTGTTGAAGAACACCGCAAAGGAATGATGCGCGCCGGCGGTGTTCGCCAGCAGCGCGAGGCCCAGGATGAGCCCAGCTGTTCTGAATGCCTGCAAGACGGTCCCCCTCGATACGGCCACAGCCTGCGGGGGGGATTCTACCCGGGAAAGGGGGGTACGTCCGGAGAGTGTGTCGATGCCGGTGCGAGCGCGGCTGCCACCGATCGGGCGCGCGGCGCCGGACTTGGGCGCAGCCTTACTCGATGACTCGGGGCGGAATTTGACGCCGGCGGTGGTTTCGCAGTCTGATGCTCCCGTCGCGGGGGGTTACGGGAAGGGGGCGAGTCCGTATGCAGGTCAGGAAACGAGTGCGCGCGCACGCCGCGCCCTACCAGCTGTCCCTCCATGTGCGGCACCCGTGCGCAGACCCGGAGGAAATCTCGCGGGAACTGGGCCTCAAGGCCACCGAGTGCTTCCGCGCCGGCGAGCCGCGCGAGTCGCGCAGCGGAGTCGCCGCGACGGCCGTCCACGGAGAAACCTATTGGGCCGCGGTTCTCGACCCGCTGGTCTGGTCAGCCCCCGCCACGGCCGTCCGGGGCCGGACCGACATCGCCGGATCCGAAACGCGCGCGAGAACGGGGTCGGGCGCGCCTTCGCAGCTTCTCGCGTCGCTGCTGCCTCAGGAAGCCAGGATGCTGCGCGCCCGCTTCGGGTTGGAAGAGGCCGATGCCACCACGCCGGGGAGCCTCGGCTGGGGCATCGCCCTGGTGTGTCATTGCATGATGGTGCGGCACGGTCGATTCCTCGCCAGGCTGCGCGAACAGGGCGGATCGCTGACGCTGCTGGCGGCGGTGACGCCCACGGCGCTTGCGGGATTGCGCCTGACGCCGGAAATGGGGCGTCAGCTGCACGAGCTGGGGTTGACGGTGAAGATCGAAATGGCCAGCGCGCCGGAATTCAATCCCGATCTGAACTGATCCGGGCCCCGGGCGGCGTTCCTGCTGCACTGCGGCGGTGCATGCGCGAATTTCCATTGCCCACAGGAAATTCACAACTCATCCACAAGCCGGAGGCATTACCATAATTGCCATGGGACTTCTCAAGGCATCCGGTGCCCGCCCGAGCCGCCGGTCCTCGACCGCGCTGTGCACCTACCAGGTTGGTCAGCGCACCGTGCAGTTGTTCGAGCTCAGCGACGGCCATATTCAGTGGGTGTGCAACTGCGACGGCTATGCCGCCTCCGCGGGGTCGGTGCACGGCCCCTGGTGCAAGCACGTCGCGAAAGCCTCGGCCATCCGATCGATCGAGCGGCTGACGGGCGCACGCGTGGTCGGCCGCAGCCGCTCCGCGGCGAGCGCGCGGGCGCAGGCACCAGACTCCTCGCCCGCG
>DATJPN010000129.1:0-3741 GCA_035506335.1 Steroidobacteraceae bacterium | reverse complement strand
CAATGGACTTGATGCCGCCGATGGCGCCGGTGTGGTGGTAGTAGATCTTGTCCGAGAGCTTGCGGCCCGTGACGTGAATCTTCTCCGCATTGACGACCACGATGTGATCGCCCATGTCCACGTGGGGGGAATAGTCGGCCTTGTGCTTGCCCTTCAGGCGATGCGCAATCTGCGCTGACAGCCTGCCCAGTGTCTTGCCGCTGGCATCCACCAGGAACCAGTCACCCCGGACCTGGCCCGACCTGGCGAATACCGTTGATGTCGTAAGCATTTCCATAGACTCCGGCAGGCCCTTCGGGCCGTGCCAAAAAAGGCCGGCAAGTGTACTCAAGCAATGCGGGCATTGCAAAGCACCACCGGGCCAGGGCTTCGGTACCCTTATATATGGGTCGGCCCCCTCCCGCGCCCGGATGCTGCACTGCAATCAAGGCCGGACCGCCTGGGGGGCATTATGACCCTTCCGGCTGTTATAGTGCGTCCATGCTTAAAGGGTTGCGGCCTCCCGATGGGTTCTGAGCGCCTTCTCGATCCGTTCATCGCCGCAGCCGACCGGGCCCTGCGGGCCCTGGCCGCCCCAGCCCACGCTTCCCGCCCCTGTCCGCCGGCCGGTTCGGCCGCCGCGACCCCTACCCCCCTGGACGACGCCCAACGGCGTGAGTCCGCGGCCCTGATGCGGGTGAATCACGCGGGCGAAGTGGCGGCGCAGGCCCTTTACCATGGACAGGCGCTGGCGGCACGCTCCCCGGCGACCCGCGAACTGCTGCTGAAGGCAGCCGAGGAAGAAGCCGACCACCTCGGCTGGTGTGAACAGCGGCTGCGGGAGCTCGGTTCGGGCCCGAGCCTGCTCAATCCGCTCTGGTACGCCGGCTCGTTCGCCATCGGCGCCGTCGCCGCGGCCTTCGGTGACGGCGCGAGCCTGGGGTTCGTCGCCGAGACCGAACGGCAGGTGGAGGGTCACTTGGATGAGCATCTGCGCCGCCTGCCCGCCGCGGACGCCCGCAGCCGCGCAGTGGTGGATGCCATGCGCAAGGATGAAATCGCGCATGCGGCGGCGGCGCGCGCCGCCGGCGCGGTCGAACTGCCGGACATCGTCCGGGGCCTGATGCGCGCGACCGCGAAGGTCATGACGCGAACCGCCTACTGGATCTGAACCGGACTTGTCATCGCCCACCGCACGGCCCGCTTGCAGTTCTGCGGGCTTATGTATAAAAACCTGACCGAAGCGCACGCTGAAGGGGAACCTGCCAAATGGAAGAGAACGTCAAACCGCTCAGCGACATTCCGGCGATCAATCGTTTTCTGAGCTACTGCCGCATTCGCACGGTGCCTTCGAAGACCGTGGTGATCCATGCGGGGGACCTGCCAGACGTTCTGTACTACATCATCAGCGGCTCGGTCGAAGTCATGATCGAGGACGAGGAAGGCAACGAGATGGTGCTGGCCTACCTCAACAAGGGTCAGTTCTTCGGGGAAATGGGCCTGTTCTACGAGCAGCCGACGCGCAGCGCCTGGGTCCGCACCCGCAACCAGTGCGAACTGGCCGAGATGACCTACCCGAGGTTCCGGCAGATCGCCGCGGAAAGCCCGGGGCTGATTTTCGAGCTCGCCACGCAGCTGGCCACGCGCCTGGACCGCACCAACCGCAAGCTGGGGGACCTCGCCTTCGTGGACGTCACCGGCCGGGTGGCGCATGCCATCATGGACCTGTGCGGCGAGCCGGATGCCATGACGCACCCGGAAGGCATGCAGATCAAGGTCAGCCGCCAGGAGCTGTCGCGCCTGGTCGGTTGCTCGCGCGAAATGGCGGGCCGGGTGCTCAAGGTGCTCGAGGATCAGGGGTTGCTGCGCGCCACGGGCAAGACCATCGTCGTCTTCAACGCCCGCCCGAAGACCAAGACCCGTCCGGTCATCGTTCCGGCCAACAGCAAGCCGGCGAGCACCGCGCGCATGGCGCGCGTGGAAGAGGACGATGACGAGGATGACGACGAATAGGCCCTCGGGGCCTAGCGCGCGGCGTGGATCGCGGCGCGCATCCGGCTGATCGTGGCGGCGTAGTCGGGGCTCGCGAACACCGCGGACCCGGCGACGAAGGTGTCCGCGCCCGCGGCCGCGATCAGGCCGATGTTCTCGACCTTCACCCCACCGTCGACCTCCAGGCGCACCGGGCGGCCCTGCGCATCGATGCGCGCCCGCACGGCTTTCAGCTTCTCGAGCGACTCGGCGATGAACTTCTGGCCGGCGAATCCCGGGTTCACGGACATGACGAGCACCAGGTCGAGCTTGTCCAGCGTGTAATCCAGCCATTGCAGCGGCGTCGCCGGATTCAATACGAGGCCGGCACGGCACCCCTGGTCATGGATCAGCTGAATGGTGCGATCGACGTGCCCGGTGGCTTCCGGGTGAAAGCTGATGTACGTGGCGCCGGCGCGCGCGAAGTCGGCGACGATCCGGTCCACGGGGCTCACCATCAGGTGCACGTCGATCACGGCATCCGGGCAGTGGCGGTGCAGGGCCTCGCACACCATCGGCCCGATCGTGAGGTTCGGTACGTAGTGGTTGTCCATGACGTCGAAGTGGATGAGGTCGGCGCCGGCGTGCAGCACGGCATCGACTTCCTCGCCCAGGCGGGCGAAGTCGGCGGACAGGATGGAGGGGGCGATCCAGCTCGGTTCCATGGCCCTCGGGAGTCTACCAGCATCAAATGCCGCGCCGTTCGCGTACCAGCTCCCAGGCTTCGATTATCTGCTGGGTACGCTGCTTGGCGTGCTCGATCATGGACTCGGGCAGGCCGTTGGCCTTCAATTTGTCGGGATGATGGCGACTCAGCTGCCGGCGATAGGCCAGGGACAGCTCCTCGTTGCTGCTGTCCGCAGTGCACTCGAGCACCTTGTAGGCCTGCGCGAGCTGCGCCCCCTCATCCACGGCCGCCGCGCCGCCGGCGCCCGCATGGGCGCCGCGGCGCATGCGCAGCACGGCCTCGATGTGCGCGAATTCCAGGGCGCCGACGCCCAGCCTCGCGGCCATGTTCTGCAATACGCCGCGCGCGGCGTATTGCAGGTCGTTGCCCATCAGCGCCGCGCGCATCTGGATCTCGACGAAGGCCAGCAGCAGGTCCGACCGGCCGCCGCACACACGGTACAGGCCATCGAGTGCGTCCCCAAGCCGGAACTGCGCCGCCTTGCCTTCGGTGAAACAGGCGATGGCCACCTGCACCTGCGCCGGCGTGAGGCGCAGCTCCGACATGACCGCGCGCGCCGCCTGGATCTCCTGCTCCGACACCCGCCCGTCGGCCTTGGCGACGTGGCCCATGACCTGGAAGGCGGTGCGGAAGAAGCGATCACCGATCAGCGCGGCATCGGCGCCGCCGGCCATCGGGCGCCTCGCCCTGCCCGGCGCCGATTTCGCATCGAACTGGTGACCGATGACGACGCCGATCGCCGCGCCGACCGGGCCGCCGGTCAGCATGCCGATCAAGCCTCCGACCGCTTTTCCGATCCATTGCATACGCTGATATATTAGCAACCGCGGCGTTCGCCGCCTGGCCGACCGTTGCAATTGCCGCAGGAACGATGAATTCCCCGACCGTCTACCGAACCGCCCTCGGCCGCCTGAAACTCCTGCACGCGGGCAAGGTCCGGGACAACTACGAGGTGGACGGGCAGACCCTGCTGATCGTCACCACGGACCGCATGTCGGCCTTCGACGTGGTCCTGCCGGACCCGATTCCGGACAAGGGCCGGG
>DATJPN010000128.1:0-18962 GCA_035506335.1 Steroidobacteraceae bacterium | reverse complement strand
GCGTCGAGCTCACCTTGAGCACCGTCACCTGGGTGGCGGCGCGGATGGTGGCGGTGCGCTTGGCGCCGGGCACATAGCTCGCCTCGCCGAAGCATTCCCCGGTCTCGATCGCGCCCAGGCGCACGGTGTGCCGTTCCACGGTGCAGGTGCCGGAGACGATCACGTAGAAACGGTCGTCCATCTCGCCTTCCTTGACGATCTCCTCCCCCAGGGAGTAGGTCTGCCAGTGGCTCGCGCGCAGCACCTCCCAGATCTCGGCGTGCGAGAACTCGTGGAAGAACTTCAGGCGTCGCAACACGCCGAACTGCTCCTGCCTATCGATTCGCGCGTTCTGTTCGCGCAGCTTCTGGTGCACCCGCGTGAGCTCCGCGGCGAAGTCCAGGCCGCTCTTGTAGCGCTTGGCGGGTTCCTTCTGCAGCGCCATCGCCACCACGTTCTCGAGATCCTCGGGAATGTCGGCGCGCAGCGTGTGAATGGGTGGCGCCGTGGCGTACACGATCTGGTGCAGCAGCTTCTGCAGGTTCCCGGCGCGAAAGGGGCGCGAACCGGTCAGCAGTTCGTACATCACGGCGCCGAGGGAGTAAAGGTCGGAGCGGTTGCTCAACTCCAGGCTCTGCACCTGTTCCGGGGACATGTAGGACGGGCTGCCGGCGATGCCTTCGATCCGCGAGATGTCCGAGTCCGACACCAGCGCGATGCCGAAGTCGATGATGCGCACGTCGCTGTCCTGCGTGAGCATGATGTTCGAGGGCTTCACGTCGCGGTGGATGACGCCGCGTGAATGCGCGTAGTGCAGCGCCTTCGCGCACTTGTAGATGATTTCCACCGCGTCATCGACGCGCAGCAGGTTGTCGGCCCGGCAGTACGCCGCGAGCGTGCGCGCCCCGTGCACGTGCTCGCTGACGATGTAGCAATAGCCGTTTTCCTCACCGGCGTCGTAGATCGGCAGGATGTTGGGATGCTGCAACATCCCGACCAGATGGGCCTCGGAGAGGAACATCTTGCGGGCGATGCGTGCCCGGTCCTCGTCGCCACCCGTGTCGATGTTGTAGACCTTGATCGCGACGTCCCGGCCGTAATAGGCGTCGTGCGACAGGTAGACGGTCCCCGTGCTGCCGCGACCCACCTCCTTGATGATCACGTACTTGCCGATCTTTTCGGGCGTGACGCGGGTACGGCTGGTGGGGGAGATCTGGGGCACCATGGATCCTGGCCTACGGGGTATGCCGGGCGAGGATAGGCAACGGTGCGCCACGCTGCTGTGATGCACCCCTCAGCGGGTTCACCTAATCCGCACCCGACTCGTCAGTGATCCGTCAGCCTGCGGCGAAGTGATCAAAACCACGATGCGAGAACTGCATCACAGATCCGCCACGCCGGATACTGGCACCGGGCTGCGCGGTCAAGACGCCGATGCGGCGCCAGCCAAACTGCGCCGCCGGACACTGGGCGGCGAAGGCCGCAAGATCCGCCTCCGGCACGCTGAAGCACAGCTCGTAGTCCTCCCCGCCCGTCAGCGCCAGCTCGCGGGCGCGCTCCTCGCCCACGGCGGCCCGCAGCGCCTCGGAAACCGCAAGCGCCTCGTAGTCGAGCACGACACCGCAGCCGCTGGCCTCGGCCAGGCGCCCGCAATCCCCGAGCAGGCCATCGGACACGTCGATGCAGGCACTGGCCCGACCCCGCAGGGCGAGTCCGAGCGCTACGCGAGGCGTGGGATAGCGGAACCGGTCGAGCAGCCACCGCGCCTGCGCGGCATCCGCCACGGTCAGCCGCGACTGCTCGAGCATCAATCCCGCGGCCGAGTCGCCGGTCGTGCCACTCACGAACACGGCATCACCCGGCCGGCCACCGCTGCGCGTCAGTGCCGCGCCGGGCGGCACGAATCCGAGGATCTGCACCGTGACGCACAGCTTCCCGCCCGTGGTATCGCCTCCCACCAGCGCGACGCCGTGCCCGCGCGCCAATGCGTCCAGTCCGGCGCTGAAGTCCGCCAGCCACGACTCGTCGGCGCGCGGCAGCGCCAGGGCCAGCAGCGCCCACGCCGGCTGCGCGCCCATCGCGGCCAGGTCCGACAGGTTTACGGCCAGGGCGCGGTGACCGATGGAGCGCGGCGGCGAGCCTGCGGGAAAATGCACGTCCTCCACCAGCGAATCGATGGCGGCCACGAGCTGCGAATCCGGCGGGGGCTGCAGCAGCGCGGCGTCATCACCGACGCCGAGCAGCACGTCCGCGCGCGGCGCGCCGCAGCGACTGAAGTAACGCTTGATGAGGTCGGTTTCGGACAGCGCCATGGCGTCGGGTCAGTGCTCATGGGCCCGCAGCGTGCGGGCGGCGCGGTCCAGCACGGCGTTGACGAACTTGTGGCCGTCGGTGGCGCCGAAGCGCCGGGTGAGCTTCACCGCCTCGTTCAGCACCACCCGAAACGGCACGTCGGGCCGCGAGGTCAGCTCGAACACCGACAGCAGCAGCACGGCATGCTCGACCGGATCGAGCTGCGCCGCCGGACGGTCGATCCACTGCGCGATGTCGGCGTCCAGCCGGGTGCTGGCGCTGCACACCCCTTCGACCAGCTCGCGGAAATACTCGCGGTCGGCCTTGGGCATGTCTTCGGCCGCGTCGAATTCCCGGACGAGGTCCTGCCAGGGGCCGGCGTTGATCTGCCAGCGATACAGGGCCTGCATGGCCAGGCGTCGCGCCACCGAACGGGCATTGGTGGCCCGCCGGTCCGTCTGGGTAGTCATCGCCTAGGCCCGCTGTTCCAGGCGCTGGAACAGGCTGATCATCTCGAGGGCGGTTTCCAGCGCCTCACCACCCTTGTTCATGCCGTTGATCGCCGCGCGCTCCAGGGCCTGTTCGGTGGTGTTGACGGTGAGCACGCCGAACACCACCGGCACGCCGGTTTCCAGGCTCGCCAGGGTCAGGCCGCGGGCGCATTCACCCGCCACGAAGTCAAAATGCGGCGTGTCGCCGCGGATCACGCAACCCAGCGCCACCACGGCTTCGAAGCGGCCACTGACGGCGAGCTTGCGCGCCGCCACCGGCAGCTCGAAGGCTCCCGGCACGCGCACCACCAGCAGGCCGTCATTCGCGCCGCCGTGGGATCGCCAAGCGCTGGTCGCGCCCTCGAGCAGGCTCGACACGATGAAGTCATTGAATCGCGCCGCGGCGATCGCGACGCGCCGGCCCCGGGCGGTGATCTCCCCTTCCACGACCTGGCCTGGCGCGAGCTGGGAAGGCACCTAGGCGTCCGCCCCGACATAGGATTCCACGGTCAGGCCGAATGCCGACAGGCCGTGCATCTGCTTCGGCTGCGACATCACGCGCATGCGGCTGACCCCCAGGTCCTTCAGGATCTGTGCGCCGACGCCGAAGGTGCGCAGCACCATGGCCTGCGCATTCAGATTCGGTTTCGCGGCGCTCTCGCCGGCGGGCGCCGCGGCCCCGGCCGGCGGCCGTTGCAGGGCCTGCAGGGCGGCCGCCACGTCCCAGGCGGGCTCGGCCTCGCGCAGCACGACCACGACGCCATTGGGCGCCGCGGCCACCCGCTGCAGCGCACTGCGCAAAGTCCAGCTGCGGCCATCTCCCGATAGGCCGAGCGCGTCACGCAGGGTGTCGGCCACATGCACGCGCACCAGCGGCGCTTCCGGGCCATCCATCCGGCCGCGCACCAGCGCCAGGTGCACGGCATGACTGCCGCGGTCCTCGTAGGCGCACAGGCGAAACTCTCCGAATTCGGTCTGAACCGGCTGATCGGCGATCCGGTCCACCGAGCGCTCGGTGCGCAGGCGATAGCGGATCAGATCCGCGATCGTGCCAATGGCCAGGTTGTGGCGGCGGGCGAAGGCTTCACACTGGGCCCGGCGCGCCATCGAACCATCCTCGTTCATGAGTTCGCACAGGACGCCCGCCGGTCTGAGACCGGCGAGGACACACAGGTCAACCGCCGCTTCGGTGTGTCCCGCCCGCACCAGCACGCCGCCGCGGCGCGGGCGCAAGGGAAAGATATGCCCGGGTCGGGCGAAGTCCGTGGGCGCGGTGTTCGGATCGGCGAGCGCGGTGATGGTCGCGGCGCGATCGGCGGCCGAGACCCCCGTGCTGGTGCCGTGCCGATAATCCACCGAGACCGTGAAGGCCGTGCGGTAGCTGTCGTTGTTCGCGCCCACCATCTGCGGCAGCTCCAGCCGCAGCAGCCGTTCCTCTTCCATCGGCACGCAGATGATGCCGCTGGAATGGCGGATCATGAACGCCATGGAAGCAGGCGTCGCATGCTCGGCAGCCATGATCAGGTCGCCTTCGTTCTCCCGGTCCTCGTCATCGAGGATCAGGACCATCCGCCCCGCGCGCAGCTGCGCGAGGATGGCGGGAATGTCGCTGAATTCAGCGTGCCCGGTGGCCGCCTCGGCAGCCTCCGGGGGCTCCGCGCCCGTGCGCGGCGGCAGGGTCAGTATGTTGCTCATGGCCGCCTATCGTACCCGGGTGCGAGCAGCCGCTCCACGTAGCGCGCCACCTGGTCGACCTCCAGGTTGACCCTGGCGCCCGGAACGAGCCGCCCGAGGGTGGTCACCTGCAGGGTGTGCGGAATGAGGTTCACGCCGAAACGCGCCCCGTCCACCTCGTTGACCGTGAGGCTGACGCCGTCGAGCGCAACCGAACCCTTGCGGGCAATGAAGCGTGCCAGCGCGGCCGGCGCCTCGATCAGCATCCGGGTCGATCGCGCATCAGGGGTCACCGACACCACGGTGGCCACGCCGTCCACGTGGCCGGAGACGAGGTGCCCACCGAGGGCATCCCCGGCGCGCAATGCGGGTTCGAGGTTGACGGCCGCCCCCACCGCGAGGCCACCGAGAGTGGTCAACCCCAGGGTCTCGCGTGACAGGTCGGCCTCGAACACCTCCTGCGTCAGCGCCACCACGGTCACGCAGCAGCCCTGGACACTGATGCTGTCGCCGAGGAGGGTCCGCGACAGGTCGAGCCGGCCGACGCGGACCACCAGGCGCACGTCACCGTCGCGCGCGCCCAGGGATTCGACCCTGCCCGTGTCCTGGATGATTCCGGTAAACATGATGACCGCCTTCCCTCGCTCTCAAGAAGTCACTGTCCTGGCGGCACCCGCAGCCGGACCCTCAGATCCGCGCCCAGCGACACGGTTTCAACGACCGCGAAGCGCTGCGCCTGCGCCAGTGAGGCAGGCTCCGGCAGGGCGAGCAGCGGGCGGGCCGAATTTCCGAGCACCACCGGCGCCACGTACAGCAACAGTTCATCGACGCGCTGCTCCCGCACCAGGGCGCCGGCCAGGGTGGCGCCGGCTTCCACCAGCACCTCGTTGACATCGGCCTTGGCGAGCGCGCTCAGCACCTGCGCGATGTCCACCTGCGCGCCGGTGCCGGCCTGCTCGATGCGCGCGCCGCGCGCCGCGAGCGCATCGGCACGCGTCCGATCCCGGCTCGTGGTGAAGATCCATACACCCCGCTCCGCGGCGCCCTCGAACACCCGCGCGCCCGGCGGGGTCGAAAGATCGCTGTCGAGAATGACCCGCAGCGGCTGCCGCACGCCCGGTGCCGGTTGCCGCAGCGACAGCCTCGGGTCGTCCGCGAGCACGGTGCCGACCCCGGTGAGGATGGCGCTGCTGCGTGCGCGCCACGCCTGCACATCCGCTCGCGCGGCCTCCCCGGTGATCCACTGGCTGCGGCCGTCGCTCAGGCCGGTGCGGCCATCCAGGCTCATCGCCAGTTTCAGCCGCACCAGCGGCACGCCGCGCTGCATGCGCTTGATGAATCCGGCATTGAGCTCGGCCGCCTCGGCCTCGAGCAGACCGGACTGAACCTCCACACCGGCTTCCCGCAGGCGCCGAGCCCCGTCGCCGTTGACCATCGGATTCGGGTCACCGACGGCATAGACCACCCGCGCCACGGCGGCCCTGATGAGGGCCTCGGTGCACGGCGGCGTGCGCCCATGGTGATTGCACGGTTCCAGCGTCACGTAGGCGGTCGCGCCGGCCGCAACGCCCGCCGCATCGGGGCTGCCGGTCTGTGCCTGCAGTCTCGCGAGCGCCACGGCCTCCGCGTGCGGCCCGCCGGCGCGCTCGTGCCAGCCCTCGGCCAGGATCCGGCCGTCGCGAGCCAGCACGCAGCCCACGCGCGGATTCGGGTGCGCCGTGGCCATGCCGTGCGCCGCAAGCTCCAGAGCGCGGCCCATGAAGGCCCGGTCGAGCGCGCCGAAGCCGCTCACTTGCGTGCCTTGGGCGGCGGGGTTTCCACGGCCAGCAGCGGCAGCTGATCGGCCCCGGCCGCCTCACGGCCACCGTCCCGGCGGCCACGCCGGTGCCGTAGTCGGTCGATCTCGTCACGGAAGGCGTCCAGGTCCTGGAAGCTGCGATAGACCGAGGCGAAACGCACGTACGCCACCTCGTCCAGGTGCCGCAGCTCGTCCATGACCAGCTCGCCGATGGCCCGCGACTGCACCTCGCGCTCACCGAGGCTGCGCAGCTTGTGGCCTATGCGGCTCACGGCCGCCTCGACCGCCTCCAGGGACACCGGGCGTTTCTCCAGTGCCTTGGTCATGCCGGCGCGCAGCTTGGCCTCATCGAAGGGCTCCCGGTTGCGGTCGCTCTTGACCACCATCGGCATGATGAGCTCGGCCGCTTCGAAGGTCGTGAAACGCTCGCCGCAGGACAGGCACTCGCGCCGGCGGCGGATCTGGCGCCCCTCACCGGCCAGGCGCGAGTCGATGACCTTGGTTTCGACGTGAGCGCAGAAGGGACAATACATGGTGCGTCCCGGTGCGACCCGTCACGCCGCGTACACCGGAAAGGCATGGCACAGCTCCAGCACCCGGGCGCGGGTCCGCTCGACGACCGCATCCGCGCCATTGGCGTCGAGCACGTCGGCGATGAGGTCCGCCACCAGGGTGATCTGCTCCTGCCTGAAGCCGCGGGTGGTGGCGGCCGGAGTGCCGATGCGCAGGCCGCTGGTGATCGTGGGCGGGCGCGGATCGTTGGGCACGGCGTTCTTGTTCACCGTGATGAAGGCGCGCCCGAGCGCGGCGTCCGCATCCTTGCCGGTGATGTCGCGGTCGACCAGGCTCATCAGGAACAGGTGATTGTCGGTGCCGCCCGAAACGATGCTGAAGCCGCGCTGCGCCAGGCGCGCGCACATCGTGCGGGCATTGGCGAGGACCTGGGCCTGGTAGTCGCGGAACTCCGGCTGCAACGCCTCCAGGAACGCCACCGCCTTGGCCGCGATCACGTGCATCAACGGCCCGCCCTGGGTGCCCGGGAACACCATCGAGGCGAGCTTGCGGGTGAGTTCCGGATTCTCGCGCGCGAGGATCAGCCCGCCGCGCGGTCCACGCAGGGTCTTGTGCGTCGTCGTCGTCACGACATCCGCGTGCGGCAGCGGATTCGGATAATGCCCGGTCGCCACCAGGCCCGCGACGTGCGCCATGTCCACGAAGAACAGGGCCCCGACGCCGCGGGCGATCGCCGCAAAGCGCGCCCAGTCGATGACCCGCGAATACGCCGAGAACCCCGCGACGATGATCGCCGGCTTCTCGGTCTGCGCCAGGCGCTCGACTTCCGCGTAGTCGATCTCGCCGCTGTCGGCGCGCACGCCGTACTGCACCGAACGGTACAGCTTGCCGGAGAAGTTGACCTTGGCGCCGTGAGTGAGGTGACCGCCGTGATCCAGGCTCATGCCCAGGATGGTGCTGCCGGGCGGCACCAGCGCCAGGTACACCGCGGCATTGGCCTGGGACCCGGAGTGCGGCTGGACATTGACGTAGGCAGCGCCGAAGAGCTTCCTGGCGCGGTCGATGGCGAGCTGCTCGGCCACGTCGACGTACTCACAACCGCCGTAGTAACGCTTGCCCGGATAGCCTTCCGCGTACTTGTTGGTCAGCACCGAGCCCTGGGCTTCGAGCACCCGCGGGCTGGTGTAGTTCTCGGACGCGATGAGCTCGATGTGATCCTCCTGGCGCTGCCGCTCACCGGCGATGGCACGGGCGAGTTCCGGATCAAAACCGGCGATGGTCATCGACTTGCTGAACATTCACGGTACCCTTGGCGAAGGTGAAGCGGGCTCTTGCGGGAGAGCCGGTTATTCTACCGGCCCCGGGGGACCGAAGGCCACGTGCGGCGGGCCTAGGCCAGCCCGGCGACGACCTCGGACCAGGCCTTGCCCAGGTTGGCGCGGTTGTAGCCCCCGCCGCCGAGCGCCAGCACCCGCCCATGGCCGAGGCGGGTGGCCAGCTGCACCAGGTCCTGCGCGGCGCGCCCATGCGTTTCGGGGCTGAAGCGCAGGTGGGTGATCGGATCCCCTTCGATGCTGTCGGCACCGCACTGGAGCAGCAGGAACTGCGGCGCGAATCGCTCGACATGTTCGAGCACCCGGGCCCAGGCGCCCTGGAAGGCGCGATCCCCGGAGCCGGCCATGAGCGGCAGATTGAGCTTGGTGCCGGCCGCCGCGGCCCGCCCGGTGTCGCTGGCCCTGCCGGTGCCGGGGTAGAGGGTTTCGCCATCCTCGTGGATGTCGGCGAAAATGACCGCGGGGTCGTCCTCGAAGCCGAAATAGACCCCATCGCCGTGATGGGCATCGATATCGACGTAGCCGATCCGCTGCAGGCCATGCCGGCGCCGCAGCAGCTCGATGACGACGCCACAGTCATTGAAGACGCAGAATCCGGCGGCGTGGTCCCTGCCGGCGTGATGCAGCCCCGCGATCGGCACGAAGGCGGTGCGCGCGGCGCCGCTCATGATGGCCTCGCAGGCCGTGATGGCGGCGCCGACCACCGTCGCCGCCGCTTCGTATACGCCGCGGAAGGCCGGCGTGTCGCCGCTGTCGAGGAAGCCCTGGCCGGTGTGCGAGCGCTCGCGCACGAAATCCACGTAGCGGGGCGTATGGAAGGCGAGCAGCTCCTCGTAGGTGGCTTCGCGCGGCTCCAGCAGCTGCACGCTGCGCTGCAGTCCGCGCGCCTCGAATTCGCGCAGGAACGCCGCATGCCGGTCGGGACCGAAGGGATGGCCATCCGGGAATCCGTAGCGGGCCAGCCGCTCCCCGATCACCATTGCAACCGCGTGGTTCATCGAATCGCTGAGCCTAGCACGTCCCGGGGCGGCAACCCCTCTCGCGGTGCGTTTGCCTGCCCCCGGAAGCACACGGCGCCCGTTCGTTCGCGATAAACTCGGGCTTTCAGGCAGCCGACACGTCCATGGCCCAGTACATCTACACCATGAATCGGGTATCCAAGGTGGTACCCCCGAAGCGCACCATCCTGCGCGACATCAGCCTGTCGTTCTTTCCCGGCGCCAAGATCGGCGTGCTCGGCCTGAACGGCTCGGGCAAGTCCACGCTGCTGCGGATCATGGCGGGCATCGATCAGAACATCGACGGTGAAGCCCGGCCGCAGGCCGGCATCCGGATCGGTTACCTCTCCCAGGAGCCGCAGCTCGACCTGGAGAAGACCGTGCGCAGCGTCGTCATGGAGGGTGTGGGCGAGACCTTCCGCCAGGTCGCGCGCTTCAACGAGATCAGCGACCGCTTCGCCGAACCGATGTCGGATGAGGAGATGACCGCGCTGCTCGACGAGCAGGCGAAACTGCAGGATGCCATCGATGCCGCGGGTGGCTGGGAGCTCGAGCGCAAGCTTGATATCGCCGCCGACGCCCTGCGACTGCCACCCTGGGAGGCTCTCGTCGGCAAGCTCTCCGGCGGCGAGAAGCGGCGCATCGCCCTGTGCCGCCTGCTGCTGTCCGCGCCGGACATGCTGCTTCTGGATGAGCCGACCAATCACCTGGATGCCGAGTCCATCGGCTGGCTGGAGCAGTACCTGGAGGAATATCCGAGCACCGTCATCGCCGTGACCCATGACCGCTACTTCCTGGACAACGTGGCGGAGTGGATCCTCGAGCTCGATCGCGGTCATGGCATCCCGTGGCACGGCAACTATTCTTCCTGGCTGGAACAGAAGGAGAAGCGGCTCGCTCTCGAGGAGCGCGAGCGCGATGCGCTGCGCAAGACCCTCGAGCACGAGCTGGAGTGGGTCCGGCAGAACCCGAAGGCACGGCAGGCGAAGAGCAAGGCCCGCATGCAGCGCTACGAGGAGCTCGCCTCGCGCGAATTCCAGGAGCGCAACGAGACCAACGAAATCTACATCCCCCCCGGTGAGCGGCTGGGGGACCTGGTGATCGAGGCCAAGTGCCTGCGCAAGGCCTACGGCGAGCGGCTGCTGATCGACAACCTCTCGTTCAACCTGCCGGCCGGCGGCATCGTCGGCATCATCGGCCCGAACGGCGCCGGCAAGACCACGCTGTTCCGCATGCTTACGGGTGGCGAGCAGCCGGATGCCGGCGAGGTGCGCATCGGTCCATCCGTCAAGCTGGCCTACGTGGACCAGTCGCGGCAGTCGCTGGATGACAGGAAGACGGTGTGGCAGGAAATCTCCGGCGGCTCGGACATCATCAAGGTCGGCAACTACGAGACCACCTCGCGCGGCTATGTCGGCCGCTTCAACTTCCGCGGCACCCAGCAGCAGCAGCTGATCGGCGAGCTGTCAGGCGGCGAACGCAATCGCGTGCATCTGGCCAAGGTCCTGAAGAGCGGCGGCAACGTGCTGCTCCTGGATGAGCCGACCAACGACCTGGACGTGGAGACGCTGCGCGCGCTGGAAGAGGCACTGCTCAATTTTCCGGGCTGCGCCGTCGTGATCTCCCACGACCGCTGGTTCCTGGACCGGATCGCGACCCACATCCTGGCGTTCGAAGGCAATTCCGAGGTGATCTTCTTCGAAGGCAACTACCAGGAGTACAACGAGGACCACCGGCGCCGCCGCGGCGAGGACGCCGCGCAGCCGCACCGCATCCGCTACAAGCCCCTCGCGCGCTGACGGACGGACGATGACCGCCAGTTCATCGGTCAAGCAAGGCGCCTCTCCGGGCGATGGCTCGCGCGTGTGGATCGGCCCGGCTGCCGCGCTGCTGGTGTTCTCGATCATGGCGTGGCTGCTGCACCGGGAACTGGCGCAGATCCACGTGCGCGACATCGTCGCCCACCTGGAGGCCATTCCCACCGAGACCCTGGCGGTGGGCCTGCTGCTCACCGGCGGCAGCTACCTGGCGCTGTGCCTGTACGACTTCCTGGCGCTGCGCTACCTGCACAAGAAGGTGCCGCTCGGCCGGGTGGTGGTGGCGAGCTTCATCGCCAATGCCTTCGGCCACAACCTCGGATTCGCGGCCTTCACCGGCGGCGCATTCCGGCTGCGGCTGTATGCCTCCTCGCGTCTGACGGCGATCGACGTGGCGACGGTCACGGGATTCACGAGCATCACGACGGCCCTGGGGCTCGCCGTCCTCGCGGGCCTGTCCTTCCTGATCTATCCCGACGTGGCGTCGGCGGCGCTGCGTAGTCATGCCGACTGGCCCGTGCTGATCGGCATCGTGCTGCTCGGCGCCGTCATGGCCTATTTCGCCTGGACCTGCTCGCGCCGCGCACGGCTGGAATTCCGCGGCTGGCTGCTGCGCCCGCCGGGGGCGGCCATCGGCGCGATCCAGGTGATCGCCGGCACCCTCGACCTGGGCATGTCGTGCGCGGTGCTGTGGCTGATGCTGCCGGCCACGGCGCACGTGGACCTGGTGGCCTTCGCGGGCGCCTACGCCGTCGGCGTCACCGCCGGAATCATCAGTCACGTACCAGGGGGCCTCGGCGTATTCGAAACCATCGTGGTCATCGCCTTGCCGGGGATTCCGGCCGATGCGCTGCTCGGATCGCTCCTGGCCTATCGCGCGGTGTTCTACCTCGCGCCGCTGGGCGTCGCCACGGTGCTGTTCGCGGCCGAGGAGCTCGGCGCACAGAGGGCGCGGCTCGCACAGGCCCGCGCCCGCGCCTCGGCGTTCATCGGCCCGGTGGTGCCTTCGGTCGTCGGCGCGCTGACCTTCATCGCCGGTGCCGAACTGCTGTTCTCGGGCGCGACCCGGCGCGTGGATTCCGGCATCGCCTCCTTCGCCCGGCTGGTGCCGCTGCCGGTGGTGGAATTCTCGCACCTGGCCGGCAGCGCGATCGGGCTGGCGCTGCTGATCCTCGCGCGCGCGCTGTTTCGCCGCATCCACGCCGCCTACCACATCAGTTTCTGGCTGCTGCTGACCGCTGGCGCCATAGCGCTGCTGAAGGGCGGCAACTTCAAGGAGACGGTGTTCCTGTGGCTGGTGCTGGGGATGCTCGTTCTGGGTCGCGGTTCCTTCTACAGGCCGGCTTCGCTGGTCCAGCAGCGCTTCACGCCGACCTGGGCGGCCAGCATCGTCGGCGTCATCGTCGCCAGCGTCTGGGTGGGGCTGCTCGTCAACCGGCACATCGAATACTCGAACGACCTGTGGTGGACGTTTGCCTTCGACGCGAACGCGCCGCGCATGCTGCGCGCATCGCTGCTGGTATGCGTGCTCACGGCCGCCTTCCTGCTGTTCACGCTGCTGCGCCCGGCGCCCCCGGTGCCGGAACTGACCCACAGACCCGAACTCGACGACATCAAGCGGGTGCTCGCCACCTCCCCCACCACGCTCTCGAACGCGGTGCTCACGGGTGACAAGCACGTGCTGTTCAGCGCGAGCGGCCACTCCTTCATCATGTACCAGGTGCAGGGACGCAGCTGGATCGCCCTCGGCGATCCGGTAGGACCGCGAAGCGAGGCGGAGGAGCTGGTGTGGCGCTTCCGCGAGCTTTCCGACGAGCACGGCGGCCGCGTGGTCTTCTATCAGTCGAGCGTCGAGTGCCTGCCGCTGTATGTCGATCTGGGACTTGCGGCGATGAAGATCGGCGAGGAGGCCCGGGTGCCGCTCGCGAATTTTTCCCTGGAGGGCAGCATCCGCGGCGAACTGCGCACCGCGCGCCGCCGCGGCGAGCGCGACCGGGCGACGTTCGAGGTGGTGCAGCCGCCGGATGTGCCGCGGATCCTGCCGGCGCTGCGCGCGATCTCCGACTCCTGGCTCAAGGAAAAGGCCACCGCCGAGAAGGGCTTCTCGGTCGGCTCGTTCTCGGAACGCTACCTGCGGAACTTCCCCATCGCCCTCGTGCGGCGCGACGGCGAACCGGTCGCGTTCGCCAACCTGTGGCAGTCCGCCGCGCACGAGGAAGTCGCGGTCGATCTCATGCGCTTCAGTCCCGATGCGCCGCCCGGGGCGATGGATTTCCTGTTCGTGGAACTGATGCTGTGGGCGCGTCAGCAGGGATTCGCCTGGTTCAGTCTAGGGGTCGCACCGCTCGCGGGGCTCGAGCGCCACCCGCTGGCGCCGGCCTGGCACCGCATCGGCAATTTCATCTTCCGGCATGGCGAGCACTTCTACAATTTCGAGGGCCTGCGCCGCTACAAGGCCAAGTTCCATCCCACCTGGGAACCGAAGTACCTCGTGGCCCCGGGCGGCGTCGGCCTGCCGCTGATCCTGGTGGACGTGTCGGTATTGATCGCCGGCGGCCTGAAGGAGCTGTTCGCCAAGTAGCGCAGGCCGGAGGCGTCCCGGGAGCACCTGACATAAGGCCACGCCGCGTCGGCCGCGACGCCTGTGCCGCTGCCATAATTGGGTTACTATCGTTGCGGCTATGTCCTCTTATATCGATGCCACGGGCCGGCTGATCCAGGAGCAGGAACGCGCTCTTGCCCTGCAATGCCCGCACTGTGACGTCATGGCCCACATCGCCATCAGCGCGGTTCCGGATTTTGCCGAACTGCAGCGCTACAAGCCGCGAGCCGTGGGCGTCGTGGGCCGCTGCGACGCCTGCAGCGCCCCCGTGTTCCTGCGTTTCCCGGTGCGCATGTACCGCAGCAACCGCATCGAGCTGTCTTCGCAGTTCAGCGAAATCGAACGACCGCGCGAGAAGTTCACCTTCACGCACCTGCCCGCGCAGGTCGAACAGCCGTTCCGCGAGTCGCTGCTGTGCTATTCGAGCGGCGCCTACAACGCCTTCGCCTCGATGTGCCGGCGCACCGCGCGGGCGGCGTTCACGGATCTGGGCGAAGCGGGCAAACTGCGCATGTTCGACCAGCTCAACGAAGTGCGCGCGCTGGTCGGCATCGATCCGGACACCTTCCAGCTGCTCAAGGCCGTGATCTTCGGCACCCCGGCGGACGCGCGCCCTGATCCACCACCGCTCGACGCGAACAGCGCCGCGGTGGTGCTGGAGGTCATGAAGGACCTGCTCTACGAGGCCTACGTGCGCCGCGGACGGCTGCAGCAGGCGCTGCTGATGCGCAAGTTCCTCGCGGAGGAGACCGCCGAGAACCTCATGCCGCTGCCGGACACGGCCCAGCACCCGGCCTGAATCAGGCCTGAAAGGGCGCCTGGCCCTGCGCCTCAAGTTGCCCCGGGCAACGCCGTTAACGGGTTACCGCCCCATACGGATAGTTCAATCCCATGCCACTCGTGAATCCGAACCGACTTGCCGGCCATCCGCTCAGGCGGGCCGCGGCCGACGCTGCGCAGGCCGGCGCCGACGTCATGGTGGCGGTCCTCGACGGGGCCATTGCCGCCCTGGAATTGGGTCGGGACTCCCTGATCGAGGGTCAGTGGCAGCGGGCCACGCTGCAAATCCTTGCCACCGGCCAGCTGCTGCAGGCGCTGCGCGACAATGTGGACGTGCTCGGCGGAGACCCGCTCGCCGCCAATCTCGCCGAGCTGTACGATTACGCCGGCCAGAGGGTCGGCCTTGCGGCGAGCGGCAGGTGCCGGGCGCCGCTCGATGAAGTCTGGCACCTGCTCGTGGAAGTGCGCGCCGCCTGGTTCGCCCTGCCCGCGGCAGCCCGCATGAAAGCCGGCCCGTCTTCAACCGCCGCGCAGCTCGGGAGCCACGGCCGATGTTTGATGGTTCCGATACAGTAGTCCTCTACGACGAACTGGCCTACGAAGAAGTCCTGCCGGTCGCCTGGCTGCCCCTGTCCGGCGGCGCCGATGCTGCGGCCGTCGCCGCCTTCTCCGGGCGCAATGTCAGGCTGCTGCAGGCGCTCGCCGCCATCGAGGATCACGGCACGACCGACAAGCCCGACGAATCGGCGCCCGACCTGACGCGGCTGGATTTCAAGATCAATCTGCTCCTGGATCTGGTCGGCCAGCTGCTGGCCGCCAACCGCCCGCGTCCGGCCCCGGCGGCGATCCGCTTCAATGCGCAGGGCGCCGTCTGGCACGCCGCGGCGCCGGCGCCGCAGACCGGCCAGGGCATCCTCGAAATCCACCTGCGCGACTTCCTGGGCGAGCCGTTGCGCCTGCTGGGCACGCTCACCTCGGTGACCCCCGAAGGCGAGGTGACGGTGCGCTTCGCGCCCGTCGGTGAACCGGTCGCGGACCTGCTCGAGCGGCTGATATTCCGCCACCATCGCCGCCAGGTCGCAGGCTTCCGCCAGCCGCGGCGTGACTGAGCACCGCGGCGAGGCGTGGATGCGCTACCCTGCGCTCCCATGGCGGCCGCGCTGCGTCACGTTTCGCGTCCGGCCGAATGTGATTGGAGTCACGGCTTCGAAGCGCTGCACGCTCAATTCAGCGGCGGGTTCTTTATATTGACGACCGACAAAATGTCAAAGGTGCCGCAGGCACCGGCTGATCGGCGTTGGGAGATTTGATGGCGGCGTCTGAACTGGCCGTGGTCCCGGAACTTCACCGGGGGACGGGCCCCGAAGCACAGATGGCGACACGCACCGAGGAGCGCGCGCGGGTGCGGCTGCCGACCGGAACCTCCTTCGCCATCCGCGACGTCATCTCCCTGATCCGCCAGGTCGCCGAACACGACTCCACGGTGTTGATTCTCGGTGAGTCGGGCACCGGCAAGGAAGTGGCGGCCCGCGCCATCCACGACCTCAGTCCGCGGCGTCAGCGGCCGTTCGTGGCCGTCAATTGCGGCGCCATTCCAGCTGAACTGCTGGAGTCCGAGCTGTTCGGACATGAAAAAGGCGCCTTCACGGGCGCGGTGGCCACCCGCAAGGGCCGCTTCGAGATCGCCGAGGGCGGCACGCTGTTCCTCGACGAGATCGGCGACATGAGCCCCACGATGCAGGTGAAGCTGCTGCGGGTGCTGCAGGAGCGGGTCTTCGAACGCGTCGGCAACCACGTTCAGGTGCGCTGCAACGTGCGCATCATCGCCGCCACCCACCGCAACCTCGAGGATTCGATCGCGCAGGGCTCGTTCCGCGAGGACCTGTATCACCGGCTCAATGTATTCCCGATCGAAATGCCGGCGCTGCGCACCCGCATCGAGGACCTGCCGCTGCTGGTCCGCGACTTCATCGCCCATAACATGGCCGAGGGCCGGGGCCAGGTGCAGCTCTCGCCCCTGGCGCTCGCCGCGCTTTCGCTGTACCGCTGGACCGGAAACGTCCGCGAACTCGCCAACCTCATCGAGCGACTCTCCATCGTGTGCGCGGGCCGGATCGCGCACGTGGCCGACCTGCCGGCGCGGTACCGGCCGGCGGACTGGACTGCGGTCACCGAGCCGCCGCAGATCTGCGCCGCCGAACAGCACTCGCATGTGCCGGCCGCGCCGGATTTCCATTTCGGCGATGAGGGCAGCCCGGAACTGCTGAGCCCGGGGGCCCTGCTGCAACACTCCGATCCATCGCCGCCGGCACCCCTGCCCCAGGCCGCGGCGGACAGCGCCGCCGCCGCGGCCGCACTTCCCGCGGACGGAATCGATCTGCGCGCGCACCTGACGCAGATCGAGCGGCGACTCATCGAGCAGGCGCTCGAACGCGCCAACGGCACCGTCGCCCATGCCGCGCGGCTGCTGGGCCTGCGTCGCACCACGCTCGTCGAGAAGTTGCGCAAACTCGGCCTCGTCAGCGCCGAGCTCGCCGGATCCGATCTGGACGTGGCGACGGAAGATTGACGGCCGGCGGCAGATTCATGCCGCCGCCTGTGACCGTCATCACGTTCTGACGGCCATCCACCGCCGGGCACGCCTCTTGCACCGGTCCCCCGGCAACAGCATTCCTGCTCGGGGTTCGAATGGTCCAGGACTCAACAACCGCGCCGTCCGTCAGCGCCCGCCGCGTGCCTGAGCCGCAGCCGGTGGCCTGCGCCCAGGCGTCGCAGCGTCTGCTGGAACTCGCGCGCCGCGTCGCGGCCAGCGACTGCACCGTCCTCATCGTCGGCGAGTCCGGCACCGGCAAGGAGGTGCTCGCGCGGTTCGTACACCGCTTCTCCGCGCGCAGCGACGGTCCCTTCGTCGCCGTGAACTGCGCGGCGATCCCGGAGAACATGCTCGAGGCGATCCTTTTCGGTTACGAGCGCGGCGCCTTCACCGGCGCGCACACGGCCCACCCCGGAAAGTTCGAACAGGCGCAGGGCGGCACCCTGCTGCTCGATGAGATCACCGAGATGCCCCTCAACCTGCAGGCGAAGCTGCTGCGCGTCCTGCAGGAGCGCGAGGTCGAACGGCTCGGCGGCCGCACCGCCATCGCGCTCGACCTGCGGGTGCTGGCCACCACCAACCGCCGGTTGCGCGAGGAAGTCACGGCCGGCCGCTTCCGCGAAGATCTCTACTATCGCCTCAACGTCTTCCCGCTCGGGCTCGCGCCCCTGCGCCAGCGCCGCGACGACATCCTGCCGCTCGCCATGCAGCTGCTCGGGCTTCGCTCGCGTCCCGGGGAACCGATACCGGCCCTGAGCGCCGAGGCCGCGCAACTGCTGCTCACCTATTCCTGGCCGGGCAACGTGCGCGAACTGGACAATCTGCTGCAGCGCGCACTGATCCTGGTCAACGGCCCGGTCATCGGACCGGAACACATACAGTTCGAGCCGGCACCGGAGGTGTCGTCGGGCGCGCCCATGGCGTTGCCGGCACCGGCCAGCGCCTGCGCACCGCACCCCGCGGCTGCCGACGAAGTCCGTCCAACCACGGCGGATGAGTCGCGCGCCTCGCTGGCCGATTCCCTCGGCCAGGCCGAACGCAACCTGCTGCTCGAGGCGCTGCGCGTTGCCGGCAGCACGCGGCGCGAGATCGCCGAGCGCCTGGGTATCTCGCCGCGCACCCTGCGTTACAAGCTCGCCCGCCTGCGCGCGGCGGGCATCGAAATCCCCGCGGTTTAGGAGACTGAACCCCATGAGCCAGTTGCAGATCGATCAGGTCCTGTCGCAGATCCGCAGTCTCGCCGCGCAGACCCAGGCGCCGGCGCTGCGGCCCGCCTCGCTCACCGGCGATGCGGCCGCCGCATCCGGCACTGCCGCCGTTCCGGGCGGCGAGAACAGCTTCGCGACCCTGTTGCGCAGCGGCCTGGAGCAGGCCAACCGCGCGGAGCTGCGCGCCAACGACCTCGCCGACAAGTTCGAGCGCGGGGTGCCCGGGGTGGACCTGCCCACGGTCATGCTCGAGGCCAACAAGGCGAACATCGGTCTGCGCGCGGTGACCGAGGTGCGCAACCGCCTGATCAGCGCGTACACCGACATCATGAACATGCAGATGTAACCGGACGCCGGCACACGATTCATGCCTACGACAACTGAAGACTCCCGGAGCTCACCGTGACCACGGCGACGACTGCCGAAGTGATTTACCCACGCTGGACGGCGGGCCTGCGCCCGCTGCTGCTGCTGGTCGGCATCGCCGCGGCGGTCGCCGCCGGTGTCACCGTCGTGCTGTGGTCACGCGGCCCGAACTACAGCATGCTCTACGCGAATCTTGCGGCCGAGGACCAGGCACAGATCACCCAGGCACTGGATGCGGCCACCATACCCTACCGGCTCGAGCCCGGGTCCAATGCCATCATGGTGCCATCCGAGCGCCTGAGCGAGGCGCGCCTGAAGCTGGCCGGCCAGGGGCTGCCGGACAACGACAACGGCTTCTCGCTGATGACCAAGGATCCGGGCCTCGGCGTCAGTCAGTTCGTCGAGAACGCCCGCTACCAGCACGCCATGGAAACCGAGCTCGCACACACCATCGCGAGCCTGCGTCCCGTAGACGGAGCCCGGGTGCACCTTGCCGTTCCGCGCCAGTCGGCTTTCA